>DATCGU010000315.1:0-20309 GCA_036508735.1 Gemmatimonadaceae bacterium
GTCGCGGCAGCCACGTCGCCTGCCGCAGGGCGCGCGGCCATCGCCGCCGTAATCGGCAGTTCCGGGGTCCCAATCAGCATCGAGCTGCCAAGCGTCTCGAGCAGGGTGGGTGCATGCTCGTCCCACTGGGCAAGCGAACTGCGCTCGAGGCCGAGGCGGTTGGCGACGTTGAGGGCGATGTCGGCATCGAGCACGCGCCAGCCGAGGGCGTCGCCGAGGAGTGCGGCGAGTTCCCGGGCGCCGGCGCCGAATTCGCGGGAGAGGGTGATGAGGTCGTACCGCATGGCAGTCGGGGGAGTGGGGGTCAGGCGTGTCGCGCGTGGACGGGGCGATCGGGGCGCAGAGAGGCGAGGAAGAGTTCGGCGGCCGATTCGACGAGCCGGTCCTCGTCGATGGCCAGGCCGGGAACGGCAGCCGCGTGCTGCTGCCACATAAATTGCAGCATGAGGCCGGAGACGAGCAACCGGGCGCCGACCTCTGCATCGGCGTCGGCGCGAAACTCACCGCGGTGCTTGCCGTCGGTGACGACGTCGTCGATCAGTCGCCAGAGCCGCGCGGGGCCATTGCGCAGCCATCGCTCGAGCACCTTGGGCGCCTCGATGGCAACGTCGCGCAGCAGGAGCGTGAGCATGCGGTCGCTCGTGGTCTTGTCGCGACGGGCGAAGACCTTGCGCAGGAGCAGGCGAATGCGCGTGACCGCCGGCAGGTCGGGATCACGAAGCGCGTCCTCGGCGCGACCGAAGGCCTCCGACTGGTAGTGATCGATGACGGCGAGGAGCAGCGCTTCCTTGGTGTCGAAGTAGTGGTAGATGGCGCCCTTGGTGACGCCCGCCGCATCGGCGACGTCGTCGAGGCGCGCGTGGCGATAGCCCTGCTGGGAGAAGATCAGGAGCGCGGCTTCAAGCAGTTCGCCCGTGCGCAGCGCGGGACCGGCTTCGCGGCGCGGGGTCCTGGTGGTGCTCGTCATGATCGTCCAAGGGCGTGCGGAGTGGCTTGCCTTCGTACATACTCACGCGTATGTTACGCCCTCCCCCACTCGCCGTCAAGGAACCCCCCGATGCACCCATTCCCCGCGCCGACGGGCGCGGAGCACAAGTATCTCATCGCCGGCGCCGTGGTGCTGGCGGCGCTGATGCAGGTGATCGACTCGTCCATCGTCAACGTGGCGTTGCCCGACATGATGGGGAACCTCGGCGCAAACCTCGACGAGATCGCCTGGGTGTCCACGGGCTACATACTCGCGAGTGTGATCGTCATGCCGCTCACGGGATTCCTCGGCGCGCTCTTCGGCCGCAAGCGCTATTTCGTGGGCTCCATCATCCTGTTCACCGCGTCCAGCTTCTTCTGCGGCGCGGCGCACTCGCTGGGGATGCTCATCTTCTGGCGTATCGTCCAGGGGTTGGGCGGCGGGGCGCTGATGACCGTATCGCAGGCGGTCCTGCTCGAGACGTTTCCGCCCGAGGAGGCGGGGACGGCGATGGCGCTGTTCGGGCTCGGGGTCATGGTGGGGCCCACCATCGGCCCGACGCTCGGCGGCTACATCGTGGACCACGCGGGGTGGCCGTGGATCTTCTACATCAACCTTCCCGTGGGCATCGTCGCCGCAGTGATGATCGCGGCGTACGTGCATGACCCGGCGCACCAGACGAGGCCGAAGGGAATCGACTACGCGGGCATCGCCCTGCTCGCGGCGAGTGTCGGCGCCATCCAGTACGTGCTCGAGCACGGACAGCAGGACGGCTGGTTCGATTCCCGGCGGATCATCGCGCTTGCGTTGATGGGGTCCGTGGGCTGGGTCGCGCTCCTGTGGCGCGAGCTGACGACCGCGCATCCCGTCATCGACTTCCGCGTGCTCCGGCACCGCCAGGTCTGGGTGGGGACGGTGCTCGGCGTCGTGATGGGCGTCGGGTTGTACGCCATGTCGTTCACCTTGCCGGTCTTCCTGCAGAACAACCTCCGGATGAGCGCCCAGCAGACGGGAATGGTGCTCTTCCCCGGTGCCCTGGCCACCGCGATCTCGATGGGCGTCGTCGGGCGGCTCGTCAACCGCTTCGACCCGCGCTGGCTGATCACCGGCGGTGCGCTGATCTTCGTGGCCGCGGCGTGGCAGCTCTCGCAGATCACGGGGGAAAGTGGCGCGCGCGACTTCTTCTGGCCGCTGCTCGGCCGCGGGCTGGGGATGGGCATGATGTTCGTGCCGCTCACCACCCTCACGCTCGGCGGACTGCCGTCCAGGGAACTACCGCAGGCGGTCGGGCTGTACAGCTTCTTCCGGCAGATCGGCGGTTCGTTCGGCATTGCCGCCATCGCGACTCTGCTGGCGCGCCACACGGCGCAGTACCGGTCCGTCCTCGGCGAGCACCTCACGTCGACGAATCCGCAGGTGCTGGCGCGTGTGGAGGCGATGGCGCGCGCCATGATGGCGCGCGGTGCAGACTCGTGGACCGCGCACCAGCGCGCGCTCGCGCTGCTCGACCGCCTGGTGCTGGGCCAGGCCAGCGTGATTGCCTATGCGCGCGTCTACCTGCTGGCAGCAGGACTGATGCTGCTGCTCGTGCCGCTGCTGCTGCTCGTGCGGCGGCCGGCGGCCATTGCGTCGACGCACGCCGTGGGCGAGTGAACGGGCGGTTTCCCGGCTCGCCCGGCAGACGCGGTGACCGCCGAATCACGCGCTCTGATGCGCGAGCCTCCGGCACGTCGTAGACTTACCGGGTCCCACGGCGCATCATCAGCTCCACTCCCCTCTTTCGCGGGGTACCACCGCAGATGCCGCTCAACATCCTCATTCTCGGCGGCACCGGGTTCACCGGCCCCGAGCAGGTCGAGTACGCGCTGTCGCGCGGCCACAAGGTCACGCTCTTCAACCGGAACCGCACGCGCCCCGGCATGTTCAAGGGGAAGGTCGAACAGCTCATCGGCGACCTCAACGACGACGTCAGCGCGCTGAAGGGGCAGAAGTTCGACGTCGTCCTCGACAACCCCACGACATTCCCGGCCTGGGTGCGCAACGCGGCCCGGCACCTCAAGGGGAACGTCGGCCAGTACATCTTCATCTCGACCGAATCGGTGTACCCCGACAACAGCCGGCCGAACATGGACGAGACCGACGGCACGACGCCCATGCCGGCCGACCTCGATCCATATACGCTCGTTCGCGAGAACGCCGGCAAGTATTACGGCGCGCTCAAGACCTTCGCCGAGCGGGAAGCGGAGCGGCAGTATCCGGGTCGTGTCACCGTGGTACGACCGGGGCTGATCGTGGGGCCGCTCGACCGCAGCGACCGGTTCACGTACTGGCCGGCGCGCATCGACCGCGGCGGCGACGTGATCGCTCCAGGCACGCCGACCGATCCGACGCAGTGGATCGACTCGCGCGACCTCGCCGAGTGGATGGTGCGACTTGCCGAGCAGAAAGTGATCGGCACGTTCAACGCCGTCGGATTCGTGCGCCCGATGTCGGAACTGTTATACGGAATCAAGGCGGTGACGACCGCGGGTGCCCAATTCACGTGGATTCCGGCCGACTTCCTCGCGGCGCAGGGCGTGCGCGGATGGCGCCACATGACGGTATGGATGCCGCCGAAGGGTGCCACGGCGGGATTCATGAGCCGCAACAACGACCGGGCGGTCGCGAAGGGACTCACCTTCCGCCCGCTCGCCGTCACCGCCGCCGACACGCTCGCCTGGAACAAGACGCGCTCCAAAGCGGAACTGAAGTCGCTCGCCGACGGTGCCATTGCCGGACTCTCGGCGGCCAAGGAAGCCGAGGTGCTCGCCGCATGGAAGGCCAGGCCACAGGGAGGGCCGGACAATGACTAGCCGTCGCTCGTTCCTCCGCGCGGGCGCCGCCATTGGCGGCGCGCTCGGACTCAGCGGGCTCCCCAAGTCGCTGCTCGGGCAACAGGATCCGTTCCTCTGGACGCCGCAGCCGGTCACCCGGGCGCCGGCGTCGCTCAACATCCTCATCCTCGGCGGCACAGGCTTCACCGGCCCCGAGCAGGTGGAGTACGCGCTGGCCCGCGGGCACCGCGTGACGCTGTTCAACCGGAACAAGACGCGCCCGGGGTATTTCAAGGGCCGGGTGGCCGAGGAGCTGATAGGCGACCTCAGCAGCGACACGAGCGCGCTCACGGGGAAGACGTTCGACGTCGTGCTCGACAATCCCACCACGTTCCCGGCATGGGTGCGCAACGCGGCGCAGCAGCTCGCCGGCAACGTCAAGCACTACATCTTCCAGTCAACGACGTCGGTATACAGCGATCAGAGCATCATCGGACTGGACGAGAACAGTCCGGTGGGCGTGCTGCCGGCGGACATCGATCCGTACACGCTCGATCCGCAGCATGCGTCGCGCCAGTACGGCCCCTTGAAGGTGAAGGCCGAGCAGGAAGTGGCGAAGCATTATCCGGGAATCTGGACGGTGATCCGCCCGTGCCTCATCGTCGGGCCGCTCGATCGCACCGACCGGTTCACCTACTGGCCCGCGCGCATAGATGCCGGCGGTGAGATTCTCGCACCCGACAAGCCGGACGATCCCTGCCAGTTCATCGACGTGCGCGACCTTGCCGAGTTCTCGGTGCGCATGGCCGAGGCGCGCGCGTTCGGGTTGTTCAACGCAATCGGTCCCGAGAAGCCGCTCACCATCGCGGAAATGCTGTATGGCGTGAAGTCGATCACGTCGACCCGGGGGATGCTCACCTGGGTGCCCTGGGAGTTCCTGCAGGAGCAGGGTGTTCGCCCGTGGCGGCACATGACCGTGTGGCAGCCGCCGTACGGTGCCACCGCGGGCTACCAGCGCCGCAGTGCCGCCAAGGCCATCGCGAAGGGCCTCACCTTCCGGACGCTCGCCGACACGGCCCGGACCACCTTGGACTGGCACCGTACGCGTCCGCAGGCAGAGCAGGAGGCTACGTTGCGCGGTGCGATCAGCGGGCTCGACATGAAGCGTGAGGCCGAGGTGCTCGCCGCCTGGCACGCCAAGGTGAAGTCCGCGGGGAACGGGTGACGGAACCGGCTTCACCGGCCCCCTCGGCCCCCTCGGCCCCCTCGGCCCCGCACGGGCTCCACGCGCTTCTCCGCCGGATGGTGGACGTGGGACCTGAGGAAGTGCAGACGATGCTCGTGTCGTTTGCGTACTTCTTCTTCGTGCTCAGCGGATGGTTCGTGCTGCGCCCCATTCGCGAGGCGGTGGCCGTCGCCGCGGGCATCTCGAAGCTGCCGTACCTGTTCGCCGGCACGCTTGCCGCGGTGCTCGTGGCCAATCCGCTGTTCTCGGCGCTCGTCGTGCGCTATCCCGTGCGGAAGTTCATCGCCATCACGTACCAGTTCTTCGTCGCGAACATCCTGGTGTTCTACGCGCTCATGACCTTCGTGGCGCCCGCCGAGGGATCGGCGGGCGACGTGTGGATTGGCCGCGCGTTCTTCGTGTGGACGAGCGTCTTCAACCTGTTCGTCGTCTCGATCTTCTGGGCCTTCATGGCCGACTCGTTCCGCAGCGAGCAGGCCAAGCGCCTCTTCGGCTTCATCGCCGTGGGGGGGACGCTGGGCTCGGTGCTCGGCTCGGCGGCCACCGCCAAGCTGGCACCGACGATCGGCACGGCGAACCTGCTGCTGATCTCGGCGGTGCTGATCGAGCTTGCGGTGCTGTGCGTGATGCGATTCCCGGCCCGGCGTCGCGCGAGCGAAGACCAGGTGGCGTTGCGCGAGGAGCTGCCGATTGGCGGCAGCGCGTGGGCCGGGTTCACGCACGTATTGAAGTCGCCCTACCTGCTCGGCATCTCGGCGTTCCTGATACTGCTGACGCTGGGCTCGACCATCCTCTATTTCGAGCAGGCCGACATCGTCGGCAAGGCGTACGCCGACCGCGCGGCGCGCACCGCCATCATGGCGCGGATCGAGCTGGTGGTGCAGTCGCTCACGCTGGTGACACAGGTGTTCTTCACCGGGCGACTGATCCGGTGGCTCGGGCTGGCGGCGTCGCTGGCGTTCCTGCCGTTCGTCACCATGGTGGGGTTCGCGGCGCTCGGCGCGTGGCCGGTGTTCCTCACGGTGGCCACGCTCGCCGTGGCGCGGCGCGCCGGCAACTTCGCGCTCAACAACCCGGCGATGGAGATCCTGTTCACCGTGGTGCCGCGCGAGGACAAGTACAAGGCGAAGAACTTCATCGAGACGTTCGTCTATCGCGGTGGCGACCAGATAGGCGCGTGGGGATTCGCCGGGCTGACCGCGCTGGGGCTTGGCCTGTCGGGGATCGCCTTTGCGGCGGTGCCGATCGCGGCGGTCTGGCTGGGGCTCGGGCTGTGGCTCGGGAGGGAACAAGGGCGGCTCGGGGCCCGGCCGTCACATGAACTGCCGCGAGGGCGCGACCGGGACTAGCTCGCCGGGAAGGCATTCCCGATTGCCGTGCCCTGCTGGACGTGCACACCAGGTCGCGACAGCAACTGCACGTTGCTCGAGCGTTCGAACACCATGACGAAATCGGACCCGCCGAACTGAAAGTAACCGAGCTCCTCGCCCTTGCGCAGCGTCACGCCTACCTCGGCGGTGATCACCACGGAAGAGACCTGCGCCATGCCCATCGGGAGGCAGGCGACGAGCCCGATCGGCGATTCCATGACGATGAGCCCGCGGGTCTGCACGAACTGGTAGCCGGTGCCGTCCAGGTTGTGAAGCACGTTGATGGTCTGGCCACCCGCCGTCGCGGGCCGGACGTCGACGTCGAGGTACGCCTGCCCCTGCAGGACGCGCGCCTCGACGACCTTGCCCCGAACGGGCGTGTGCCAGCGATGATAGTCGAAGGTGTTGAGGAACGAATGCGTGAAGATGCCGCCCTTGAAGCGGTCGGCGTAGGCGCTTCCCTCGAGCAGCTGATGGATTGACCACTCCATGCCCTTAATCGCCAGTCTGTTCTGCTCCACGTAGATCGTCGACTTCTGGCTCACCTGCCACCATCCCACGAACGTGGAGTCGGCGGGGGCGACGAGCACCGTGTCGTCGCTGATTGCGGCGACCGGGCGCATGCCTGGCTTGGCGTGCCGCGCGAAGAACTGGTTGAACGTCTTGTAGCCGCTGGGCGACGGCATGTACTCGTCCCAGTTGAAGATGGGATCGGTGCGGAAGCTCTCCACTTCACGTGCCGATTCCAGCGTGTCGAGATACGAACCCCACGTCCGGGCGAACTCGACGATCCACGCGGACAGCGGTGTGAGCTGCTGTGGTTGCGTGGCCGGCTTGATGGGGCTCTGCAGTCCCTTGAGTGGTTCCTGATCGAGGAAGAAGTAGAACTTCACCAGCTGATCGTAGATGAACCGCGAGTCGCCATGCTCGTGCGGCGTCCACGTGACGAGCCGGTCGACGTAGTGCAGGAAGTCATCGGGTGTCCGGATGTCGCGGATGCCGGGCACGTCATGCGCCTGCGCGTTCTTGATGGCGCGTGCGAAATGATCCTTCCAGCCGTGCTCCGCGATGAGCGCGACGAGTTTCGTGGTGATGGCGTGCACGGCGTGCTCCCTGGGCGTTGTCCACGGGTGCGGCGGACGGCCGCGGCCTTGCGTGGCGTACTTGAATCTGGTGGAATTACGCCGGCGCCGCCTCGCACGATCGGCTGATAGCCTTCGAGGGTACCGCACTCCATCAATTGGAGACACCGTATGCCTGCCCGCAGGTTCGATGGGGACTGTCTCGTGAACCAGGGTCGCGTCACGCCAGCACAGCCGGATACAGTTGCGCAGCCAGCCATCGCGTCGGCGTCGGTGCCCGATGCGCTGGCGGCGCTCCACGTCAGCCCCGAGACGGGGCTTTCCCGCGCTGACGTCGACTCGCGGCGCGCGCAGCACGGCTACAACGAGGTCGCCGAAAAGCGGGACCATCCGGTCCGCAACTTCCTTCGGAAGTTCTGGGGCATATCGGCGTGGATGCTCGAACTCATCATCGTCCTCTCGGCGGTGCTCGGCAAGTACGCGGACCTCGTGGTGGTGAGCGCGCTGCTGGTCATCAATGCCGTGCTGAGCGTGGTCCAGGAGCGCCGCGCGGCAGGCGTGGTGGAGGCCCTGCGGCGAAGACTGCAGGTCAACGCGCGCGTCTTGCGCGAGGCCACTTGGCAGGTCGTTCCGGCCAGGGACCTGGTGCCGGGTGATATCGTGCGCGTGCGTCCCGGCGACATCGTGCCGGCCGACGTGAAGCTCCTCAACGGCGAGCTGTCGGTGGACCAGTCGGCGCTGACGGGCGAATCGAAGAATGTGGACAAGGCAGCCGGCGCCGTACTGTCGTCAGGGTCTGTCGTCCGTCGCGGCGAAGGCAACGGCGTCGTGATGCTCACCGGCGCACAGACCTATTTCGGCCGCACGACGGAGCTTGTGCAGGACGCACGGCCGAAGCTCCACATCGAAGCGGTCGTGGCCAACGTGGTGCGCTGGCTGTTCGTCATTGTGGGGGCGCTCCTTGGCGTGGTGGTCGTGCTGTCGATTCTTCGCGGGACGCCGCTCAGCGACATGATCCCGCTCGTCCTTGTGCTCCTGATGAGCGCGGTGCCGGTTGCGCTTCCCGTGATGTTCACGGTCAGTACGGCCCTGGGATCGAAGGAGCTGGCCAAGCACGGCGTGCTGGTCACGCGCCTCAGCGCCACGGAGGACGCCGCGACCATGGACGTGCTCTGCGTGGACAAGACCGGGACCATCACCATGAACCAGCTGGCCGTCACCGGTGTGATCCCGCTGGAGCTGGCAAGCGAAGCCGACGTGCTGCGCGCCGGCAGCCTGGCATCGCAGGAGGCCAATCAGGATCCCATCGACCTCGCGTTTCTGTCTGCGGCCGCGGAACGTCACGTCTTCGACACGTCGTCCAAGGTCACACCCGTTTCGTTTGCGCCCTTCGACGCCAAGGGCCGGCGAACAGAGGCCGTGGTTGAACAGGATGGCGTGCGTTTCAAGGTGATGAAGGGCGCCGTCCGCACCGTTGCCGAGGCCTGCGGGCTGGCTGCCCCGGCCATTGATGCGCTGGAGAGGCGCGTGAGCGAGTCGGCGGGGAAGGGATATCGCTCGCTCGCCGTGGCGCGCGGACCCGAGTCGGGCCCGCTCGTGCTGCTTGGACTGGTGTCGTTGTATGATCCGCCGCGACCGGACGCCCGGGAACTGGTCGCCGCACTGCAGGGGCTGGGCGTCTCGGTGAAGCTGCTCACCGGTGACGCCCTGGCCGTCGCAACAGAAATCGCCCGCGGTGTCGGGCTGCCGACCATCCGTCGCGTGGCGGACCTGAAGGCCGTGATCGCCAAGGCCGGCTCGAAGGCGACGGACCTGTTCGACGATGCCGACGGCTTCGCGGAAGTGTTTCCCGAAGACAAGTACATCGTGGTACAGCAGCTGCAGGCCGCCGGACACATCACCGGCATGACGGGTGACGGCGTCAATGACGCGCCGGCGCTCCGCCAGGCCGAAGTCGGCATTGCCGTGAGCAGTGCGACCGACGTGGCCAAGAGCGCCGCGAGCGTCGTCCTGACCGAGCCGGGCTTGACGAACATCCTGGCGCTGGTCGAGCAGGGGCGAATGGTCTACCAGCGCATCCTGACCTGGATCATCAACAAGATCAGCCGGACGATTCTCAAGGCGGCGTTCGTCGTCGTCGCGTTCGTGATGACGGGCAAGTTCGCCGTGTCCGCGTTCGCGATGCTCCTGCTGGTCTTCATGACGGACTTCGCAAAGATCGCCCTTGCCACCGATACCGTGCGGCCGTCACGCCAGCCGGAGACGTGGAACATCGGGGGCTTCATCACCGTCTCGGCCGTCCTCGGCGTCGCGATGGTGGTGGAGACGCTCCTCTTTCTGTGGATCGGCTGGTCGCGCTTCGGACTCGCAACCAATGACAATGCCCTCCACACCTTCAGCTTCCTGCTGCTGCTCTACTTTGCGGCGTTCTCGGTCGCTTCGGCGCGCGAGCGCCGTGCCTTCTGGACGTCGTTGCCCAGCACGACCCTGCTGGCCGCGCTCGTAGCGGATGCGGTCACGGGCACGGCGCTCACGTTCGTCGGGCTTCCGGGCCTATCGCCATTGCCGGCATGGCAGGTGGGAGCCCTCTTCGGCTATTCGATGCTGGCGTGCCTCGTGGTCAACGACATCCTCAAGGTCGTGATGATCAGGCGTCTGGTACCGGCGTCGGTGGCATAGCAATTGGCCGCTTCAGGCGGCCGGCCGCGCCCTCAGGGCACGGCCTTCTGCGCCAGCGTGTACTTGGCAATCCACTCGTACTCGCGCTTCATCCGGTCCATCTGGTGGTAGTACTCCTGGAAGCCGTGCCCCTCGCGCGGATAGAAGACGAGCGCGGCCGTCTTGCCGCGGTCCTTCAGCGCACGGTAGAACTCCATGGGCTGGCCAATCGGCACGCGTTCGTCGGATCCCCCGTGCAGCATCAGCAGCGGCGTGGTCACCTTGTCGGTGTAGCTGATCGCCGAGCGCTCGAGATAGAACTTCAGGCTCGGGTTGACGATGGAGCCGTCGTACTGTGGCAGGCCGTCGAAGAAGGTGTTGATGTAGCCGGGAATGTCGGTGGTGCCGGCCATCGACAGCAGCGAAGGGAGGCCGGCGCCCATCATCGCGGCCTTGAAGCGCCCGGTCTGCGACACGACCCACGAGGTCATGTACCCGCCGTAGCTCCACCCCTCGAACGCCATCTGGGTGGAGTCGGCGATGCCGCGCTGGATGAGTGCGTCGACGCCGGTCATGATGTCGCGGTAGTCGCCGCCGCCCCAGTCCTTGAGGTTGCCGCGCATGAACTTCTCGCCATAGCCCGTGGAGCCGCGCGGGTTGGGATACAGCACCGCCCAGCCGCGCGCCGCCCACGACTGCCCGGGGCTGGTGCCGCCCTTGAAGCCGTTGGTGTGCGCCCCCGTGGGGCCGCCGTGCGCGGAGACGAGGAGCGGCACCTTCTGGCCGGCCGTGTAGCCCACCGGCGTGAGGAGGACGCCCTCGACGGGCCATCCGTCCTTGCTCTTCCACGTGATGACCTGCGACGCGCCAAGCGCGACGTCGGCGAGCCACGGGTTGGTGGTGGTGATGCGCACGGGCGCGGGCTTGCCCGCGTCCTGCACGTAGACCTCGGCGGGCAGGTCGGGGGTGTCGAAGACGAAGGCCACGCGAGCGCCGTTCTTGCTTGCCGACATTCCGGCGACGACGACGTCGTGCGTCATCTTGCTGTACGTCTTCGTTGCCACATCGTAGTCGTAAACGCTGTTCCACACGCGGTCGCTCGCCGAAAACCACAGATGCTTGCCGTCGGCCGACCAGCGCGGGGCGCCCGCGCTGACGTCGAACGACGCGGTCGCATGGTCCGTGAGCGCGCGCGCCGCGATGTCCCACGTGACGAGGTGTGCGTTCCGCGACGTCTGCGCGCTGATGCCGTCCTTGTTCGGTTTCCACTCTTCGGGCACGATGGTGAACGCCAGATTGCGGCCGTCGGGCGAGAACTGTGGCGTGCTTTCGACGTCACCGGAGGTGGTAAGCCGGTCGATCGTCCTTGATGCGACGTCCGCGATGTAGGCATCACGCCGGTAGTCGCGGATCATCGGCGTGGGCGACGCGTCGAAGGCGAGCCGCGTGCCGTCGGGAGACCACGAGGGCGCCCCGCGCACGGTGAACTCGCCGCTCGTCAGCTTCACGGCCTTCCTGGACGCGACGTCGATGACCCACAGGTGATTCAGGCGGAAGTCGCCCTCATAGACCCTGGGGTCGTCGCGGCGCTTCGCCTTGGCCTCGGCGTCGCGCGTCAGCGTGTCGGAGGTCAGGTACGCCATCCGCTTGCCGTCGGGGGACCATGCGTACGCCACGACGCCATCGCGGGCCGTAGTGAGTGCGGTGGCCTCGCCGCCGTCAGCTGGGAGGAGCCAGACCTGCGGCTTGGGAGCTTCATCGCCGACGGCGGTGCCGCGCGCACTGATGAACGAGATCGTCGCTCCGTCGGGCGACCACTGCGGCTGGCTTTCGCCCCGCTCACTCGACGTGAGCTGCCGCGCCGCACCGCCGGCGTACGGCACGACCCAGATATGGGAGCGCCGTTCGTGCCGGTCGCCGAGCGCCGTGTCTTCCTTGGCGGTGGGATGCTCCCACGCCGTGACCCCGTAGAGTACGCGCTCGCCGTTGGGAGCCAGAACCACGCCGCCGACGCCCCTGACACGCATGAGATCGTCGGTCGTCATCGGCCGCTTGGCCTGGCCGGCAGTGAGCGCGGGAAGCAGGGCGACCAGCGCACAGGCCCGGCGGACGACGGTGGGGCGGGGCACACGTACCGGGAAGAATGTCATGACGGATCTCCTAGAGCGCAGGATGCTTGAGGTGTACGTCTGTGGCCTGCTGGAACCGGTGCGCCACCGACAGGATCTTGTCGTCGTTGAACAGCGCGCCGGTGATGACCGCACAGATCGGCTGCGGCTTGTACACTGGCGCAGCGACCGTCGTATCGCGCCCGCGTCCGCCCTGACCGCCGAACTGCGGCATGTCGAACTTGTACGGCACCACCACGCACGGGTGACCGGTCTGCGCATTCGGTGCGACGTCGGCGAGCGGGCCGCCGATGAACATGTCCAGGTCCTTCATGAACTCGCCCCACTTCTGCACCAGCACCATGCGCCGGCGCTGGTTCTGGACGAACTCGAAGGCCTTCACCGTGCGGCCCGCCACGAAACGCGGATTCCAGTCGGCCGGTGCCATGGGGCTGGTGCTCGGCGGCGCGTTGCCGAACGGGGCTGGCCGTGCTCCCGGCGTCGGCGTCGGCAACGTGTCGAGATCGAGCCCGATCTCCTTGGCCTTGCGCTGCACGTAGGCGTCGAACGCCGCGGCGTATTCCACGTTCAGGCCACCGCCACCGATGCCGGGCACCGTCGGGCGCGCGCCAATCTCCCGCGGCTTCATGCCGAGCGCCTTGAGCTTGTCGACGAGTTCCTTGGGCGCCGATGGATCGACGCCGATGCGCAGCGACGCGAGGTTGATGTTGCGCTCGAAGCGGAACGGCGCCATCACGGTGGACGGATCCTTCTCGTCCACGCCGTGGTACGCGTTGAAGACCATCGCGCAGTCCTCGATGGTGCGGCAGATGGGCCCCACGCGATCTTGCGACCACGCGAGCACCATGCCGCCATACCGTGACGTCCGGCCGAAAGTCGGGCGCAGCGCGTTCAGGCCGCACCGGATGGCCGGCGACACGATGGAGCCCTGCGTCTCCGTGCCGATGCTGAACGACACGCACCCCGCCACGGTCGCCGAGGATGGGCCGGCTGATGAGCCGCTGGAGCCGATGTTGAGGTTCCACGGGTTGTTGGTGCGCCCCCCGAACCACTGGTCGTTTTGCGCAAAGAGTCCCGTCGCCAGCTTGGCCACGAGCACCGCCCCCGCGTCGCGCAGGCGCACGACGATCTCGGCGTCCTCGTCGATGATGCGATCCTTGAAATCCAATGCGCCCCAGGTGGTGGGCACGCCCTTGGTGGAGAAGAGGTCCTTGATGCCGTACGGCAGGCCGTGCAGTGGCCCGCGATACTTGCCCGCGGCGATCTCGGCGTCGGCCTGCCTGGCGGCGGCGCGCGCCGACGCTTCCATGATGGTCACGGCGCAGAGCAGGGTGGGGTTGAGACGCTTGATGCGTTCCAGATAGATACCGGTGAGCCGCGTCGATGTGAGCTTGCGCGCCTTGATGAGCGCCGCCTGCCGGTGCGCCGGCAGGAAGGCGATGTCCTCGTCCGACGCCGGGACGGCGCCGGTGAACGGGGCGACATTGAACACCGTGCGGTCGAAGGCGGCGCGCCCGCGCTCACGGGCAAGCTTCTCCATGAGCGCGCCGGTGCCCCCGGGATATGCCTGGAACTGCAGCGCCGGCGCCTCGCCGTTGCCCAGCGGGAGCGGCGGCGTGCCCTGCTGCGGCAACTGGGAAAACGGCAACTCCATGCCGGGCGTCCAATCGGCGGGGATCGGCGCTCCCATTGCCCGCGCTCCGGATGCGCCGAACGTGCTGGCCGCGGCCGCCGCGAGCGAATAGAACAGGAAGTGGCGCCGGTCGACGCCGGTGGACTCCTCGAATTGTTCGGCCAACTCGGCGAGTTGAGGCTCGGTCGCTTCCAGGATGTCTTCGTCGGGGCTCATCGCACGGGTCCGGTTGATGGGGGTAACTGGGTGGTAAAACGCCGTTCGAGAATACGGCGTGGCGCGCAGGTGCGGTAGATACAAAGCGAACGGCACCCCCATGCCGGAGGTGCCGTTCGCCTTCGAGCAGGGCGGTTGCCTACGCCACGTGCACGGCCACCACGGGATAATCGGTGTACCCCTTCTCGCCCGGCGTGTAGAACGTGGCGAAGTCGGGCGCGTTGAGCGGCAGGTCGTTCGCGAATCGTTCGACGAGATCGGGGTTGGCCAGCGCCGAGCGGCCAAACGCCACGAGATCGGCCTTTCCGTCGGCCAGCGCCTGCTCGGCGCGCGCCTTGTCGAAGCCGCCCGAGGCCATGAACACACCGCCGAAGGCCGTGCGCAGCGCATCCTTGAAGTCCGCGGGCACCGTGGGCGCACCCATCGACGAGTGATCCACGAGATGGAGATAGGCGAGCTTCATCGCGCCAAGCGTCCGCGCGAGTTCGAGGTACTGCGCCTCGACGCCCTCGAACGCGCCGGTGTCGTTGAACGCGCCGTACGGCGAGAGCCGGATGCCCACGCGCCCGGCGCCAATGGCCGTGGCCACCGCGCGCGCGACTTCGACGGCAAACCGATTGCGCGCCGCCGCACTGCCGCCCCAGGCGTCGCCGCGCGTGTTCACGTTGGCGTTGAGGAACTCATCGACCAGGTACCCGTTGGCGCCGTGGATCTCCACGCCGTCAAAGCCGGCCTCGATGGCGAGCTGCGCCGACCGCGCAAACTCGGCGATCGCCGCCGAGATGTCCTGTTCGGTCATCGCCTGCGGCATGCTCGGCGGCTGCATCCCCTCGGCGTCGGTCCAAATCTCGCCGGGCATTGCCGCCGCGACGGGGCCGACCACCGTGGCGAGCGCCGGAAGGTTGGCGGTGTGCGATGCGCGCCCCGTGTGCATCATCTGCATGAAGATTCGCCCGCCGCGCGCGTGCACGGCGTCGGTCACCGCACGCCAGCCCGCCACCTGTTCGGCGTTGTAGAGGCCGGGAATGCGCGCATAGCCGGCGCCATTGGGGGAGGGGGCGACGCCCTCGGTGACGATGAGGCCGAAGGACGCGCGCTGCGCGTAGTATTCGGCCATGATGGGCGTGGGCACGTGGTTCGCATCGGCGCGGTTGCGCGTCATGGGCGCCATCACGAGGTGGTTGGTGAGCGGGATGGAGCCAAGGGTATACGGCTGGAACAGCATCACGGAGGGTCCTGCGGCGGCTGCCGCGTCTGGATGGCCACGATCACCAACGGTCAACAGTTGAGCTGTAAGAATCTTAGTAGTGAGACAAATGGCAAGTCAAGGGGTGACGCCCACGTGGCGTCCGGTTCTGCCGAGCACTATCATAGCGTGAGCAGCGCGACCTGCGATGCGAACGGCGACCCGGCACGGGTGCGGCATGCGCGGCCGGCCCCAGGTGTCACGGAGGAAGGCGTGTCTTTCGATGTAGGAAGGATGGTGCGTGACCTGCGGCCGGGGTCGGATGGGATGAGCTTCGAACTCTGGCTTTATCGCCTGCTCTGCCTGGCGACCAGCGCGTTGCTCCTGGGCGTCGTCATCCCCATCAACTTCTTCCAGAACACGTCGCCGTGGCTCGACCTCGTTTGTTCCATCTCCGGCGTTCTGGCACTGGTGTTGTATCTTCTGGCCGTGCACGGCGTGCTTTTCAAGCGATCGTACCTTCTCCTGATCGCGTTGCTCCTCAACATCGCCTGGTTTGCCGAGGGGGGCGCTGAAGGGAGCATCGGCTACTTCTTCTTTGTTGCGGTGGTTTACGCCGTGATCTTCTTCAGCGGCGTCGAACGGTGGACGTATCTCGTGCTCTGCGCGCTGGACGGGCTTGCCTTGTTGGCCGTGGACTTCGTTCGTCCGGCGTGGTCGGTCCCGTTCGACAGCAGGCTCGATCGCCTGATTACCCTCACGACCGGTTTCGTCGTGGGCGTCGTCGGTCTCACGCTGATGATCTGGCTGGTGCGTTCGGCCTTCGACGGAGAACGACGCTGGCAGGGGGCACTCAACCGTCAGCTGGCCGAGGCGCTGGAACTCAACCAGCAGCGCACGGCGGAACTCGAGGCGCTGCTCGCCGAGCTCAGGACGCTGCGCGGCCTTCTGCCGATCTGCAGCCACTGCAAGTCGGTGCGCGACGACGAAGGCTTGTGGACGCAGATCGAGCGGTACGTCAGCGCGCACAGCGATGCGTCGTTCACGCACAGCCTCTGCCCCGACTGCGTGCGCAAGCTCTACCCCGACTACGCTGACGCAGTGCTCGGCTCGCTGAAGTCGCCGGGGTGATCCAAGAACCCGGGGCTCTCCCTACGCTCGCGCTGCGATCGAAGCTGCCGAACGTCGGCACGACCATCTTCACCGTGATGTCGCAGCTGGCCACCCAGGTCGGCGCCGTGAACCTCGGCCAGGGCTTTCCCGATTTCCCGGTACCGGAGTTCCTTGTGGACGCGGTGGCGAGGGCCATGCGCGAGGGGCACAACCAGTACGCGCCGATGCCGGGCCTCCTTGCCTTGCGAGAGGCCATCGCCGAAAAGACGGAGGCCTGCTACGGCGTCACGCCTTCTCCCGATGCGGAAATCACCGTCACGTCGGGAGGCTCGGAGGCGATCTTCGACGCCGTGCTGTCGGTGGTCGGCCGCGGGGACGAGGTCATCGTGCTCGATCCCTGCTATGACCTGTACGAGCCGGCCATCGCGCTTTCCGGCGGCACCTGCGTGCACGTGCCGCTCAACCCGCACGATTTCACCGTCGACTGGGACCGGCTGCGTGCAGCCGTGACGCCACGGACGCGAATGATCGTGATCAACTCGCCGCACAACCCGACGGGGGCCATCTGGTCGGCAGAGGACGTGGCGCGACTTGCCGTGCTCACCCGCGATACGGAGATCCTCGTGCTGTCGGACGAGGTGTACGAGCACATCGTCTACGACGGTCGACGCCACGAGAGCGTGCTGCGCCACGCCGAACTGGCGGCGCGGTCGTTCGTGATCTCCAGCTTCGGCAAGAGCTTCCACTGTACCGGGTGGCGGATGGGCTACTGCATTGCGCCGGGAGCGCTGACCGCCGAATTCCGGAAGGTCCATCAGTACAACACGTTCAGCAGCGTGGCGCCGATGCAGCGGGCATTCGCCGAGATGCTGCGCGCAAACCCGGGGCATACCGAAGGGCTGGGCGCGTTCTATCAGGCCAAGCGGGATCACTTCGCCGCGCAGCTGTCGCGCACGCGGTTGAAGGCGCGTCCGGTGCCTGGCGGGTACTTCCAGCTCGTGGACTATTCCGCGATCTCCGACCTGGCGGACGACGCCTTCGCGCGCTGGCTCTGCACGGAGCGCCTCGTGGCGGCCATCCCATTGTCGCCGTTCTATGGAACGCCGCCCAGGGGGCAGCGCCTGGTGCGGCTCTGTTTCGCCAAGCACCAGGCGACGCTCGACGCCGCCATCGCGCGGCTGGAGAACGCATGAGCACCGACGAGTTGAGGGTCACCCTCGTACAGGCCGACACCATCTGGCACGACCCATCGGCGAATCGCGAGCGCCTCGCGCGATTGCTCCAGGAAGGCAATCAGGCCACTGATCTCATCGTGTTGCCGGAGACCTTCACCACCGGCTTCTCCAACGAGGCCGTGGCCACGGCCGAGTCGATGGAGGGTGAGACGGTGGCCTGGATGCGCGCGCAGTCGGTGTCGCTCGATGCGGCAATCACCGGAAGCGTGCAGATCCGCGCCGGCGACCAGGTGTTCAACCGCCTGCTGTGGGCGATGCCCGACGGGACACTGCTGCACTACGACAAGCGTCATCTCTTCCGCATGGCGGGTGAGCACAAGCGGTATGCCGCCGGCGGCGACAGGTTGCTGGTTGATTTCAGGGGATGGAGAATCTGTCCGCTGGTCTGCTACGACCTGCGCTTCCCCGTGTACTCACGCAATCGCTTCGACCGGTCGCGTGCCGGCGAGCTCGACTACGACCTGCTGCTTTTCGTGGCGAACTGGCCGGCCCCGCGGCACGAGGTGTGGCGGACGCTGCTGAGGGCCCGGGCCATCGAGAACCTCTGCTATGTCGCCGGGGTCAACCGCGTCGGCACCGACGGCAACGGCCTGCCGCATCGGGGCGCCAGCGCGCTCATCGATTCGACGGGCCAGCCCGTGGTCGAGTGCGGCGAAGCGCCGCAGGTGGCGCGGGCCACCATCTCGCGGGAGCGCCTGCGGGAGCACCGGCGCCGGTTCCCGGCGCACCTGGACGCGGATGGATTCGAGCTGGATGCGGTGGCCGACCCTGCGGCAAACGATCATCACCTGCGACACGGATGAAGGGCGCGACGATGGAGCAACTCCTGGATTACAGCGAGATCTCGCCCGAAGGCACCCGCGCGCTGGGCGCTCTCGAGGCATACGTGCATGACTGCGGACTCGAGCGGAGCCTCCTCGAGCTGGTGAAGACCCGGGCCTCACAGCTCAACGGGTGCGCCTATTGCATCGACATGCACACGAAGGACGCCCGGGCGAACGGCGAATCCGAGCAGCGGTTGTACGCCCTGTCCGCGTGGCGCGAGGCCCCGTTCTACACCGATCGCGAGCGGGCCGCGCTTGCCTGGGCGGAGGCGGTGACGCTCGTCAGCCAGGGGTCATCCCCCGATGCGCTGTACGACGAGACCCGGCGGCATTTCTCGGAGAGGGAACTCGTGGACCTGACGCTCGCGCTCGTCGCGATCAACAGCTGGAACCGGATGAGCATCTCGTTCCGCACGGTGCCGGGGACATACCAGCCGACGACGCCCGCGCCCAGGCTCAGCCCTTAGCCAGTCGCAGCGCGACGCAGCATGTTCCCAGCCTGGGGTCGAGGGCCGCTTTCACTCCGCCGGATCTCCTTGGTGGCACGTGCCGGCTTCATGCGTAGCGAACGGTGGGTCGGGTGCGCCGGGTCCGACCAGTCCGGCGCGACGGCAAGCCTCCGGCCTACCTCGGCGGCGCGAGATACCGGGCGTACCAGTCGAGAATGCGCTGGTGATAGTCGATGAAGTCACTCTCCGTGGTGCCCGGCACGCCGTGCCCGCCGTTGGCGTAGTTGGCCCAGGTCACGGGCTTTCCCAGCCGGCGCAGCGCGTAGTACATCTCGCGCGTGTTGAGCGCGGGCACGTTGTGGTCCTCGCCGCCCGTCATCAGCAGCAGCGGTGTCTTGATGCGATCAGCGAACAGCACCGCCGAGTGCGCCGCGTACTTCTGCGGTTGCTGCCACATGGTCGCGCCGATGCGGTCCTGGCTCTTTTCGGCCGCATGGATGTTGCGCACGCCGAGCCGCGGGCTGTCGGTGTAGAACGAGATGAAGTCCACCTTGCCGCTCATGTTGATGGCCGCCTTGAAGCGGTCGGTCTGGGTGATGAGCAGGTTGGTGGCGTATCCGCCGTAGCTCGTGCCCTGAACGCCAAGGCGTGAACTGTCGGCGATTCCCAGGCGAATGACTTCGTTGGCGGCGGCGGTGACGCCCTTGGCCCATGCCTCACCAGGGAAGCCGATCTCGAAGCCGACGCTCGGCTTCACCACGACATAGCCATGCGCGGCGAGCAGGTTGGCGACGGCGTCCCACGTGTCGTCGAAGAAGTCCTCGTAGATGATGAAGACGGTGGGATAGCGCTGTCCCTTCACATAACCGACAGGGAGGTGCACGACGCCGTAGCGTGTCTTTCCGTCGGCGTCGAGGTAGTTGATGAGCGCCGTCGCGGCGATGGACTTCTGCGCGAGCTGTGGATTGGCCGCCATCACGCGACGCGGACTGGCGAGCGAGGCGTCGGTGACGTACAGGTCGGCGAGGTGGTTGCCGTCGGCGACGCCGAGGATGGCGGTGGCGCCGTCCTTCGAGAGGCGCAGACCGGAGTAGAGCTTGTCGCCGCGCAGGACGGTCGTCTTCTGCCCGGCCGTGCGATCGTACCGGGTGATCGAGCGATCCCACCGGGTCTTTGAATTCTCGGCGAAGTAGAGCCAGCGGCCGTCGTTGCTCCAGGTGACGAGCGTGGGACGCGGCTGGGTGGAGATGGAGTCGGGAAGCGGGACGATCATCTCCTTGCTGCTGCTGGCGACGTCGACGATCCAGAAACCTTCACTGTTGGTGGCAAGGATGGCGTCGCCGGCGGGGCTCCAGCGAGAGACGCTGAAGCGTTCCCTGGCGCGCTGG
>DATCGU010000316.1:0-3446 GCA_036508735.1 Gemmatimonadaceae bacterium
CACAGGACTCCGCCGTGGCGCCCCGCGGTCCCCACCATCATCGTGACTGCGAGGAGTGCATATTCGTCTTGTCGGGCACGGGCAGAACGTTTGCCGACAGCGGCGAGTACGCGCTGAACCCGGGAGACACCATCCTGATTCCTCCGGGCGAGAACCACGTCACCCGCAATACCGGCACGACGCCCCTCCTCCTGCTCTGCTTCTATCCCGTCGCTGACGTCATCCCGGGCACGGTCGAGCCTGCTGTCCAGGATTCCCGGACCACATCTTGACCACCGCGGTGCTGTGCTTGCGTCCCAGAGCGGATTTCGAACGGGCCGGCGCCCTGCCGCCGTCGTCGCTGAACGTGACCTATCGCGGTCCGGACGATGCCGATGTCCCCGCCCTCATGAAAGGGACGAGTGCGCTGGTGATACCGGCTGTCGGCCCGGCCCTTTCCCCGGCGCTCTTCGAGGGGACAGCGCTCAAGCTGATCCAGGTTACCGGTGCGGGCCTCGATCGCCTCGATCGCCCGACCATACAGCGGCTCGGCCTTCCGGTGGCGAATGTGCCCGGCGGCAGCAATCGCGCCGTCGCGGAGTACGCTGTGACGATGGCGTCGACCCTTCTGCGACGGTTCGCCTGGGCTGACGCGGAGATCCGGCGCGGGAACTACAGCGCGTTCCGCGCGCGAATGGTCAGCGACAATCTCGGCGGCCTGGACGGGCTGCTGGTTGGCGTCGTGGGACTCGGCACCATCGGCCTGGCCGTCGCCGAGGCCTTCCAGCACATGGGCTGCCGGATCTGTTTCTACGATCCCGCGCCCCCCAACTCCGCCGCCGCCCACGCGCTGGGTGCGGAGTCGATGTCGCTTGACGGCCTGCTGACGGCGTCCGACGTCGTCACGCTGCACGTGCCGCTGCTGCCGGCGACAAAGAACCTGATCGGGGATCGGGAGATGGCCTTGATGAAGCCCGGTGCGATCCTGATCCAGGCGTCTCGCGGCGGCATCGTCGACGAACTCGCGCTGGCGACGCACCTGCGCGCGGGGCATCTCGGTGGCGCGGCCATCGACGTCTATTCGTCGGAGCCGCCAGGGGCCGACCATGCCCTGTTGGCGCTCGACGGCGAGGCGGCGCGGCGCGTGTTGTTCACGCCGCACATTGCCGGCGTGACGCGCCAATCAGCCGCATTCCTGTGCCGGTCCGCGTGGCGCAACGTCGAGCGGGTTCTGATCGACGGCGCGGCGCCGTTGAATCGGGCGTATTGACCGACGGGAACGGAGATTAATGGCACGGCGTCGACCTTGGTACTCCGTCCTCTACATCCAGGTGCTCGTGGCGATCGCCCTGGGAAGCCTCGTGGGGCACTTCTTCCCGGACACCGGCGTCGCGCTCAAGCCCCTTGGCGACGGCTTTGTCGCGCTCATCAAGATGATGATCGCGCCAGTGATCTTCTGCATCGTCGTCCAGGGCGTTGCCTCCGTGAAGGACATGAAGAAGGTCGGCCGCGTCGGACTGAAGACGCTGATCTACTTCGAGATCATGTCCACGCTGGCGCTGATCGTAGGCATGCTGGTGGCGCATGTGGTCAGGCCCGGCGTCGGACTCAACATCAATCCTGCAGCGCTCGACCCGAAGATCATCTCGACCTACGTGTCCCGGACGGGGGAAAACGGGTTCGTCACCCGGTTGCTCACGATCATTCCCGACACCTTCGTCGGAGGCTTCGTGCACGGGGACGTGCTCCAGGTCCTGCTGCTCGCGATCCTCACCGGCTTCGCCATCTCCCAGCTCGGCGTGTTGGGCGAGGGGATTACACGTGCCGTGGGTGCCGCCGGCAAGGTGTTCTTCGGCATCATCCGCATCATCTCCAAGGCCGCGCCGGTGGGCGCGTTCGGCGCCATCGGGTTCACGGTGGGCAGGTACAGCATCGCCTCCCTGTCGAACCTGGCCTACCTGATCGGCGCCTTCTATCTGACCTCCCTCCTGTTCGTGCTGCTGGTCCTGGGCCTGGTCGCCTACCTGGCCAACTTCTCCATCCTGCGGTTCATTGCGTTCATCAAGGATGAGCTGCTGATCGTGCTTGGCACGAGTTCGTCCGAGACGGTGCTGCCGGCGATGATGCAGAAGCTGGAGCGCCTCGGCATTCCACGAACCACCGTAGGTCTCGTGTTTCCGGCAGGCTACAGTTTCAACACCGACGGCACCAACATCTACCTCACGCTCTGTGTGTTGTTCCTGGCGCAGGCCACGAACACGCACCTCACGTGGGCTGAAGAGCTGCGCGTCCTGCTCTTCGCCATGATCGCGTCCAAAGGGGCGTCGGGGGTCTCGGGCACGGGGTTCGTGACGCTGGCCGGCATCTTGTCGGTCGTCCCGAACATCCCCATCCAGGCGCTGGCGCTCCTGCTTGGCATCGACAAGTTCATGAGCGAGTGCCGGGCCCTGACCAACGTGATCGGAAACGGCGTGGCCACCATTGTCGTGAGCCGATGGGAAGGCGAACTGAAGCAGAAGACCGTGCGGGAAGCCCTGGCGCATCCGGCGTCTCTGCCGCTGGCCGCCTCGGACGGTGACGCGTGACACCCCACAGAATCGTCAGCGGGGTGTCCTGTTTGGTGTCACACTCAGGCTGTTCGGCCGCTGAAGGACGCCGTACCTAAGGCTTTCTCGAAGGTATGGTCTTTGCGACACAAGCGGCATCCGAGGAGAGAGCTATGGACGCCACCGCACACATCGGCCCGTCGATTCGCATCAAAGGGGACGTCACCGCACAGGAGCCGCTCACCATCGCCGGCCAGGTGGACGGCACCATTGAGGTGAACGGCCATTCGCTGACCGTGGCGCCAGACGCCCGCGTGAACGCCACGATCACCGCCGACACCATCGTCGTCGGCGGCACCGTCACCGGGTCGCTCCTCGCCAGCACGCGCATCCTGGTGCGCGAAACGGCGACGATCGACGGCGATCTGTCGGCCCCCGCGATCGGCCTCGCCGACGGCGCGACCGTCCGCGGCCGCCTGGAGACGACGAAGCGGCCCGCCGCCGTGCTGTCGCTGGCGTCGTAAGCCAAGAGCTCGGCTATCCTCTCGACGAGATCACGCCCCTTGGTGCGCCGGCGCCGGCGCAAGCGCGCCTGGCTCCAGTCCGGCGTCGTTGCGGCGCGATGTCGAGATCGCTACCGCGTCGGCGACCTAGTGCGGGTTGAAGCTCACCGTCACCGTCATCACCACTTCAACAGGTACGCCGTTTTGGATCGTCGGCTCGAACTGCCACTGGCCCACCGCGGCGAGCGCCGCCTGGTCGAGCATCGGCACCGACCGAAGGATGCGCGCGTTCGACACCGACCCGTCTTTCGCGATCGTGGCTTCGATAATGACGACGCCTCGTACTCCTGCAGCCTTGGCGTCGTTCGGATACACCGGCGAGACGTCGATGAGCTTGTGCGGTGGCTTGACGGCGCCT
>DATCGU010000317.1:0-5369 GCA_036508735.1 Gemmatimonadaceae bacterium
GCGCTGGTGCTGGCGCCGTACCTGCAGGGATAAAGGGCTACAGAGAAATACAGAGCGCGAGAACGCGAGAGCGCGAGAGCGCGAGAGCGCGAGAGCGCGAGAGCGCGAGAGCGCGAGAACGCGAGAACGCGAGAGCGCGAGAGACACGGACTTTCTTCCTCCATACTTGAAATGCGCCACCGCAACGAAATCCTCGTGGGCATCCTCACCACCGTCGCGGTGGTGGCCGGGCTCATCGGCACCCTCTGGCTGGCCCGCGGCGGGCTGCAGCCCGGGTATCCGCTGTTCGTCAAGTTCGCATGGGGAGCCGGTCTCAAGCAGGGGCAGCCGGTGCTGCTCTCCGGCGTGAACGTCGGCTACGTGCAAAGCGTGGCGCTGCAGCCCGACGGCTGGCTGGTGGTGCACATGCGCGTCCGCAAGAATTACCAGGTACCGCACGGCACCACGGCGGCCATCGAGCCCAACGGCTTCTTTGGCGACATGCTGATCGCCCTCAAGCCGTCGAAGCCGAGCCTGACGAACTTCGCGCCCAACGACACCATTCCGTCGGGCAAGCCGGCGACGCAGCTCGCCGAGTTGCTGGCCCACGTGGACACGATCACCGCGAACCTCGCGAATCTGACGTCCGCGCTGAACCGGGAGTTCGTCGATCAGTCGGGCATCCGTGACCTGCACGCGACGCTTCGGGAGACGCAGGCGCTCATCGCCAAGCTGGGAACGCTCGCCGACCAGCAGAATGCCGAGCTCACCAGGACGCAGCTGTCGCTGCGCCGGGTGGCCGATGCGGTGGACAGCGCCAAGATCAACGCGACGCTGAAGGGCCTGACCGACGCCGGCCGGAGCACCAGCGAACTGGCGACGGAACTCAAGGCCACGTCGCAGCGCCTGAACGCCGTGCTGGCCAAGGTGGACAGCGGCGGCGGTTCGGCGGCCCGGCTGATGAACGACGACGGGCTGTACCGGGACACCAGAGCCTTGTTGCAGCGGCTGGATTCGCTCACGGCGGATTTCAAGAGGAATCCGAAGAAGTACATCAAACTGACTATCTTCTAGAGCACGAGAGCGCGAGAGCGCGAGAGCGCGAGACTGTGTTGCCGTCTCTCGCGTTCTCGCGCTCTCGCGTTCTGCCCGTTCTGCCCCCAACGGCACGAGGGGCCGGGCTATTCGCCCGACCCCTCGTGAACCGTCTTGCGCTCTCGCGCTCTAGCGATCTCCCAGTCTCAGAAGCTATACCGCACCGACAACTGCATGCGGTAGCTCGACGACAAGTTGTTGTGGTCGTACGCCTTGAACGTCGGAAGGAACGTCACAATCGGAATCGCCAGCGGGCTGTTGGTCGTCACGCCGGCCGGCAACGCATTGCCCGTGTGCACGATCGCCACGGTAGCGCTGCAGATCTGGCCGCACGTGCTGCCCTGGCTGGAGAACTGCTGCCAGCCCCAGTCCGGGTTGAGCAGGTTGCCGAGGTTGATGACATCCCAACGCAGCAGCAGGTTGTTGAGCATGGGCGCATGCAGCAAATCCGCGAACCCGAGCTTGCCGAGGTTCTGTGCGATTGACAGGTCAAACTCGTTCACCCACGGATTGCGGCAGGCATTGCGCTTGAGGATGGTGCCGCGGGCCTCGTTCAGGCAGGGTGTGCTTGAGATGAATCTCTCGAACGCCGCCGCCGACGTATCCGCTGCCGCCTTCTTCACCGCGTCGGTGCTGTTGTAGTTCTGGAACAGGATCTCCGTCGGGTTGGTCGCGTTCTTCGGCACGTACATCAGGTCGTTCTGCGTCTGCCCGTCGCCGTTCAGGTCACCCGTCGTGCCGCCCTGGTTCCCATAGACATAGTCGTACGGGGCACCCGAGTTGCCGGTGTAGATGAGCGAGATGTCCGTCGCCCACGGCGTGCGATACGACATCGTGGCCACGATGCGATGCGGCTGGTCGTACTTGGAGCGGGTGACGCTCTTGTCATCCAGCCGTCCACTGACGTCGCGCTGGTACCGGTAGTTCGATCCCTGCGTGGAGCTGGTGACCGAGACGACGTCCTTCGACACCTGGTGCGTGTAGGCGATCGACCCGTCGAAGTTGGTGGTGAAGGACTTCTGCAACTGGCCGGTAATGCTCCAGGTGTAGTCGCCCTTGGCGTTCGTGAGGTCAAGGACCGTGGTGCGCGGTCCGCTCGTCGTCGGCGTGGCACCCGACGCGGTGAGGATGCCGTAGAGCTGCCGGCCGTGCGCATCCGTTGCCACGGGGGTGGTCGTCAGCGCCAGGTTCTGGTAGAAGGCGTTGTTGATCGAACTCGACCACAGCCCCTCGATCGTCGCCACCATGCCATTCTTCAGCCGGTGGTCAAAGCCGAGGGTCGACTTCAGGTACATCGGCATCTTGAAGTTGGGATCGATCGTGGCGACCGCCGCGCTCGCCGACGGCCCGGCAATGGAGCCGCCCGGGGCGACGGTTCCGTTGGGGCGCGTGCCGTCGAGGCAAGAGAGCGGGGGATTGGTTGCAGCGGCCGAGCTGAACGAAGGCACCCCAAATGAGGTAGTGCTGGTGTTGCTCAGCGTCGATCCATTGCAGGTCAGCGAACCGAAGCCACTGAGCCCCGAGTTGCCGAACGCGTTCGAGAGGTACACATACGGCGGCGGACCGCTGAACTGGCCGATGCCGCCTCGCAGCTGGTTCTTCTGGTCACCCGTCATATCCCAGTTGAAGCCGAGCCGCGGGGAGAGCTGCGGCAGGTGCGGCACGCTGGTCGTCGCCCGCTTGTAGTCGGCGAGCACTTCCGGATTGAGCGGCGGCACGTTGTCGAACACCGGCTTGTCGTAGCGGACGCCGAACGTCAGCAGTGCCCGCGGCGTCATCTGCCACTTGTCTTCAAGATAGGCGGTATAGCTGGCCGACTTGACGGTGGCCAGACCCTTGTACGGGTCGGTCGGTGCCGGGGCGCTGATGATGTAGCTGCTGGCCTTGCCGTTGTTGAAGTCGTCGAGGGAGTTGAACGTCCAGTTTCCCATCGAGTTGTTCGAGAACAGGTTGATCCACCTGTAGTACGTCGCCTTGGCGCCGAGGGTAAGCGAGTGCTTGCCGACAGGGACCGTGAAGTTGTCCGTCAGCTCGACGACCTTCTGGTCCAGCGAGTTGCCCTGCGACGATGACTCCGTCCCGAAGACCATGTTCAGGGTCTGCGTGGGATTGTCGCTGCGCGCAATGCCCTTGATCGTGATCGCCGGGAACTGCACCGGCACCGTGCGGTAGTCCCGAATGGTCGCCCGGTTCGCCAGGAACTCGTTGTAGGCGCCGCCCGGCAGGTTAGTCATCAGTTCCAGCACGGTGCTCTTGTTGATGTTGCTGATGGCGTACTTGTTGGACGTCAGGTTGAAGTTCGGCGTCGGGGAAGTCCCGAAGCCACGGCCGAAGGAGATGTAGTCGGACGACGCATAGTTCTCGCGCAGCACGGCGCGGGTGTTCCACGGCAGGTTCGCGTCGAGGCGCAGGAAGTAGTTTTCGTTGGGATTCGTCCTCGGCAGCGCGTCGCCGTTTCCGGCGTCGGCAAGCCCATACTTCTGCGCGGCCACATGCACCTGGTCGATGGACGACTGCGAGACGTACTGGTCGGACGCCCCGATGTACGACCCGCTGGCCGGGTTGTTCAGCACCTGCTGCTCGCCGCTGAAGAAGATGAACAGCTTGTCCTTGATGATCGGGCCGCCCACGGAGAGGCTGCCGTGCCGCGACTTGAAGGGATTGTTGACCGCCGACGGGCGCGTCAGGTTCTGGCTGCGGCCATCGGTGTACAGGCTCCCGTGCCACTCGTTGGTGCCGCTTCTCGTCACGGCGTTGATGAGCACGCCGCCGAAGTTGCCTTGCCGTACGTCGAACGGCGACAGCATCACCTGGTATTCCTTCACGGCATCGAGCGGAATCTGCTTGCCGTACGACCCCGGCTGGCCCGAGGTGCCCAGGCCAAAGAGGTCGGTCGACGCGGCGCCGTCGATCTGGATGGCGTTCTGGCGGAGGTTCACGCCGCCGCCCGAGAGGTAGCCGGTCGTCGTCGAGATCTGCGGCACCAGCGAAACGAAATCCGTGAAGTTGCGGTTGATCGTTGGCAGCCGGCGCAGCGACGAGTCGGAGATGGCGCTAGTGGTACCCGACTTGGACGCCGTGATGACGGCATCGGACGACTGCGCCACGATGGTCACACCCGCCAGCGTCGCGGCCGCGGTCGACAGCGTGAAGTTCTCGCGCCGCGCCTCGCCGAGCACGATCGTGACTCCCGTGCGCGTCACCGGCGCGTAGCCGATGCGGCGAACGACGATCTTGTAGTTCTGGTTCGGCTCGATACCCGAAATGCGGTACAAGCCGCCGGTCCGCGTCACCGTGCCCACGTTGACGCCGGTGAGCGTATTGCCCAACTGGACCTGCGCGCCTTCAACTGGCGCTCCCGCCTCATCGGTGACCGTGCCGGTGAGCGAGCCTGTCGTCACGCCTTGGGCGGAGAGAAGCGATGCGGGAACAAGGCTTAGCGCCAGGACCGCAGCAAGACCAATCAACGAGCGAATCTTCATCATGAAGGCTCTCGAGGAGGGAAAGTGAGGATCGAAAATAATGGTGGAGGAACGCCGCACAACAGCCGTGAACCCCGCTCCACGCGGATAGCTCCCTGGTCCTGCGGACGGTCCCCGATGGCCGACAATTCACTCCCGCCGCGAACGTTTTCCGCGACGGGACCAGGTGCGGAAAATAGCCCCCAAACGCGAGCCGGTCAACGCGCTAAATGTTTCCGTTGCGTCACGTGACGCGACGCCCGACCGTGAGGTAATAGACCGGCACGCCCGCCAGAAGAACGCCAAAAACCGAAATCGTCATCCAGCGACTGGCCGGATTGATGAACCCGTTGGCCAGCAGGTAGATGACCGAGACCACGAAGAGCAGCGGGACCACGGGATACAGCGGCACCCGGAACGACGGCCGGTACTCGGGGCGCCCCCGCAGACGGAAGATCGCGGCCACCGCCAGCGCATAGAACGGCAGGAAGGCCGTCACGAACGCGTCGGCGAGCTGCTCGAAGCTCCGCGTGAGCACGAACAGCGCACCCAGCCCGGCGGTGAGCGCAATGGCCACCCACGGAGTCTCGAACTTGGGGTGCACCTTGGCGACCGCCGGGAAGAACAGCTTGTCATCGGCCATCGCAAAGAAGATGCGCGGCGTCGTGAACAGCGAGGCATTCAGCGTGCCGAACGTCGACAGCATCACGGTCACGGCCACGAAGACCACGCCCCCCGGGCCGATCAGCCGCTGCGCCACGTCGGCCGCGACGAGCTTGGAGGTGCGGATCTCCTCGATCGGCATCACCGCCAGATACGCGACGTTCGCCAGCA
>DATCGU010000318.1:0-13997 GCA_036508735.1 Gemmatimonadaceae bacterium
CGCGACCTACGGCGCGACCACGGAGTACACGGGGTGAATTTCCCAAAGCGCACGATTTGAAGAGTTACATCTACCGTGCCCGTGCGGTGGGTTGCTCGTTCCCTTGGCCCCCCGATGCTGACCGTCGAAGAACGCCACACCCATGACGCGGATCTTCACCGGGGCGGCCACGTCTCCGTTGAAGTTCTCGGCGATGCCCGTGCGCGAGACGAACTCGTTCCGCGCCACAGTGTACTGCGCGCCCTCATCCTCCGAGGGAATCTCCACGACGATGCATTTCGTCACGGCCCCGGTCTGGGTCGCCGTGAGCTCGACGTGCCAATCGCCGTCGTCCTCCATGCGCTTGGCGCGCACCCATCCCGCGACGCTGTAGGTCTTCAGCTCGTTGCCAGTTCTAGGCGCACACCAGCCAGGAAGCGCGTGCCCCGCGTAGAGCGGGACGATTGGCCAACTCGTCAACATCGCACCGATCGTGACTCGCGTTGCGGTCAGCGACCGGAACGATTCGTCAACCTTCATCGGCCAGCGGTAGTGATCGGAGAGGACGCAGGCGGCTGGGGTATGGGGGCCGCTCAGCGTCAGGGCGGCACTAAGGAGAAGAGGCAGCATGTCGAGAGGGGCCCTCGGCTAACAGGAGGAGATTGCCGCGATAATCACGAATGCCGTTGCCCGAATACTACGGAAGATTCCGCAAAGCTACACGGCCCGGCAACGGACATGGGCCATAGCGGCTGAGCGACGAGATGGGCTGACGACAAGGCGAAGGGATCACGACCCAGAACGTAGCTCGCGGTCGTGACCATTGCCGCGAGGGCCCCGATATGGCGCGGGGACGGAGGACCCGTAGGATGGCTCGTCACCTTCACCGAGGGGTTGAGCAATGAGCTATCGACCGCGTTCCAGTTGACCCGAGAACCCGCACGGCATCACCCCGCATTGCGCCCAACCACGTACCTCCCCTCCACCATCGTGCCAGGAGTTTCGCCCATGCTTCGCCTTGCTGACCTTCCCGAATACCAGACGCTCGATGCCGTGCTCGTACAGCTCGCCCCGCAATCCGCGAAGGATGCGGATCTCGCGGCCATTCGGGACATCATCGTTCACACCGCGCACCAGACGCTGGACGCGGGATGCGTCGGCGCGCTGGTATCCCTGCTCAAGGACACGAAAGACGCCATCGCGATGGGTGCCGACAGCAAGGCACCCAGGAGTCGGGTAGGAGCGCCCACGGCCAATCCGTCCATCACCGGCTCGACCGGGAAGCGGCGAACGGAGCGCGGTGCACGCGGTGCACGCCGTGCAAAGAAGGTGGCCCTTCGAGCCATCGCGACGGGACTTGCCCGAGCGACCGCTGCAGCCTCCAGGCAGATCTAGCCGTCGATTGGCTCACTTCCTTGCGGAGCGCCGTGGGCAGGGTGACGCCGGGGTGTGGTGCCCCGGCGCATCCTGGTTCCGGGTCGTCGCTCAAGAGGCTGACTGTTCGAGTGGAGCGCCCTCGCCAGGCAGACGCCGCAGGAATGACGCCAACGACGGTTGCCGAGCGCCACGTCGATCGGCGTCCATACGTTGGGGCATGGGCGGCAGGGTCGTCCGTAGAGCCCTGAGCTCCGGCTTAGGGGGGGGGCGAAAAACGGGGCATCGTGCGCCCCTGGCACCGGTAGTCTGGAACCATTCTGGAACCATTTGCCAAGACGAATTGTGAAAAAGGACTTTCATTCGGCGTTCTACTCTGAAAGTCCGCACTCTGAGATCGCAGTTCTGGACGCCTAATACTTTCCCCTCATCTGATTCTGGATCAGGAAAGTCTAGGTTCGAGCCCTAGAGGGGCAACTCCAGAAGTCGTTGTGAGACAATGAGAAAGGCACCTCCCCATCGGGAGGTGCCTTTTTCGTCGTGTCCCACGGGCGCGGAGGCGGTGCGGTCCGCCCTGCCGTTCTCCTTCCTTCGAGCTATGGCATGAACGAAGTGGAACACGTATTTTGTAAAGGGGCTCGGCGCGCACGGCCGACAATTGCGACCGCCCTGTGGACACGCGCGACGCGGCTCCGAATCTCCTACTCGGAGGGCGTATGAAGCTTCGTAAATCGAAGAAGACCAGCCCGTCCGCGGCTGAGGCGAAGCGCGAACTTCCGGAGGCGGACAAGCAGGTCGAGAAGGCTCCGAACCCGCCGCGCACGACGACAGGCTGGATGACGAGTCCCAAGTTCGGCAGCGCGGGAAGTGGTGGCGCCGAGTACGAACCGGGGCTGGACCTCAACTGAACGGTGGTCCTGACCCTGGAACTGCAAGCCGTTCACTCGTAGCGGAGCGCCTCGATCGGGTTGAGCGCCGCCGCCTTGCGCGCCGGATAGTACCCGAAGAAGACGCCAACGCCAGCCGAGAAGCCGACGGCGAGGAGCACCGCCGACAGCGGCACCGCCGTGTTCCAGCCGGTGAGGCGCGCCAGCAGCATCGACCCGCCGTATCCGGCGCCGAGCCCCACGATGCCGCCGAGGATGCTCATCACCACGCTCTCGACGAGGAACTGGGTCAGCACGTCGGAACCTCGCGCGCCGATGGCCATGCGAATGCCGATCTCTCGCGTGCGCTCGGTGACCGACACCAGCATGATGTTCATGATGCCGATGCCGCCCACCAGCAGCGAGATCGACGCGATCGCCGCGAGCAGCGCCGACATCACCGCCGTCGAGCTCGTGGCCGCCTTCGCAATCTCGGTCTGGTTGCGGACGGTGAAGTCGTCCTCCGTGTCGCTGTTGAGCCGGTGCGCCTCACGCATGATCGCCGTGATCTCCGACTGCGCTGCCGGGATCTCGCTCGGGGAGAAGGAACTCACCAAGATCTGCCCCAGGCGAACATTGCCACTGAGGCGGTTCTGCGCCGTCGTGTACGGCACCAGGATCACGTCGTCCTGGTCGGCGCCGCTGGCGTTCTGCCCCTTGGCCTCGAGCACGGCGGTCACGACGAACGGCACGTGGCCCACCTGGACTTGCGCCCCGATTGCATCGACGCCGGGAAAGAGGTTCTTCGCCACGGTGGCGCCGATCACGGCAATCTTGCGTGCCGCCTTGATGTCGGCGTCGACGAACAAATCACCCGACGTCGCCGTCCAGTCCCGGATGGTGAAGTAGTCCGGCGACACGCCGTTGATGGACGTGCGCCAGTTCCCCGCCGGCCCGATCACCACCTGCCGCGTCGACACGACGGGCGACACGGCCGCGAGAGTGGTCCCCTCGAGCTTGAGCTTCTCGGCGTCGGCAACCGTCAACCGGCTGAACGTGCCGGCACCCTGGCTGACCCCGCCCTGCGCCGAGGAGCCGGGCGAGACGACGATGAGGTTGGTGCCCAGGCTGCTGATCGACGCCGTGATCTGCGACTGCGCCCCGTTGCCCACCGCGACCATCACGATCACGGCCCCGACCCCGATGACGATGCCGAGCATCGTGAGCAGCGTGCGCATCTTGTTCTTGAGTATGCTCTGCCACGCGATCTTGAGGAGCGTGCGCTGTTTCATGCGGCCACCTTTGCCTTGGCCGGGTGCGTCACGACGACGGGGTCCTCGGCGCCAAGCTCCAGCAGGTCGTTGGCCGCACTGTGATGCTCGGTGGCCCGCTGATCGCGGATGATGAGCCCGTCCCGCACTTCCACGATGCGCTTTGCGTACTTCGCCACGTCGGGCTCGTGGGTCACGATGAGTATCGTGATGCCCTGCGCGTTGAGGTCCTGGAAGAGGGCCATCACCTCGACCGTCATGTGCGTGTCGAGGTTCCCCGTTGGCTCATCGGCGAGCAGCAGGGTGGGCTGTGTGACAAGCGCGCGGGCAATCGCCACGCGCTGCTGCTGCCCGCCGCTGAGTTCGTTGGGCTGGTGGTCGAGCCGGTCGCCGAGTCCCACCCGGCCGAGCGCGTCGGCGGCGAGCTGGCGGGTGTCGGCCCAGCGGTGCTGGCGGTCGTAGAGCAGCGGCAGTTCGACGTTCTCGATGGCCGACGTGCGGGCGAGCAGGTTGAACCCCTGAAAGACGAATCCGAGCTTTTCGTTGCGCAGGTCGGCGAGCGCGTTGCGGCTGAGGCCGTCCACGCGCACGCCGTCGAGCGTGTAACGGCCTTCGGTCGGCACATCGAGGCAGCCGAGGATGTTCATCAGCGTCGACTTGCCCGAACCTGAAGAACCCATGATGCACAGCAGTTCGCCTGCGTCCACCGTGAGATCAACGCCACGCAGGGCAAACACGCTGTTGGTGCCCATGACGTACACCTTCTGAACACCCGCGATCTCGATGACGGGACGCGAGGTGCTCGCGGGAGCGGCCGCCGGTGCGGTGGGAATTGTCATGGACCGCGACCGCCACCGCGCTGCGGCGTGAGCGGATTGGTGCTGGGCGCAGTTGTTGCCGCCGTGGAGGTGGTGCCAACGATCACCTGCATGCCCGCGGCGAGCGACGCGCCCGTGACCTGCGTGCGCTGTCCATCGGAGAGGCCGATGCGGACGGGCAATGCCTGGAGCTTGCCCGTGGCGTCGAGCGCGTACAGCGTGCCGGCACTGCCTGTTGCGCCGGACGTCACGCGTGGCGGCCGCGTGCCCGAAGCACCGGACGAAGCGCGGCGGGCGGTCGAATCAGTCGCGGCGACCCGACCCGCCGTGTCGGTCGTTGGGCGAGCGCCCGGTGCAACGGCGGCCGTGATGCCCGCGGCCGCGAGCTGTTCGGCCGTCGGCTTGTACCGCAACGCCAGGTTCGGAACGGTCAGCACGTTCGTCGCCGAACCCGTGATGAACGCAACCGTGGCCGTCATTCCGGGAAGCAGCGCGCCGTCCGCGTTGTCAAGTGTGACGACAACCGTGTAGTTGACGACGTTGTCGGTCAGTTTCGATTGGAGCCGGACCTGGCCGACCCGCCCAACGAAGGTGCGCCCGGAGAAGGACTGGACCGTGAAGTTCACCACCATGCTGTCCTTGATCGCCGCGATGTCGCTCTCGTCCACAGCCGCGAGGATCTGCATTCGCGAGAGATCCTGCGCGATGAGGAACAGCTGTGGCGCCGACAGGCTCGCCGCGACGGTCTGGCCCACGTCGACGGTGCGTTCGACGATCACGCCGCTGATCGGCGCGAAGATATTGGTGTAGGACAGGTTCTGCTTGGCACGATCCAGCGTGACCTGCGCCGATTGCGTTCCGGCACGGGCAACGGAAAGCGCCACGTCCACCGCGCCGAACTCGGTCGCCGTGATGTACCGCTGCGTAAACAGGGGCTGGTTGCGATCGTACTCCGCCTGCGCCTGCGTCTGCTGGGCCTTCGCCTTCACCAGCTGCGCCTCAGCGTCGGTGACGGTCTGCCGCTGCAGCGTCGGGTCGATGCGGGCGAGCAGCTGTCCCTTGGTCACGCGGTCATTGAAATCCGCGTGGATCTCGGCCACCTGCCCGGACACCTGGGTACCGACCTGCACGGTGCGCACGGCGCTCAGCGTGCCGGTGGCCGACACCGACTGACGAATGTTGCCCGTCTCCACGGCGGCAAAGCGATACGTCGGCGCCGCGGCGGCGCGCGACCGCACCACCCACCATCCACCCGCCCCAAGCATGCCCAAGATCCCGGCGACGATCACGATGCGCCGCCAAGGCATCAACTTCGCTGGCGCCGGCGTTCTGCTTGCTTCGGGCGTTGTTGTCGCTGGCACGATATCTCCGCTTCGTGGCCCCATATTCCGTATTATGGAAGGTGGGTCCGGCCACGGCCCGCGGATATCGCCTGTTCGAGGTAGCCTGACCACCCCCAATGGGATGAGGTCTACTTCGATGCCTGCAGTTGCGCCGCGCGCTCGTCCAGTCGCGCGGCCTCGGTCATGCGCCCCGATCGCCTCATCAATTCCGCGTAATCGCGCAGAGTTTCAATCGCTGGCCGAGGGTTGGCCACCGCCGTCGCCTCCCGAATCTCCAGCGCGCGGCGGTACAACGGCTCCGCTTCGCGGAACCTGCCCTCATCGCGCAGCAGGCCCGCCAGCGCATGAAGCGTGATGGAGATACTGGCGTGGCCGGGTGGCAGGAACTTCTCCTTGGCGGCGAGCGACTGGCGCAGGAGCGGCTCGGCCGCGCCGTATTGCTTCAATTTCCAGTACACCTCGCCGAGGTTGTTGTACAAGCCAAACACGTAAGGATGAGCCGGACCGAGCGTCTTCTCGAGCACCGGCCGTGCGCGTTCATAGGATTGGAGCGCATCTTCATAGCGCTCCATCTGGTAGTACGTCCCGCCGAGGTTGTTGAGCGTGAGGGCCACGTCGTAGTTATCCTTGCCGGGCGACCGTTCCTGAATAGCCAGCACGCGGCGAAAGATGGCCTCGGCTTCGGCCAGGCGGCCCTGCGCCCAGTACACCGTCGCCAGGCCGATCAGGGTGGTCGAGCGGCCCGGGTCGTCGGCCTTTCGCAGCCGCTCGTCGAGGGGAAGCACGCGGAGATAGAGCGACTCGGCGTCGGCCATCCGTTCCTGGCGGTAGCGCAACCCCGCCAGCGCCGAAAGCGACGATGCGACGGCGATGTGTTCGGGTCCGAACGCCGCCTGGCGGATTGCCAGCGCTCGTGAGTAGGCACTGTCGGCGAGCGCGAGATCGCCCTTGAGGCTCGCCGCGCGACCGAGCCCGAAGAGCGCCTCGGCAACGAGTGGGTCGCTCGGCCCCAGTTCGCGCTCGCGGATGCGCACGGCGCCCTCAAACAGCGGGCGTGCCTGGTCGACCATCCCAAGCGCCGTGTGTACCGATCCAAGTGTCTGCATCAGCCGGGCCTGCAGCAGCGGCTGGCCGGCGAGTTCGCTGTTCACGCGCGCCGCGCCGCGCGCGAGCAGTTCGCGCGCCGTGAGCGTGTCGCCCCGCGAGCGACGGGGATCGCTCACGTTGAACAGGTCCATCAGGAACGTCGTTACTTGCTGTGCCGTGGCGGCTTCCTGGGCGGCCACAGCTTCGGCCCGCCGTGCGCGCACAAAGCCGACCGTCGCGAGCACTGCGCCGCCGATGATTGCCAGCGCCACCACGCCGCCCGCGGCCACGCCCACGCGATGGCGCCGCACGAACTTCTCCACGCGGTACCGCGTGCTCGGCGGGCGCGCGACGACCGGCTGGTGCTCCAAGTGCCGCTGCAGGTCGTCCGCCAGGGCATTGGCCGTGTCGTACCGCCGTGCGCGGTCCGGGTTCATCGCCGTCATCACGATCCAGTCGAGATCGCCGCGCAGTTCACGGCGCAGGTGCGCGGCATCCGTGCTCCGGCAATGCGCCACCGCGCTGCCCTGGTGGCTCGCGCTCAGGCGCGCGCTGGGAGTCGGCGGGTTGGTTTCCCTGGACGCGATGCGGGCGAGGAACAGGTGGATGCCGAGGATGCCCGGGTCAATCGGCAGCTCGCCGACGAGCAGTTCGTACAGCATGACGCCGAGCGAGTAGATATCCGACCGCGTGTCGATGTCGATGCCGGCCGTATCCGCCTGTTCGGGGCTCATGTACGCCGCCGTGCCGACCGCCAGGCCACTCAGTGTCAGCAACGTGTGCTCGGTGAGTTGCTGGCCCATGGCCTTGGCAATCCCGAAGTCGATGATCTTCGGTTGCGCACGCCCGTCCTGTTCGCTCACGAGCACGTTGGACGGCTTCAGGTCGCGATGAATGACCCCCTTCTGGTGCGCGTGCTGCACGGCCCGGCAGACGGCGATGAACAGCGTGATCCGCTCGGCGACGGAGAGGCGGTGCGCGTCGGCGTACGCGGTAATCGGGAGCCCGCGCACGAGCTCCATGCTGAAGAATGGCTCGCCCGCGTCGGTGGCGCCCGCGTGCAGGACCTTGGCGATGCCGGGGTGGTTCATCAGCGCGAGCGCCTGCCGTTCAGTCTCGAACCGCGCGACCACCTCGCGCGAGTTCAGCCCCGAGCGCACCACCTTCACGGCGACGCGGCGGCGGACGGGGCCGGTCTCCTCGGCTTCGTACACAGCGCCCATTCCGCCCTGCCCCAGCATCTGGAGCACGCGATAGGGGCCGATGCGCTCGGGCAGCGAATCCGGGGCCTGTGCCATGCCGAGGCCTACGTGCGTTCAGTCCGGGATGATCATGTCCGGGTCGATGGAGGCCGTACGATGATTGCCGTCGTCGTCCGTGAACGTGATCACGATGGTGTACGGAACCTTCGTCCCACCCTTGAGCTTGCCGCCCAGTGGCTTCCGCTTGCCCGACTTGGGCTTCTTTCCCTTGAACGGACGCGAATCGTCGAACGGCCACGGACCGGCCCCGGTTTGCCGGTAGATCTCCATGTCCGTCACGCGTACGGCCTGGCCATTGATCGCCACCGGCTTCCACTCGACGATATCCCCCTCGTAGGTCACCACCGCCCACGGTTTCACGCGGATCTCGAGTTTCGCGGTGGGGTTGTCCGAAAGGGACACTCCAACCTGCACGGTACGGGTCTGCGGCATTCGACGCTCCGGTGGAGGAATGATTGAACGGCGCTCCCAAACTTGGCGCATCCTGCCCTTGGCGCCAGAGGGGAAGCGCCGTGGCCGCCGGGTCAGCGCCACAATCAGCGGCGTCTTCGCGGCTTGGTCACGGCGTACCCCGAGAGTCGCCGGCGCCCACTGTCGAGCGTATCGGCAGCGTCACCGTGACGGTCGTTCCATCGCCCGCCACGCTCTCGATGCGCAGGTCGCCGCCGTGCGCCGCCGCGATTCGCCGGGCGATGGGCAGCCCAAGTCCGGTGCCATCGGGTTTCGTACTGTGAAGGACCGTTCCCATCTCGGCCAGCTCACCCGACTCAATACCAGATCCATCATCGCTGATCCGGACGACCACCCGGTCGTCGACCGCGTGCACGTCCACTCGCGCGTGCCCGCCGGCGCTCAGCGCCTGCGCCGCGTTCAGCAGGAGATTGAGGAACAACTGTTCGAGCGCCGCGGCATCACCGTCCACTTCCATGGGACTGGGCCCCAACGCCAGCGGTTCGAGCGTCGCCTCGCTCGCCGCAAACGACGGCTCGGCGCTCGTCATCGCCTGTCGCAGCAGGCACGCAAGGTCAACGCGCTTCATCGGGTGCTGCCCGCTGCGCGCCACGCGCAGCGCACCGGTGACGGTGGCATCGAGCCGACGCACGGTGTCGAGGGTGCGCGTCACGAGCGGCGTGGCCGTGCTGTCGCCCGGCAGCTGCCGTACGGTGTGCTGGAGGTCGATGCGAATGGCCGTCAGCGAGTTGCGCACCTCGTGCGAAAGGGAGGCGGCGAATTCGCCCACCGCGGCCATCGCCCGTTGCTGCGAGAGCTCGGCGAGCGTGCGCCGCAGGCTCTCGGTCATTGCGTTGAACGCGTCCCCGAGGCGCCCGACCTCGTCGCCACCGCTGACCTCAACCCTTCGCTTGAGGTCGCCGGCGGCCACCGCCTCGGCCGCGATGGCCATGCGCTCGAGCGATCCCGTAACGCGGCCCGTGAGGAGCACGCTGATCAGCAGCGCGATGAGCGCCACGCCCATGAGTACGCCAAGGCCGAGGCGCGCGGCTCGCTCGAACGGTTGAACGAAGGGGGCTGAGGGCGCTGCGAGCATCAGCCGCAGCGGCGGCTCCTCGAGTGCGCGACCCACGATCTCCCATCCCGGATGGGCGCCAAGAATGGCGAGGTCCAGCGAGTCGGGCGCCGATGAAAAGACCACGCCGCGCGCGTCGAGCACCGCAAACACCGCGCCCGGCACGACGTGCTGGCCGGAATCGGATGCGAGGACGCCCGACAGTCTCACTCGTGCCCGGAGCGTACCGATGACACCTCTGCTCTCGGCCCGCACGGGCATCTCGACGGGGAACGTGCGCGATTGGCCGGCGAACATCCGTACATCGTTGAGGGCGGAATCTGCTCCTACGCCTGTCTCTGAGTCGTGGAAGGACCAACGCTCCCGCCCACTGACATCCACGTAGGTCACCGATGGAATGGCGTTGTGGACGGCGGCGAACAGTTGAAGCAGATACACCGAGTCTGGCAACGCCAGCCGCGCCGCAGGTGCGGCCAGCGCGGCCTGCACTACGCTGTTGTTCGCCAGCAGCTGCAGCTCGCCTGCGCGCAGCGTCCATTTGCCGCGCGCGTCCGCCGCGATGTCGCCGATTGCCACCGAAAGCTGGTCGCGGAGCAGCGCGCGCCCCGACCGAACCGCCGTGCCCGTCAGCCACCAGCCGACGATGGCGAGTGGCAGCACGGCCCCGAGCAGCACGATGAGCAGGACCTTGGTGCGCAGCGACGCCGCCTTCATTGCAACCCGTACTTCTCGATCAGCCTGTTGAGCCTCGGCCGAGACACACCTAGAAGCTCGGCGGCGCGCCCCTTGTGGCCGCCGGCGATCTCCAGCACCCGCTCGACCTGCAACTTCTCAAGCTCGACGAGCGAGAGTACGGCTGTCCCGCCCGGGTGACCGGGAGAGGACATCGACAGGTGCTCCGGTCGCACGACGCCGCCAGACGCAACGACAACGGCGCGCATCAGGCAGTTCTCGAGTTCGCGCACATTCCCGGGCCAGCGATGCTCCAGCAATCGCTCGAGCGCCTCCGGGGCAAGAACTACGGGAGGGCGCTCGAGGGTGGCGCTCGCCCGCTTCAGCATGTGCTCGGCGAGCAGCGCAATGTCGCCGCGCCGGTCGCGCAGTGGCGGGATGGTGATCTCCACGACGCGAAGGCGGTAGTACAGGTCCTCGCGGAAGCGCCGTTCGGTCACCATGTCCTCGAGCGGCTGGTGCGTCGCGGCGATGACGCGTGCGTCGGTATGCTCTGTCTCCTCCGAGCCCACCGGCTGGAACGTGCGGTCCTGGAGGACGCGTAGGAGCTTGGTCTGGAACTCGAGCGACGTGTCGCCGATTTCGTCGAGGAAGATCGTCCCCTTGCCGGCGAGCGCGAAGCGGCCGCGGCGGTTGCCAATGGCGCCGGTGAATGACCCGCGCACGTGGCCGAACAATTCCGATTCGAGCAGCGTCGACGGCAGCGCGGCGCAGTTCACCGGGACGAACGGCTCCGCGGCCCACGTCGAGTGGGCGTGGATGGCGCGCGCCACTAGTTCCTTGCCGGTGCCGCTCTCCCCACGAATGAGCACGGTGGCGTGCGTGGATGCCGCCTGACCGACGAGCTTGTAGATGTCGATCATGTGCGGGTCGCGCCCGACGATGACGTTGTCGGCGCAAACCGCGGCGGACCCCTGCATCCGGCGTCGCGATTCACGGTCCTCGAGCACGCGGTCGAGCGTCTTCTGCAGGTCGTCGAGGTCGAGCGGCTTGACGAGGAACTCCACCGCGCCGTGCTTCATCGCCTCCACAACCGTGGGCATGTCGTCGAACGCGGTCATCAGGACGATGGCAATGTCGGGGGAGCGCTCGCGCAGGAGGCGCAGCAGTTCCAGTCCGCTCACGTCCGGCATCCGGACGTCGCTTACAATGACGTCCGGATGCGCGTGTGCGATGACCGCCAACGCTTCCTGTGCACTCTCGGCGAGGCCGACTTCAAACCCTGCCGTGGTCAGCGCGTCACGCAGTGCCACGCGGATGGTGGCATCGTCGTCGACGATGAGCACCTTCTTGGTCATGGGCTACGATGCATCATTTGCGGGGTGCGCGCGAGGTGGCGCGAGGGATGGCGGCGCGGAGGTCGATCAGCACGAGAGACAGTGTGGGCGCCTCGTGCCCGACGCTGTACACCACCGATCTGCCGTCAGGAGAGCCGGACGCGGCGGACACCACGCCCCAATACAGACGAGGTTTGCCGACGTCGGCGAAGACACGCGGCGTGTCGCCGTTGAGCGGCACGCGATAGATCTTGATGTTGGGTTCCCCGTTGCGCTGGCCGAAGACGAGCAGCGAGCTGTCGCTTGGCAGGAACTCGGGACGGAAGGAACGAAACTCAAACGGCAGGTCGAGTACCGTCCTGGCACCGGTCTCGGTCGAGAACACCTCGACCTGATTGGTTGGGGCCCCATTCGCTACGGTGTATAGCCCTGCGATCCACCGGAGGTCGTTCGAGACGACCGTGCTGTAGAGCTGGGTCCCGGACGGCACGCCGGTGAGTCGGCGCACCGGCCCGGTGCCGAGGGGCATGAGGAATGCCGCCGAGTCCGAGCGGACGAAGACGTTCGAGTCGCCGACGAATTGGAACCCATGTGTCAGGTCAGTGCTGATGGGCACATCCAGCAGCTTGCGGCGTTGGCCATTCACCGCCACCTCATCAATGCTCTTACGGGGAGGGAGTCCCGGGTTGCGACGGGACACGATGATGATCGCCTGCCCATCCGCGCGCCACCGCCAGAGCCCGAAGTAGCTCGCCGTGTCTTCGAGAATCGTGCGATTCGTGCCGGCGACAACGTTGAGCAGCGACAGCCTGTGTCGGTCAGGGCTCAGATATCCCACGGAACGCGAGTCCGGTGACCACCAGACACCGCCGTCGGACGCGTCGGCCAGCACGTTGGTCTCTCGATACACCCGTGGATTGGTGCCGTCGGCGTTCATGACGGCAAGTGAAGTCCGATTGCCATCATGCGCCTGAAAGGCGATCCGGTTGCCGTCAGGAGACCAGAGCGGAACATCATCCGGTTGGCCGATGGGCGGTAGCCGTCTCGCACTCCCGCCGGCGACCGGTCGCACCTCGAGCCTCCTGTCTTCCGTGAAAGTGACCCAGGCGAGGGCGCTGTCGCCGAGAAACCCGCGGAACAGGGTCGGGCCGACCGGGAGCGGGAAATGTCCGACCTCTCGGCCCGTCGTGTCGATGACCGTGCCCTGATCACCGGCAGTCATCTGCCTCTTCGCCGGCACCAGGACGAGGTAGCGTTGGTCCGCCGTTATGCCGGCAATCCACTCGTCTCCTGAGCGGATCACCTCCGGTGCGCCCCCATCGACTCGGAACTTGAGAATGCTCGACCTGTTGGTTCCCGGAGCCGGCGCGGAGACGTAGATCGTCCTTCCGTCCGGGCTCCATTCGAACGCGTACAGCGACCTGTTCGGAAACCGCGCAAGAACGCGCTCCGGGCCGCCGGTCGCCGGCGCGATCGCGAGGTAGGGCTGAGATTGCGCGGAGTCGAAGCCGGCGAAGGCGATCCACCGTCCATCGACCGAGAACTGGGCATAGTCGCCCTGCCCGATCGTGACACGCTGGGCGGGCCCGCGTGCTCTCCCGGTGTTCGCATCCACCGGCATCGCCCACAGGAAGCTTTCCGAGCCACCGTCCCCCGGGCGCACGAACGCGATCATGTCGCCCTTGGGCGACCAATTCGGCGCCCTCGCATAGCCATCGACGAGGTTCCACGACCGCCGGCTGGCGACGTCGTACATCCGCAGGTTGGTCCGCGTGCCCAGCACGACGAACCGCCCGTTCGGGCTCGGGCTTATGGCGCCTTCAAAGACGCTGTCTCCGCTGAAAGATGCGAGTGTTCGGAGGACGGGCGCCTGTTGCGCCACGAGTGCGGTGGAGTGCAGGGCAACCGCGCCGATGATGATTGGTGCGAGGTGAAGGCGAGACATGGTGATGATCTCCCGAATGCGATGAAACATGCACCGCAATGGCGGCGGCCGACGAGTTGAGCGCTGCTCGGCGATGGAGAGAGTGACAACAAGTGTGCCAGTCGGCGAAGGGCGCGCAGTGCGCTGTGGTGACGGCACTTGCCCGCTTCGATGGCGCCACCGCGAGGTCCGCGATTGAATGAACTGTTCAACCTGCTCTCGCAAGTCGTTACGGGCGAGAACGGAACCTGCGAGCGCGCTGTCAGAGATTCCCGAGCAACATGCTAAACAATCGGGCGAGGCGGAGTACTGCTACAAATTGCTCCTGCGCCGTGACGAACCGTTCCATCGCCGTTAGGGCGCGAACGCAAACATTCTCACCTGTGATCATGATCTGGACGTTGGCCGATATGATCGGCCAGCTTGCGTTGACACGCCGGAATCGATCGCAGCGCGCATCCATCTCATTCGCGGCCTGCGGGTGATGCTGGCTAGCGACCTCGCCGGGTTGTATGGCGTGCAGACCAGGGCGCTCAACTA
>DATCGU010000319.1:0-10589 GCA_036508735.1 Gemmatimonadaceae bacterium
CCTGCCGCGGAGATAGAGAAATGTCTCGGCAAGGCGGCTTCCGATCCGCACCGTGCCGGTCGCTGGCTCCGGCGGTGGGGCCGGCGGCAGGATCAACGGTAGCGCGGCGGCGATCGTCTCCTTAGCCACCGGCGCCAGCGCAGCGGCTTGGGAGGCCGCAGTCGGGGACTCGACCGCCCGCCCCGAGGTACGCGCCTCGAGCTTCGCGGCAACCCGGCCATTCGCAGTTGGCTTGGGTGCGACGGCGAGCGGTGCCGGCGCTGTCGGCGCACGCCTGACGGAGTCACGCTTGACGGTAGAAGACACGTGCGAACGCATCGTAGCAGGGGCCGACGCCGCCGATCCTCCGCCCTCGCCGGCCCCTGCCCCCAGCGAGGCCAGCTGAGGCGCGGACGGGAAGTTCGACGCCCCGGCGGCGGGTCCGTCGCGCGATCCGCGCCACGCGAAAACCCCGGCCGTCAGGCCGGCGGCCAGCAGAATACCGGCAGCGATCCACGGCAGCCTCCGACGCCAACCGGTCGCCGGCGGCGTCGGCCGCCCCTTGGCGTGCTGGCTCCCCAACGCGGGGCTTACCGGCACGCTGATCCGAGGGCGCGCAGCCGCATTGCTGTGCGCAAGCGTCATCATGGTGCGGCGGACAAGCGCGACTTCCTCCACCGGTGCGGCGCCGAAGGCGGTCACGGCCTCGCTCACGCTGGGGAAGCGATCCTCGGCGCGTTTGGCGAGCATCCGCCTGATGCAGGCATCAAGCAGCTCCGGTACCTCCGGCCGGGTGGCCCGCGCGCTGGGGGGCTCGTCCAAGAGGTGCCCACGCATCACCTCGGCGAGCGTCGTGCCCGTGAATGGCAACTCGCCAATGAGCAACTCGTACGCCACCGCCCCGAGGGCGTATTGATCGACCGCCGGCGTGATTCCAGTTCCCGAAAACTGTTCCGGCGCCATGTAGTGCGGGGTGCCCATCAGCGCCCCTGACGAGGTGAGGCGTTGGAGTTCATCGAGGCGGGCGATCCCGAAGTCCGCGAGCACGGCCCATCCGCCGTCCTCGATCATGATGTTTGCCGGCTTGATGTCGCGATGCGTCACTCCGCGGTCGTGCGCAAACTGGATCGCCGCACCAGTCTGCGCGATCACGGTCTGCACGAAGGGAACGCTCTGTGGCCCGTCCTCCCGGATGATGGCGTCGAGGCTCCGTCCTTCGACGTATTTCATCACGTAGTAGGCCAGCTCCGAAGAATCGCCCACGGCATAGATCGGCACGACGTGCGGATGGTTCAACAGGGCCGAGATCTTCGCCTCGCGGCGGAACCGCTCGGTGGCCTCCGAGGACGAGAGAAGGTATCGGGACATCACCTTGATCGCCACTTCGCGGTCAAGCGAGAGGTCGAGTGCGAGGAAGACGGAGGCCATGCCTCCGTGTCCCAGGACGCCGTAGATGTCGTATCGCCCCAGCGTCACCCGACGCAGTTGCTCCGTCAACTCGGCTACTTCAACTTCGTTTTCGTTAGCCGTTTCAGTCATGACGATCTGGCATGAGAAATGCTGTGTCGCATTTCATAACCCAACAAGAACGCACGCGTCTATGGAAAGCGTATGAGGCCGGCGTCAATTCGCCGTCAGAGGTATCGTTTTCATCCGCTCTTCGCTAGGTCGCCGCGCACACGCTGCCCTTGGCGGCTGTGGTCGGCAAGCTCGAAAAGGTACCTGTGCGGGTAGTCCGAAGGGAAGAGTCGAGCGTGGGCCGAGATGCCCCCCTCGCCGAAGCCCGGTCCTTGCGTTCGCCTTCGGAGTTCAACTGGGCGTCGTGCCACTATTCTCGGCCAAGCCCGACGGGTCCACGAGACAGGTACTGCCGTTCACGGTCGGAACGCGGTGAAGCCCAGAGAACGCCCACACACCACCCTCCGCACGCGGGTCGCGCCTCGAGTCGGAGCGCCCTCCGGGTGCCCCTCCGCCACATCCCGTTCTACCGGGTGAACATCACCCTGTCGCTCCCCTTGGCGGAAAGAGTCATGGTGAATCAGCAGCCTCAGGCTAATTGTAGCCATGCGCTGCGCCGCTTTCCCATCGTTGTGCACGCCACCGTTCGCGACCGACACGAATCCGTTGCGCCTCGGCCGCGCCGCGCTGCCCCTTTTGCAAGTCTTCAAAGACGGCGCTGCGCAGCGAATTCGGGAGCACGGCGTGCAAGGCGCTGTGGGTCTGCGCAGACTGCACGCAGCCGTTTGAGCAGTTCAAGGCGATCTGAGGTCAGAGAAGGTGGATGGCGCGTGCGACGAGCACGAGGAGCAGTGCCATGCCCACCGCGACCACCGCGACCACCGCGACCACCGCGACCGCCGCGATGCGCCGGGCGGCCGTCGCGGCGGCCGTCGCGGCGGCGGCGGCGGAGTCGACCCGGGACTCGATCTCGCGGAGTTGCGCGTGTTGCTCCTCCATCAGACGCAGCACGCCGTCCAGCTGAGACTTGTGTTGCGCCTGCTGCGCCAGCAGTTGCGGCGTTCCGATCTCCCGGAGCGCACGCACCGCGCCCCCGACGCAGGCGACCGTGTCCGCCAGGCTGCCGGCGAGCGCGCCAACGCTCGCCGCCGCCGCGCCGAGGGTCGCATGGGCCTCCTGGTACGACACCGTCTCGACGTGCAGCGACGTGAGTTCATCGAGCAGCCGGTCCGCCGCGCTCTCGATCCGGAGGAACTCCTGATCCGGCAATGGCGCTGTCATGTTGGTTCCTCCCGGAACTGACCAGGACGTGAGTACGAGTGGCCAGCCTGCTGGCCAGCCATTCCACGGGAAGGAGCGCCATGGCCGCCGGCAGCCGCCCGGTCAGCTCCCTCGCTGTTTCGCGATCCAGGCTCTCGCTTTCGACGACCGCACGAACGAGAAGATCGCCCATCCCGGAACGGCGCTCCGCGCAGGTCGCCGCCTCCACGATCGCCGTGGCGGTCAATGATGCCGCCAGGGCATAGGCGCCCCGCGCGAAACGCAGGGCCGCCTGGGTGTTCTGGCGAACGGCTTCGTGATCGCCGTTCACGGTCAGCGCCTCCGCGACTGCCCGGAGCAGCAGCAGCCCGGGTACGTCGGGGAACGACGCCAGGTAACGACCAACCGCGCCGCGCAGCGCGGCCGCCTCTGTCGGTGTGGAGATGCCGCACAACAGGAGGGAGAGTTCGTCCAGCCCGCCCGCACGCGACCGGTTCACGACGGCATCAAGCGCCTCGTCAAACGGGGAGACCTGCAGGTAACTGAGCATCCGCGCCCGCAGTGCCTCACCATCGCAGGGCGCCGCCGCATTGAGCATTTCCAGCAAGGACCGCCGGCGCGCGCGCTCCACGGTGTCGTACACGAAGCCCGTGAGGATGCGCAGCACCTGCTGGAGGAATGCCCGATGGTCGCGGCCATCGAGCTTCGCGATCTTCGCCCGATACGGCTCCGCGAGCGTGCGTTGGTACCCGCCGACGTAGCACGCCACCCGGTCGGCGACCTCACGCTGATCTGCCCCGGACACCCGAAGACTGAACGTGCAGCCAGCATAGTCCACCGTGTAGTCGGAGACAGCCCCGGCGACGACCAGGCGGTGCAGCGCCTTCTCGAGTCGCTGGTGCGACTCTTCGTCACTCGTGGGCGCGTATCCGCGCCATCCCACCTGCGCCGTTCGTCGCGTGCCCAGGTCACCGATGAGTGTCATCAGGGCGTGACCGTCCGCCACCTCGGCATCAGCACCCCGGAAGGCGTGGATGTGGAAATGAAGGGCACGAACGACGTCGTCGGCGCCGGCGCGGCCCGCGTCCTGGACGCTGCGGGCCACGGTGCCGATGTCGGTGTTCGGATCGAGCAGCTTTGACGTGCGACGCGGGTCGTCATTGGAAAACACGAGGACGCAGCGTGCCCGGCCACGGTCGCGCCCTGCCCGGCCAGCCTCCTGATAGAAGCTCTCGATCGAGGGCGGCAGCCCGGTGTGCACGGTGAAGCGGATGTTGGGTTTGTCGATGCCCATCCCGAAGGCGTTCGTGCAGGCCAGCACGGTGGTGTCGTTCCGCTTGAACCGCCTGGCGACGCGACGCTTGACGTCGTCCCAACGTCCGCCCCGGAATCCCCTCGGCGCCCCGCCCGCGTAGAAGTCGACGGGGCGACCGACGATGGCCCGCAGGTTCTGAGCCTGGCGGACGACGCCGTAGTCGCCGTTCACGTGCGGACAGAAGATGAGTCCGGCGTGCGAGTGCGCGCCGTTGGGCCGGAAGAAGGTGTCACGATCGAGTCCGAACGCCGATGGCAGCGCCCGGAGGATTCCCTCGACGCGGCGCGCCTTCTCGCCCGACCGGGCGCGCAGGACGACGAACTCGAGCTCCGGCCTGTCGAAGCTCCGTGGCGTGATAAGCGCGTCATCGTCCGTGATGCCGATCTCGCGCTGCACGTCCGAGAGCACGATGCGGCTCGCCGTGCCCGTCAGCGCCACCAGCGGCGGCGCGAGACCCGAGGACTCGCCGTACTCGCGCGCAATCCGGCCCAGATTCAGATAGGCGGTGCGAAAGTCGTGTCCCCACTCCGACACGCAGTGCGCCTCGTCGATGGCCACGAGCGAGACGGGCACGATGGCGGTCAACGCCCGGAGCGCCTCGCGAAACGCGGTCGTCTGGAAGCGCTCGGGCGCCACGTAGCAAAGGAGGTATTGCCCGGACGCGAAGGAATGCATGAGGCACGCGCGCTCCGCAGGGTCCGCCACCTGGCTGGTGATCCCGACGCCCCGATCGATGCCGACCCGCCCCAGGTTGTCGAGCTGGTCGTCGATGAGGGAGAGAATGGGATCGACCACGAGGCAGCGCCCCGGCAGCAGCATCGCGCTCAACTGGAACGCAATCGACTTCCCCGCCCCGGTCGGCAGGAGCGCCACCGTGTCCTTGCCCTGCAACACCCGTCGCACGGTCTCCCACTGCCCTTCCCTAAAGGCTCCTTTTCGAAAGAGATGATCGAGGAACCACTCGGCGTGCGCTCGGGCGGGCTCCTTCAGCCGCAGCGGTCTGGCCGAGGACGATGGCGCGGCCACCTCGACGCCGAGCACGGTATCCGCGATGAGCAGGCGTCCGGCACCGGCCGGCATGCGCAGTTCGTCCGCCAAGGCAATCGAAGGAGCAACGAGAAGTGCGGCCGCGACGTCGCGGCCGCGAACGTCTTGCACGGAGGAGGCACCGATCGTCACATCGACTTCGTGGAGTGCGCAGAGACGCGCAACCACCTCGCGGAACTCCGCGACGGCGCACGCGACGACCTCAGTGGCGCGCAGACTGGCGTCGTCCCGCAGCGCCGCAGGGAGCAAGATCGCGACGTCCCAGGGCTCGCTGGCGACCAGCCACCCACCGCGCAACCCTTCGAGCAGCGCGCACTGCACCTGATGCGCGAACTTCGCCATGCGGAGCACCATGGCGTCGTCGGTCTGAACCGCGCGAGGTTCGGGGCTCAGTCGCGAACGAACCGCCTCGAGCTGCGCCCCGGCGCCCGCCTCGAGCTCTGACGTCGGCACCCGGATGGCGGTGATTCCGACGGCTGCCAGCGCCTCATGCCGTGTACGGTCGCCCGCGCGCTGCGCGTCGTCCTGCTGCCCGCGCACGTCCACGACCAGCACGCCAGCCGTGGGGTGCACAAAGGCGAAGTCCACGCGCTCGCCTGCAGACGTCGCGACCGGAAAGGCCAGCGAGCCAAGGCTGACGTGAGGCGTCACCGACCACCCACGCGACGGGAAACCGGTCTCGGATGCTGCCCACTGCATGAACGTCCGTTCGGCGTCGCTGTCGAACTCCACCGGTTCGTAGGGAATGGTGGGAGCGAGCGCCACGCCAAGCAATGCAGCGTCGAGCCAGTCACTCGAGCGCTCGGCAAGGTCTTCCACCAGCAGGCGCTCCGTTGCCCTGCCGCACAGCGGCACGGCTCCGCGCGAGAGCATGGCCTCGGCGACGGCGAAGACCGACTGGAGTGCGGCATTGCAGCCGGCGTCCCTGGGACGCGGGAAATCGAGGCGCCACTGGGCGAAGCTGCGCACGATCGAGCGACTGGTTTCGTTCATGTGCACCGAGCCGACGAACGCACTCGGCAGCGCGGCCGACTGGAAGACCCTCGCCTGCCAACCGGAGTGCCGAGGCGCGACAATCACCTCACGCGGCAATTCGAAAGGCGACGTCGGCAGGACAGCGCCGCGAAGCGGGAGACGCTGCGCGACGTCAGAAGGTGCGTTGTGATGCAATCGATCCTCCGCTTACCCGGTGCCTGCCAGGACCACGCTTGCGTCGTGGAAGTTGGCACCATCGGAGATTTCGGCGACATCACATTGCCGCCCGGCGTACCACGGGAGCGCACACGGTGCGGCGCCCGAGTTCGCCGGCGCGCGCCGCAGGTGCTACACGGACAAGAGAAGCTTGATCCGCTCGCCGATCCGCTCCACCGTCGGCACGATCGCGTTCATCAGATCGGTGTGGTACGCCACGGGGATGTCGGCCGGAGCAAGGCGCTCCACCGGGGCATCGAGATGCCAGAAGCAGTCGCTGGCCAGCGTGGCCGCGATCTCGGCGCCGAAGCCGGCCGTCAGGTTGTCCTCGTGCACCACGAGGCAGCGCCCGGTCTTCTGCACCGACGCGAGCACCGCCGCCTTGTCCCACGGCGCGATGGTGCGCAGGTCGATGAGTTCCACACGGTCATCGAACTCCGCAATGGCCGCGGCGCAGCGGTGCACCATCGCCCCCCAGGTGACGAGCGTCAGGTCGGTGCCTGGCGACAACACGTTGGCGCGCCCGAACGGCAGCACATAGTCGTCGCCGGGATACCGCGCACTGCCGTCGCTGGTCATCAGCAGCGAGCGGTGCTCGAAGAAGATCACCGGGTCGATGCCGCGCATGGCCGCGCGCAGCAACCCCACCGCGTCGGCCGCGTTGGACGGCATGGCCACGTGCCACCCGTACGCGTGCGCAAAGCGCACCTCGTCGCTCAGCGAGTGCCAGGGGTCGCCCACGTCCTTGCCGAAACCGCCCGGCATGCGCACCACCATGGGTGAGGCGAAGCGGTTCTTCGTTCGCCACCTGAGAGTGCCGGTGTTGTTCAATTGCTCCATCGCGGGATCGGCGTACTTGCGAAACTGGATCTCGGACACCGGCATCAAGCCCGCGATGGCCATACCGGACGCGCGCCCGACAATCCCTTCTTCCGACAGCGACGTATCGAACACGCGCTCGGCGCCGTACTTCTTCTGCAGCCCCTCGGTGACGAGGTGCACTCCGCCCTTTCGCCCCACGTCCTCGCCGAAGACGAGCACCCGCGGGTTCCTCGCCAGCTCCACGTCGAGCGTGCGGCGCACCGCTTCGGCAAAGCGGATCATCGGCCCGTCGGTCGTGGCGACGTCGGTGCCCGCGAGGCTGGCGAGTTCTGCCGGCGACAACCCACCCATCTCGGCCGGCGTGTCGCGCTCGCCGAACACAAAACGCCCAACCTCGGCGCTCACCGGCATGGGCCGTGCGCGGGCGGCATCGACCGCCATGCGCACTTCTTCCTGCACATCCCGCTCCATCGCCTCCCACTCTTTCGCCGTCATCAGCGCCGGAACGAGATACGCCCTGAGCTTCGGCAGCGGATCGCGCAGCACGTCGGCGGCGATCTCCTTTTCGGTACGATATCCCTTCTGGTTGTCGGGTCCCGAGTGGCTGCACAGGCGCGGCACGGTGAGCCGCACCAGCGCCGGCCCCTTGTCCGCGCGCACGTGGTCGACGCACTCGGCGAGCAGCTGCGCCGTTTCATGAGGATTGGTGCCGTCGCCGTCGCGCAGGAAGAGGTTGGCGAACGACGCGAGATTGCGCGCGATGTTGGCGCCCGGCGTCTGCATGTCGCCACGCACCGAAATGCCGAGGTCGTTGTCCTCGATATAGAACAGCATCGGCAGCTTCAGCGTGGTGGCCATGGTCAACGCCGACCAGAAGCCGCTGGTGGCCACCGAGGCGTCGCCGCCGAGCACCACGCCGATGGCGCCCTGCCACGACGCATCCTTGAGCACGTCGCGATGGTACAGCACCGACTGCGCCCAGCCTGCGGCCGGGGTGTACTGCGAGCCGACGTCACCCGACATGGGGAGCACGGCACAGCCGCCGTCGGCACGTGGCAGGTTGCAGACGACGCCGATATCGCGTCCGTCGCTGAAGCCGCCGGAGCGACCCAGCGGGCTGCCGTGCGCGTCCTCGAGGCTCAGGCCAAGTGACAGCAGCAGCGGCCGCGACCGATAATAGGCACCGGCGGCGTCGTGCGTGCCGGTGAGGAGCGACCCCAGGATGACCTGCGCCATCTCGTGCCCGCGCGCCGAGAACTGGTAGTTCACCACGTGATCGCGTGGCACCGTCGCCTTGTTGCGGTTGAGATCTTCCTCGAGATCGTCGAGGGCGCGCGACGCAAGCGCGGTGCGGGCAATGCGGACCCAGTCGAACCGGGAATCGGGCGAGGGCGGAGGCTTGGCAGACATGCAAAGCGAAATCTAGGGGGGGACGCTTCAGTGAGCCATTATCTTTCTGTGAAACTGCAATAGAAGCTTTACGCTTTACGCTATACGTTATACGCCATCCGTTCGGCGCAGTAAGCGTATGGCTTACAGCGTAGAGCGCATAGCTTACAGCTTCCTTTACTTTGCCGAGTATCCCCCCTTGTCACTCCTCCTGATCGCGGATGAGTCCGGCGTCCGAACGCTGACGCTGAACCGTCCGGCCGTGCTGAACAGCTTCACCCGCGAACTCGGGCGTGCATTGCTGTTCGCCCTGCAGGACATTGCGGTGGACGACAGCGTGCGCGCCGTGCTCCTCACCGGCGCGGGACGCGGGTTCTGCGCCGGGCAGGACCTGGCCGAGGCCATGCCGAAGGACGGCGAGATGCCCGACCTCAGCGACTTTGTGCGCGAGACGTGGAACCCGATTGTGAGCGCCATTCGCCATCTGGAGAAGCCGGTGATCTGCGCCGTGAACGGCGTGGCGGCCGGCGCGGGGGCCAACCTGGCGCTCGCCTGCGACATCCTCTTTGCCTCCACCGAGGCTACCTTCGTGCAGTCGTTCGCCAAGATCGGCGTGATTCCCGACTCGGGGGGCACGTTCATCCTGCCGCGCCTCGTTGGCCTGCACCGCGCCACGGTGATGACGATGCTCGCGCAGAAGGTGACCGCCGGACAGGCGAGAGAGTGGGGACTGGTCCATGAGGTCGTGGCTCCCGACCAGCTGCTCGAGACCGCAATGAAGACGGCGCAGCACCTGGCCACCCAGCCCACACGCGCCCTCGGCATGATCAAGCGCGCCTTCAACCAGTCGATGGGCGTGGATCTCGACGAGCAGTTGACGCTCGAGGAAGAACTGCAGCGCGAGGCTGGCCAGACGGCCGACTACGCCGAAGGCGTGAACGCCTTCCTCGAGAAGCGCAAACCCGTGTTCACCGGACGGTAGTACCGATGCTCACGAGCCAGACGCGCGTTGGGGTGGTCGGTGCCGGTGCCATGGGGCGCGGCATCGCGCAGGTGGCGGCGGCCGCGGGTCACCAGGTGGTGCTGACGGACGCGATGCCGGGCGCGGCGGCCCGGGCCGGCGCGGCCATGGCCGGCACGCTGGCGGCCCTGGTGGCCAGGGGCAAGCTGGATGAAGGCGTGCGCTCGTCCATCGTGGCGCGCATCACGGTGGTCGATGCGGCGCTGGGCGACAACGTGGGGGTGCTGGCCGATTGTGGACTGGTGATCGAGGCGATCGTCGAGGACCTCGCGGCCAAGCAGGCGCTGTTCGCGCGCCTGGGGGGCGTGGTGGCCCCAGGCACGATCCTCGCCTCGAACACCTCGTCGCTCGCCATCGCCGCCATCGCCGGCGGCTGTCTGCTGCCCGAGCGAGTCATCGGCATGCACTTCTTCAACCCGGCGCCGGTGATGCCGCTGGTCGAGGTCATTCCGTGGATGGGAACGAGCGATGCCGTGCGTGATGCGTGCGTGCGCCGTGTTTCCCTCTGGGGCAAGACCGTCGTCGTGTGCGCCGACACGCCGGGCTTCATCGTGAACCGGGTGGCGCGCCCTTTCTACGGCGAGGCCATTCGCATTTCCGAGGAGGGCATTGCCGACTACGCCACCATCGACTGGGCCTTGAAGACCATCGGCGGTTTCCGCATGGGGCCGTTCGAGTTGATGGACTTCATTGGCAACGACGTGAACTTTGCCGTCACCCGGTCGGTGTACGAGGCGTTCTTCCACGAGCCGCGCTACCGGCCGGCGCTGACGCAGCAGCGGCTGGTGCAGGCGGGGTTCCTGGGCAGGAAGTCCGGACGCGGCTACTACGACTACCGCGACGGCGCGGTGGCGCCCGAACCGCTGAGGGACGAGAACGTCGGCGGCGCGATCGTCGACCGCATTCGCGCGATGCTCATCAATGAAGCCGTCGACGCGCTCAACCTGCGGGTGGCGAGCGCCGAGGCCATCGACGTGGCGATGGTGCAGGGCGTCAATTATCCCAAAGGGCTGCTGGCCTGGTGCGACGAACTGGGCGCAGCATCGGTGCTGGGGACGCTCGAGTGGCTCCAGTCGGAGTACGGCGAGGACCGTTACCGACCGTCAC
>DATCGU010000320.1:0-2666 GCA_036508735.1 Gemmatimonadaceae bacterium
TGTTCGCGTCCGGCCGCAAGGGCGACCTCAATATTCGCGGCGCGTACCTGCACATGGCATCGGACGCCCTGGTGTCGGCCGGTGTGGTGCTGGCCGGCGCCCTGTACCTGTGGAAGAGGTGGACGTGGATTGACCCCGCGGCGAGCCTCGTCATCGCCGTCGTGATCGTCGTCGGCACCTGGTCGCTGTTCCGGCAGTCGTTGCATCTGCTGTTCGACGGCGTCCCGGAGCATCTCGACGTCGCGGCCATCCGAGCGCGACTGCTGGCCCTGCCCGGCGTGCAGGCCATGCACGACCTGCACGTTTGGGCCCTGGGGACGTCGGAACCGGCGCTCTCCGTGCACCTGGTGACTGGGCCTGAGGCCCCCGGCGCCGACGCGCTGCTGCACAAGGTGGCCGATGAACTGCACGAACATTTCGAGATCGTGCATGCCACGGTGCAGCTCGAATCGGAAGCCTTTGCGCAAGCGTGTGCATTGCGAGCGCGGGCTAATCCGGTGGTGGCGGAGTAGGCAGTGCCAGGTTTGGACGCTAGGCAATGAAAGCCGATCCACTGTCGGAGCGGCGTTCACTGTTGGGCTCCGAGTGCTCATGCAACGTGTGTTGCAGGAACGGCACCCACGTCGTGCAGCACTGACTGACTTCGTGCCACATCCAATAATGTGGTTGGGACACATCTGCCCATTGGCCTGATCGGATCCGGCATCAGCAGGCCGCCTGATTCCACTTTCGCTCGGTCCGTCTTCGGGTCCGGCATCAGCCCGGCGCATGCCGCAGGGCGCTTGGATCGTGAAAGAGAATCGCGTAGTAGATCTTGGCGCCCAGCAAGCCGCCGATGACCGCGCCAACCAGGACGTCGCCCATGATCTCCGGGGTATGCCGGCACCGATCGAGCTCAACTTGAGCGACGTGTTGCCCGACAAGGAAGGCGAGTAGCATCGCGACCCCGAAGCCGGTGAGCATCAGCAGGCCGAGGTGCAGCTCGAAGGGCTGAACGACGATGTGCGTGCCAGTGTCGGGGGGCATGGACTGAAGATAACGGCGAGGGCGCCACGGGCGCCTTAGCCAGGCCACATCGTCAGCGAGTCATCATCGTCTCGGGGATTCGCACGGCGACGACCCTTCCCCGCGCTGTCGTGACGCCCGCCGCCGCGACGGACACCTCCACGACCGACTTTCGATCGGTGGTCTCGACAACATGCGCGCGCAGTTCGAGTTGAGGCCCCAGCGGCGTCGGCGCGCGATAGTCAACGTGGAGTGACCCCGTCACGAAACGTGGTGCCGGGGCGTCGCCGACCGCCCGCCCCTCGGCCCGCTCCGCAGCCGCTGCGGCGGTCCCGATTGCATGACAGTCGATCAGGGACGCAAGCAGGCCGCCGTAGACGAACCCGGGGACCGCCGTATGCTCCGGACGCGGAGTGAACCACGCCACGCCCTCCTCGCCGTCCTGAACCGAACGCACATGGAGTCCATGTGCATTCAGACGGCCGCAGCCGTAGCACACGGCGAACTCGTCGGGATAGTGATCCTGTATGGCGACCAGCTCATGTGCGGACATAGCCTTCTTCCTCGAGGTGGGGCGGCGCCGGTCTCCTGCGGGTTTGCCGGACACCAGCGCGCAGGTTTGCCCTACTACCGTATTCCTATATAGTGATATATATATTCTTGCAGCACAGCAACGCAGATCCTAGCGCATGGAGTCGTCATGTCGGCCCCGAAGCAACACGATCCAATGATAATCACTCACGAAGGTGGCGTGCAGTTCGCCGCCCAGGTACGCTCGCACCGCATTCTCGTCGACCAGCCAGAACAGGGCGGCGGCGCAGACGCCGGCCCCTCCCCGATCGAACTCCTCGGCGTCTCGCTGGGCACATGCGTGGCGCTGTACGTCCAGCAGTTCTGCCAGTCGCGCGCCCTGCCGCACGACGGCCTGCGCGTCGAGGTGCAGCAGCGCGGCGCCCAGAACCCCAACCGCATCGGCGAGTTCACGGTCAAGGTCGTGCTCCCCGGTGGAATCCCCGACGAGCACGCCGCCATGCTCGAGCGCGTCGCGCGCAGCTGCCCCGCCCACAACACGCTCTTGCACGGCGCCGAGGTGCGCATGCAGTTCGAACTCGGTGCGTCGGCAGCGACGGCGAGCGACGCCTGATGCCGACGGCCACTTCACACGCCGCCGGTGGATGCTGCGGTACGAAATCCAAGGATGATACCATGAGCCAGAAGGCCATAGAACTGAAGATTGTCGAGCGCTACACCGGGCTTTGCTGCACCACGACGAACCTCTCGTGTGGCGGCGCAGCGGACAAGGTTGAAGCGCGCCCCGGGGAATGGGGCGTCGACCTTGGCAGCGGTCGGGGCCGCGAACTGTTCAGTCTCGTGGATCAGGTTGGGCCAAACGGACAACTGATCGGCATCGACATCTCATACGGCATGGTGGGTGCTGCGACCGCGTCGGCGCTTGAGCAGGGGCTCACCAACGTGGAGTTCCGCCAGCGGCATTTGCACGACACCGGACTCGTCGCGAACAGCGTCGATTTCATGATCTCCAACTGTGCCGTCAACCACGCGCCCGACAAGGACGCGGTCTACGGCGAGGCATTCCGATTCCTCAAGCCAGGCGGCCGGTTCGTGGTCAGCGACATCTACGCGACGAATGAAGTGCCGGC
>DATCGU010000321.1:0-2653 GCA_036508735.1 Gemmatimonadaceae bacterium
GCGGGTTTCACAGATGGCGGCCGCGTTCTCGCAGGTGGGCTACAAGGGAACGCGCGAATGGAAGGAAGAGATTGTCTTCTTCGATCCGGACAAGCCCTTTCCGGTCGCCAGGCCGGGCGCGCCGCGCACGCTCACCTTTCCGGATGGCGCAACCGCGACGCTGCTGCCCGGTCAGGATCCGCGCGAAGCTTTTGCGGCGTGGCTCACCGCGCCGCGCAACCCGTACTTCGCCCGGGCCGCGGTGAACCGCGTCTGGTCGTGGCTGACGGGGCGCGGCATCGTGCACGAACCGGATGACCTGCGCGCCGACAACCCGCCCTCCAATCCGCAACTGCTGGCCTTTCTCGAGCGGGACTTTGTCGCCTCGGGCTTCGACCTGAAGCACCTCATCCGGCTCATCCTGAACTCGTCGACTTACCAGGCCGCGTCGAGCGGTGGCTCCACGGGCGCCGAGGCCGACGCCGCCTTCGCGCACTACCTGATGCGCCCGCTCGACGCCGAAGTGCTGATCGACGCCATCGACGACATCACCGGGGCCAGCGAGCCGTACACGAGCGCCATCCCGGAACCGTTCACCTTTACGCCGCCCGGGCAGCGCGCCGTTGCGCTCGCCGACGGAAGCATCACCAGCCCGTTCCTCATCACTTTTGGCCGCTCACGGCGCGATACCGGCCTCGAATCGGAGCGCGACACGCGCCCGACGGCCGCCGAGCGCCTCGCACTGCTCAACTCCAGTCAGATCCAGCGGAAGTTCGACCAGAGCACGCGGCTGCAGGCCCTCGGGCAGCGAAGCGGCGGCGGGCGAGCGGCCATCGACGCGTTGTACCTCACCATTCTGTCGCGCTACCCGACCGACGACGAGGTGCGCATTGCCTCGGAGTACGCGCAGTCGCCGACGGCCAATCGCCGCACCGCGGGACTCGACCTCGCGTGGGCCCTCGTCAACACCAGCGAGTTCCTCTACCGGCACTGAGCCCGCGCTCTGCCACTCGGACGGAGGTCCGTCACCATGCGCATCACGAGACGTGACGCAATCCACAGGGGGCTGTACAGCGCGGCGGGGATCCTGCTCGCCGGCCACCTCCCGGAACTCGCGTGGGCCGGGGCGGCACCAGCGCCGCGCGCCAAGGCCAAGGCGGTGATCCAGATCTGGATGTGGGGTGGACCGCCGCACCTCGACACATTCGACCCGAAGCCCGCGGCCGGCTACGACTACTGCGGCCCGCTCGCCACGCCGATTGCCACAAACGTCGACGGCATCGTGATTGGCGAGCTGCTGCCGTCGCTGGCGAAGCAGGCCGACAAGTACTCGATCATCCGCAGCATGACGCACGGCATCAACGCGCACGAGACGGCGTCGTACACCGTACAGACCGGGCGCCTCTCGGGAGGACACGACGTCTACCCGTGCGTCGGCGCCGTGGTGTCGCTCTTCAAGGGCTACAACGCAGGCTACACGGGGCTGGTGCCGCCATACATCGTGCTGACGCAGCCGCTGGGCCGCTTTTCCGAGGCGGGATTCCTCGGGCCGCGTTACACGCCCTTCGCGACGGGCGGCGATCCGGCGCAGGCGCGCTTCGTCGTGGACGGCATCGTGGCGCAGAACATCACCGACCAGCGCCAGCGTGACCGCCGCGAATTGCTCCGCCAGCTCGACACCGTCGGCCGCACGGCCAACGCGGGCGCGTCGCTCGACGCGTTCACGAAGTCGGGGGACCAGGCGTACGACCTCATTCTCGGCGACGCCGGCAAGGTCTTCGACCTGTCACTCGAGAAGGACGAGATACGCGACCGGTACGGGCGCAACACGTTCGGGCAGTCGTGCCTCGTCGCGCGGCGACTGGTGGAGCGCGGCGTGCCCTACGTCGCCATCAATTACGAGGGCTGGGACACGCACAAGCAGAATTTCCAGGTGATGCGCCAGAAGCTTCCGCAGATGGACAAGGGAATGGCCACGCTGCTGCAGGACCTCTCGGAACGCGGCCTTCTCGACAGCACCATCGTCTGGTGGGGCGGCGAGTTCGGGCGCACGCCGAGGGTGCAGTGGGAGGCGCCGTGGAATGGCGGCCGCGGCCACTGGGGCCAGGCCTTCACATCGGTGGTGGCGGGTGGTGGCTTCAAGGGCGGGCACGTCGTCGGCGCGTCGGATGCCACCGGCAGCGAGGTGAAGGACCGCCCGGTATCGCCGGTCGACCTGATCGGCAGCATCTACGAACAGCTCGGCGTGGCGCCCGACGCCAAATTGCCCCACCCGCAGGGACTGGATGCTCGCGTCATGCCGTCCGCCGCCGAAGGCGCAGCCGTCGCTGGCGTGAAGACCCACGGCCGCCTCTCGGAGATCATGTAGGCATGCCGCGCATCGAGAGAGCACGCCAACGTATGGTCCGCAGCGTGAGCGCCGTGAACCTGCGTCGGCACGCGATGTTCGTGATGCTCTGCGCGCTGGCCGGACCCTCGCTCGGCGCGCAACAGGCGAACAAGCCGCGCATCGGCTACGTGTATCCAGCCGGCGGACAGCGGGGAACCACGTTTCGCGTCGAACTCGGCGGGCAGTTCGTCGATGGCGCAAGCGTCGTGCTCATCTCGGGCAAGGGCGTGGAAGCCCGGGTCATCGGCATCGACAAGCCGCTCGCGGGCATGCAGCTCACCGCGC
>DATCGU010000322.1:0-4178 GCA_036508735.1 Gemmatimonadaceae bacterium
CGGAGCATCGGCTGGTCGAGCAGCGCGGGATCGCAGAAGCTCGGCGTGGCAAAGATGATCCCGTCGGCGCCGGCGGCGGCCACCCGGTTCTTCATCAGGTTCCGCTTGCCCATCGGGTCGATTTCGTAGAGCACCGACGACGCCATGTCGTTGCTGATGAACGCCCCGGCCAGCGCGCGCACCGGGTCACCGTCGGTCGGCACGTCGTGCGTGAGGAAGCGGTTGCCGAGCAGGAAGTCGTCGTCCACGATGTAGCAGCCGGCGCGCTCGATGCTCTTGATGAGCCCCAGCGGCGGCTGCTCGCAGAACGCCCCCACGATCACCACGCGGCTGTTGTCGCGCGGCCGCTTGGGGTCCGCCTCGACCGCGGCGAGGTACTGCCGCGCGCGGGTGAGGAACTCCTCGGGCGGGATGCTCTCGCCGGCACGCAGCAGCAGGTAGAGCTCCTCGGTCGGCACGTCCCACGGCCGTTCGCGCCGCAGCGCGTAGAGCGTGCGGATCATCGAGCGCGTCTCGTTGTACAGCGCAATCGAGTGGCGCAGGTCCCCGTCGGTCGCCCGGTGCCCCGAGACCTCGCCCAGGTCGTCGAGCAGCCGCTGCACCTCGCCCGCCCAGAACACGGCCGCCGACCCCGGGGCCGCAATCTGCGGCACGTCGATGTACCGCACGTAGACGTCCGGGTAGAGCAGCTTCCACATGCCCGACAGGTTGCGGATCACGTCGCAGGTCGACGGGAAGAGCACCGCCGAGAGCATGTCGAGACGCCCCGACTGCGCCAGTTCGATCACCGAGCGCGGCAGGTGGCAGATGTACGACTGGTAGAACGCGTCGCCGCGGATGATCTCCAGCCGGTCGCCCGCGCCGTGGATGCCCACCGGCAGGAATCCTGTGGCGTGCAGCACTTCCCGCGGCGCGTACACCGGGAGGTAGCCACCGGCCTTGCCCGTCGGATGCTCGTCCAGCCAGCGCCGCACGACGCCGAAGTCGAGGTCTTCGTAGATGTCGCGCGCCCATTCCACTACCTCGCCGCGCGTCATTGGCGTACCCTCGTGTGTCGGATGGACGGGACGACTGGCCTATTTCGAACGGACGTTCGATAGAATATACTCATGTCAGGGCGACCCCAGTCAAGGGGTTCCCCCTGACACCGCGACCGCGACCGGGTCCGGACGACGAAACCGCACGCCGCACTCCAGGGGATATGGACGTGAGCTACCGCTTCAGGGATCTGGTAATCGACAAGGTTGGCGTCGTCGGCTCGGGCAACATCGGGCCCGACATCGCGCTCTTCTTCGCCAAGGCATTCCATGCCCACGGGGTGCCGGTGGTGGTGGTCGACGTCTCCGAGGAGGCCGTCGCACGCGGCCGGGCCAAGGCCGAGCAGAAGATCGGCAAGGGCCGCGAAAGCGGCGCGTTCAAGCCCGAGGCCGCCGACGCGATGCTCCGCGCCCTCACCTTCACCACCGACTACGCCCAGCTCTCCGGCGCGAGCCTCGTGATCGAGGCCGCCACGGAGAACCTCGACGTCAAGAGAAAGATCTTCGCCCGCCTCGAGTCGCTCTGCGGGCCGTCCACGATCCTCGCTTCGAACTCTTCGCACATCGAACCCGAGGAGATCTTCTCGGGACTCGCACCCGCCACCCGTGCCCGCGCCGCGGTCATCCACTACTTCTTCCCGGCCGAGCGGAACCTCCTGGTCGAGATCGTGCCTGGCCGCGACACGCTCGCCGGCTACACCAGGGCGTTGATGGGGCTCTACGAGGAGATCGGGAAGATTCCGATTCAGGTGGGTGGGCGGTTTGGCTATGCCGTGAATCCCGTCTTCGAGGGGCTCTTCCTTGCCGCCGCCCTGGCGGTCGAGGAGGGCTTGGGCACTATCAAGGAAGTTGACACCGCCGCCAAGCGCGCACTCGGACTGGGCGTCGGGCCGTTCACCGCGATGAACCTCACCGGTGGCAATCCCATCACCAATCACTCGCTCGACGTGATGCGGACAAAGCTCGGCCCCTGGTTCCATTCGCCGCGGCTGATGAAGGAAGCCATGGCGTCGGGCAAGCCGTGGGACGTGCCGAAGCGCGATGAGAAGGTCGAGATGCCGCCGGCGCAGGAGCAGAAGATCGCCGACGTCATGCTCGGCGCGTATTTCGGCCTCGCCGGGGAGATCCTCGACAGCGGCATCGTCACGCTTTCCGACCTCGAGCTTGGCGTGGAGACCGGCCTCGCCATGCGCGCCCCGTTCTCACTGATGAATGAAATGGGTGTCAGCCGCGCGCTCGACCTCGTGGTGGCCTACGCCGCCGCGCATCCCGGCTTCCCCGTGCCCCGATGCATCGCCGCTCACGCGCGGGAGGACCGGCTCTTCAGCATCGACCATGTGATCCGGACCGATGAGGGTCCCGTCGCGGTGCTCACCATCCGCCGTCCGCGCGTGCTGAACGCGCTCAACGACGACGTCTACGAGCAGCTGGCCGCGCACGCCATGCTGCTGCGCGAGGACCCGAGGGTCGAGGCCGTCGTGCTCACCGGCTTCGGTCCCAAGGCGTTCGTCTCCGGCGCCGACGTGAATTTCCTGGCCGCCATCCGGAGCCCGGCCGAAGGAGTCGCCACCTCCGAGCGGTCAAAGCAGGCCGGGAACCTGCTGGAACAGCTGGGCAAGCCCGTCGTCTGCGCCCTCAATGGCATGGCGTTCGGCGGCGGCAACGAGATTGCCATGTGCTGCACCGCGCGCCTCGTGCGCAAGGGACTCGCCGTGGCCGTCGCCCAGCCCGAGGCGAACCTGGGCATCGTGCCCGGCGCCGGCGCCACGCAGCGGCTGCCGCGCCTGGTGGGCGTGGAGAAGGCCGCCGAGATGCTGCGCACCGGCCGCCCACTCTCCGGCCGTGAAGCCGTCGCGTGCGGGCTCGTTCGCGAGGAAGTCGACGGCGACGTGGTCGATGCCGCGGTGCAGCTGGCCCGTGCCGCCGTGCGCGGCGAGGTGATGCTCAAGCCCATCAACAGCGGGCCCATCGCGACGCCGGACCAGTTGCCGGCGGTGGAACTCGGTCACCTCAGCCGCGCAACGGACGCCCTCATCTGCCGCGCCATCGTCGAGGGTTGCCGTCGGCCGCTGGCCGACGGACTGCGCCTCGAGTCGGAGCTGTTCGGCGAATGCTGCGCCACCGAGGACATGCGCATCGGGGTGGATAATTTCATTGCCAACGGGTCACGGGCCAAGGCGACGTTTGTGCATCGCTGACGGCGCGCGGCCCGTTCTCCAGCGATACTAGTTCGCCGTGACCGTGCCCGTCATGCCGGAGTGGATGGTGCACTGATACGGGAACGTGCCCTTCGTTGCGAACGTGCGGTTCACGGATTCGCTGTACGTCGGCTCGATATTCGCCGGCACCCCGCTCACGTTGTCGAAGACGACGTTGTGCGTAACGCCCTCGAACGTGAAGGTGACCGTGGTGCCCGCGGCGACCGTCAGCGACGCCGGGCTGAACGCTGATGCGCTGCTCGCGATGACCGTGTTCGGACTGGGAGCCGCCGGGGTGGCCGGGGTCCCGGCGCCATTGTAGTCCGATGGGCTGGTCGGCGAATTTCCGCCAGCGCCACCGCCGCACGCGGCGCAAACGACCGCGACGATGAGTCCACCAAGCATGCGATGCACGTTCATGTAACCTCCCGGGGGGTAAGTGGAGCGATGAATCCTCGACGAGCCGCGGCCCAATAGGCTGTCCTGATTCTGCTGATGGAATCAGCCGACAGATTATTCCCGCGCGAACGTGGAGAATCCCCCCGGGAGGCTCCCCGATGACCAGCTGTCCAGCCCGTTAGCCGTCTATGCGTGTGCCCAGCACCTTGAGGAATTGGGCCAGCCAGGCCGGATGGGCAGGCCACGCGGGCGCCGTCACCAGGTTGCCATCGGTTACCGCATCGGCGATTCCGATGGCCGCGTATTGGCCGCCGGCGAGCGTGACTTCGGGGCCCACGGCGGGATAGGCAGAGACCTTGCGGCCCTTCACGACGCCCGCGGCGGTGAGGATCTGCGCGCCGTGGCAGACCGACGCCACCGGCTTCCCGGCCGTGAAGAAGTGCCGCACGATGTCCAGCACCCGTTCGTTGAGGCGCAGGTACTCCGGCGCCCGCCCGCCGGAGATGACCAGCGCGTCATAGTCCTCGGGCTTGATGTCCGCGAA
>DATCGU010000323.1:0-2990 GCA_036508735.1 Gemmatimonadaceae bacterium
TGCGGGGAACTCGGAGTCCACGACCCCACACGTCATGCCGTGTTCTGGTCGCGCCGACCTCGGCGTGGCGGACGGAACGGATTCCAGCCATTCGCATGATTCGAGTCACGCAGTGGACTGAGCGACCTGCCCTCGGCGCACGATGGTTCACGGTCGCCGGCCGTCTGTGTTAGCACCGGCGTGAAATTGCACAGAATCACCGGCGAGAATTGCACACTCGGGCCTCCTGCCTGCCGGCGGATGCGCTGAGCCCAGAATGAGCGCCCGTCCGGCCCCGTGAACACCTTCGGCCTTCCTCCAGCTCAAAGGCAAGGCCCCGTGTACGGATGGGATACTCTCGTGCTATTGCAGCACTTATTGGATGACGGGCTGTCGAAGAGCGCCATTGCCCAGCGCCTCGGCGTGAGCCGGCGGGTGATCTACCACTGGATTGCCACCGGCCAGCTCACCCGTGATGTGACCACGCCGGTGCCCCGCCGGACGGCGCCGCGCGCCACCAAGCTCGATGTGTTTTTGCCGATCATCACGGAGCGGCTCGCGACGTACCCCGAGCTCTCCGCCGTCCGGCTGTTCGATGAAGTGCGCACCGCCGGTTACGCGGGCGGGATTACCCAGGTGCGCGATTACGTCGCCCGCGTGCGCCCGCACCCTGCGCCTGACCCGGTGGTGCGCTTCGAGACCGCGCCAGGACACCAGGCGCAGGTTGATTTCGCGGAGTTCCGTCTGCCATGGGGCAAGCGGTACGCGTTGGTCGTCGTCCTTGGCTATTCGCGGCTCTTGTGGCTCAAGTTCTATCCGCGGCAGACCCTGGCCACGGTGATCAGCGGGCTGGAGGACGCGTTCGCGTATTTCGGTGGCGTGACGCAGGAGCTGTTGTTCGATCAGATGAAGGCCGTGGTGCTCGACGATCAGCGCGCCGATGGCGGGAAGCTGCTCGAGAATCCCGAGTTCCTGCGGTTCGCGCAGCACTGGGACTTTCGCATTCGCGCGTGTCGGCCCTACCGGGCGAAAACGAAGGGAAAGGTGGAGCGACCGATCCGCTATGTCCGGAGCAATTTCTTCTACGGGCGCGAGTTCATCGGTGATGCCGATCTCGACGACCAGCGGATCCGCTGGCTCGATGACGTGGCGAATGCGCGGATGCACCGCACCACCCAGGCGATCCCCCGCGTGCGCTTCGACACGGAAGAACGCATGCATCTCCACGCGCTGGCGGAGCGCCCGTATCGTCCGCTCGTCTTGCCGGCGGCGCGGACGAGTCGGCACACGGTGCTCCACATCCTCGCGCCCGTCGTCGCCGTGGAGCGGCGCGCTCTGGCGACTTACCAGCAACTCGTCGAGGAGGTCGCGTGAAGACACGTCCACTCTCCCTCCGCGACCGCCTGCGCGCGCAGCTTGCCGATCTGCAGATGCCCGGCGCGCTCGAAGCACTCGATGAGATTCTCGCCGGACTCGATGGCGGCACGCTCAAGGCGCCCGCCGCGCTCGAGGCCCTGCTCCAAGCCCAGATCACCCTGCGCAATCACCGGCGGCTCGATGCCGCGATGCGCTCGTCGCGGCTCCCTGCCGTGAAGACGCTCGCCGACTTCGACTTCTCCTTTCAACCCTCCGTGAAACGCGAGCAACTCGACAGTCTTCATACCCTGGGCTTTCTCGAGCGGAAAGAGAACGTCGTGTTTCTCGGCCCGCCCGGGGTCGGGAAAACGCACCTCGCCATCAGCCTCGCCATCGCGGCGGCGGAGAGTGGCCGACGGGTCTACTACGGCACGCTGGGTGATCTCATCACGTCACTCGAGGAGGCGAGCCAAGCGGGCCGACTGCTGCACCGCATGAAGACGCTCAGCTTTCCGTCGCTCTTGATCGTCGATGAAATCGGCTACCTCCCCATCAGTCGCACCGGCGCGATGCTCTTCTTCCAACTCATGTCGCGTCGCTACGAACACGCCTCCACCGTGCTGACCTCCAACAAAGGCTTTGAGGAGTGGGGCGAGATCTTCGGCGACGAGGTGATGGCCGCCGCGCTGATCGACCGGCTCGTGCATCACTGTCACATCGTCAACATCCGGGGCAACAGCTATCGGATGCGGCACCACACCGAGCTCCATCGCGCCCTCGACCCATCACGTCAGGCATCCGCCCGTGATCCCCAGCGCGGATCCCGATCTCGCTCGAAGGAGGCTGCGGCGATCTGACGGCCCGCCCCCCACCGAGTGTGCCATTCTGCCCGGTGAAAGTGTGCAATTCTATTCCGGTGTTGACACTGGTCAACGCGTCTGCGCACGACGACTCGCCGCATCCCCAGACGTGTCGCCCGGCGTCCGGTCGCGTGCGGCGGAGCGCAACGGTCGGCACAGCACCGAACGGGTACACCCGAGCTTGCGATTGTTGTCAGAGGCGCGCGGAGATGACCGCGCGGCTCCCTGGTCGTCCTGTCGTCATTCGATGGGCCGACGCACCTGTCGGACGTACTCAAAATCCCGCCCAGCCATTATGAGAGTGACGCCCACCCGTGTTCCGAAGCGGCTGGAGGCTCGGATGGAGGCGTCCTCCCTGCGCCGTGCACATGCGCGCGTGCTCACCGACCAGGGCAGCGTTTGCTGCTCCCGCGACATCATCGTGCACCGATGGGCGCTGCGCGCGTTTGCGCAATATCAAGAGGCGCTGACCCGAACGCGGGTGGGCAGAGACGTCCTGCAGCGACTGTATCCTCTGGTCGATGACACCGCCATTGCGCTCCTGGAGATGGCAGTTGCGTTGGCGAACCAAGGAGAGGATTCTGCGCGGGACACCATGGGGGGGACGCGCTCATGGACTGGTCCGCCGCCCATTCAATGTCGGCGGATCCACGGCGCCGCACGCTCGCGGACATCATCATCGCGCTGCTCCGAGACGTCCCTCCCCATGGGCGTGCGCGCTGAGGCGGGTCGACCTATCGCCTCGACGTCGAGGCCCATGAGGTCGCTCCGTCGTGGCGGCGCGCGGGTGACGGA
>DATCGU010000324.1:0-16031 GCA_036508735.1 Gemmatimonadaceae bacterium
GCCCGTGTGCGCAGGAACTGGGCTTCTGGGCCGAGGTGCCCCGCGGGCGCTACGAGACTGTGGAAGGCACCGAACGCCGGCGCGTGCTGGCAAGCGGGTGTGGCGCCGTCACGACGATCCTCGGATCCTTGTCCGCGGTACCACGCCGCGCGACGCCTCCGGCCATCCCGGACCTGCCACAGACGCGCAAGCTCTTCAAGGAACTGTTCGCCAAGGGAGCGCGCTACCAGGAAACTGGCGGCATCCACGCTGCCGCACTCACCGACGGCACGACCCTGCTGACGTACGCCGAGGACATCGGCCGGCACAACGCCGTGGACAAGGTGCTGGGCGCATTGATCATCGCCGACCGTCGCCCCGACGACCTCATCCTCCTGGTCACCGGACGCATTTCGGGTGAGCTGGCCTTCAAGGCGGCGCGCGCGCGACTGGCCGTTGTGGCCACGCCAAGCGTGCCGAGCTCGCTGGCGGTGGAAATCGCTGAAGCGGCGGGAATGGCGCTGATCGGGCGGGCCGTATCCGGTGATCCACAGGTGTGGCTCACGGACGGCGGACGGCAGACGGCAGACGGCAGATGACAGCCACGCCGCGATGCGTTGGCGTCATCCTCGCGGGCGGCGGGGCGCGGCGCCTCGGCGGGCAGCCCAAGGGGCTGCTGTTGGTCGAGGGCGCGCGCATCATCGATCGCGTGGCCACGGCCCTGCGGGAGGCCTCGGACGACCTGCTGCTCGTGGCCAATGATCCCGGCGCGTCGGAGTGGCTGCCGGGCGTGCGCACCGCCACCGATGTCCGCCTCGGCGAAGGCGCGCTTGGCGGACTGCACGCCGCGCTCTCCCACGCCGGTGGCGCGGGCGCCCTGGTCGTCGCGTGGGACATGCCGTTTGTCGAACCCGGGCTGCTGCGCGCGTTGCGCGCGCTGGGCGAGGCGGGAGCCGACGCCGCGGTGCCGGAGAGCGAAACGTCGGGGCGCGGGGTCGAGCCGCTGTGCGCATGGTACGGCCCGGCGTGCCTCGCTGCCATCGAGCGACGGCTCGACGCCGGCGACCGGCGGGTCGTCGCCTTCTTCGAGGACGTGAGGGTGTCGCGACTCTCCGCGGCCGACGTCGCGCAGTGGGGGGATCCTGCGCGGCTGTTCTGGAATGTGAACACCCCGCACGACCTCTCGAACGCCCCTCTCACATGACGCCTCCGCTCCTCTCGATCGTCGGCAAGAAGAACTCCGGCAAGACGACGCTCACCGTGCAGCTGGCCGCCGCCCTCAAGCGGCGCGGATGGCGCGTGATGACGATCAAGCACGGGTCGCACACGTTTAACATGGACCCGGTGAACACCGACACGTACCGCCACTACCACGAGGGGCAGGCGGAGCGCGTGGCGATGATCTCACCCGACAAGTTCGCGCTGGTGATGCGGTGGGAGCGGGAGCTCACGCCCGAGGAGGTCGCCGCGCGATACATGGACGACGCCGACCTCGTGCTCTGCGAGGGTTTCAAGGCCAGCGGGCTGCCCAAGGTGGAGGTCTTCCGCCACGCGGCGCACGTGGCGCCGATGTACGACGCATCGCTGTCCAACGCCTTCGCCTGGCGGGCGATGGTCAGCGACGCCGCGCCGGGCGATCTTCCCTTCCCCGTCTTTCACCTCGACGAGGCCGGCTGGCTCGAAGCGCTGGTGGCCTGGGTCGAACAGACCTTTCTCCCCAACCGGACCTGAACGATGCGCCGCCTCGTCCTGCTCCTTGGCGCCCTCGCCGCCTCATGCGCCAGCTTCGGCGGTGCGGCACGCCCGACGCCTTCCGGCGAGCGAGCGGCGCTTGCTCGCGCCATCGACTCGATGGCGACGCAGCCGGCGTTCCGGAACGCCAACTGGGGCATGCTCATCGTCGATCCGCAGAGTGGTGACACGCTGTATGCGCGCAACGCGGGCAAGCTGTTCATGCCGGCGTCGAACCAGAAGATCCTCACCGGAGCTACGGCGGTGGCGCAACTCGGCTCCGACTTCCGGTTTCACACCGACTTCGCCGCCGCCGGTCCCGTGGTCAATGGTTCGCTGCGCGGCGACCTGGTGGTGATCGGGCGCGGCGACCCCACGGTGAGCGACGCGGCATTCGGCGACGCCATGAAGCCGCTGCGCGCCGCCGCCGACTCGCTGTGGGCTCACGGCGTGCGCGAGATTGCCGGCGCGCTGGTGAAGGGAGGCGACGCCTTTCCCGACTCGACGCTTGGATTCGGCTGGGCCTGGGATGACCTCGACTACGGCTACTCAGCGGGAGTCGACGAACTCTTCTTCAACGAGGGCTTCGCGCGCGTCACGGTGCACGCGGCCACGCGCGTCGGGGGGCCCGCATCGGTGTCCACGGCCCCGGCGCGCTCGGTGCCGCAGATCGGCCGGGTGTCGGTGATCACCGGCGGCATGATGGATCCCGAGGCCCGCGCGCGAAACAGCATCCAGTGGGAGACCGACATCCGCGGCCCGCGCCCTGCGCTCAACCTGTCGGGCTTCGTCAAGACGCGCGACAGCGCCACGGTGGAGGTGGCCATCCGCAATCCGTCGCAGGCCTGGCTCGACGCCTTTGCCGAGGCGCTCGCCGGCCGCGGCATTGCGCTGCGCGGCAACGTGATCAGCGAACCGGCGGCGCCTGCCACCGGGCTCTCGCCCATCTTCACCCTGTGGTCGCCGCCGCTGCGCACCATCATGCCGCTGCTCGAGAAGCCGTCGCAGAACCAGATTGCCGAGATCCTGTACCGCACGCTCGCGCTGGAGAAGACGGGCGTCGGCACCCCGGACAGCGGGCGCGTCGTCGTGCAGCGCCAGCTGGCCGCGTGGGGGGCCGACACCGCCGGTCACGCGGTGCGCGACGGCAGCGGGTTGTCGCGGCACGACTACGTGACGCCCGAGACCATCGTGCGCGTGCTCGACGCCATGCGGAAGCACGCCGAGTTCAGGACTTTCTATGACGCGCTCCCCATTGCCGGCGTCGACGGCACCATCAGTTCGCGCATGAGGGACACGCCGGCCCAGGGCAACGTGCACGCAAAGACGGGCACGGTGGACAAGGCGAGGTCGCTGTCGGGGTACGTGACCACCGCCGATGGCCGCGTGCTGCTGTTCAGCTTCCTGTGCAACAACTTCACCGTGCCCACGAGCGCGGTGGAACAGGTCCAGGACGCCATCCTCGTGCGGCTCGCGTCGTCGCGCGGGCTGAGGTAGCGCCCCCGTGCTGAGTGTCGCCGAGGCCGTCGCGCGCATCACCGGTGATGTGCTCCCGCTCGACGTCGAGCGCGTGCCATTGCTCGACGCCCTTGGGCGCGTCCTCGCCAGCGACGCCGTGGCCTCGTACACCTTGCCGCACCGTGACAACTCGGCGATGGACGGCTACGCCGTACGCGGCAGCGAGCTCGAGGGGGCCAGCGGGGCGGCGCCGCGCGAGTTCCGCGTGATCGAGACCGTGGCCGCGGGGCAGTTTCCCACGCGCGCCATCGCGCCGGGCGAGGCCACCCGCATCATGACGGGGGCGCCGCTCCCCGAAGGCGCCGACACGGTAGTGCGCGTCGAGGACACCGACGCCGGCACGGTGACGGTGCGCGCGCTGAAGGACCGCGACGCTGGCAAGAACGTGCGGCCGCGAGGCGAGGATTTTCACCAGGGAGACGTCGTGCTGGACGCCGGCGAGCCGCTGGGTCCGGCGCAAATCGGCGTGTTGTCGTCGCTCGGGTTCGCCAGCGTGCCCGTGCGCCGCGCACCGCGCGTCGCCATCCTCGGCTCGGGTGATGAGCTCGTCGACCTCGACGACTTTGCCCTCGTGCGCGACGGCCGCAAGATCGTCGCCTCCAACAGCTATGCACTGCACGCGCTCGTGCGCACCGCGGGCGGCATTCCCGTGCCGCTCGGCAACGCGGCCGACACGCTCGAGTCGATGCGTTCCATCTTCGAGCGCGCCATCGCCGCCAAGCCCGACCTGATCGTCAGTTCGGCGGGGATCTCGGTGGGCGAGTTCGACTACACACGGGACGTGCTGGGCGCGCTCGGCGCCGAACAGAAGTTCTGGAAGGTGCGCATGCGTCCGGGGGCGCCCCTGGGTTTTGGATCGCTGGCCGGTGTGCCGTGGATCGGGCTGCCGGGCAACCCCGTGTCGGTGATGGTGACCTTCGAGCTCTTCGTGCGGCCGGCCATTCGTCGCCTGCTCGGTCACACGCGCCTGCACCGCCGACCTGTGCGCGTGACCCTGGAGGAACCGGTGCAGATCGGTGCGAGGCTCACGCACTTCCTTCGCGCCATCGTCACGGTGCAGGCATCGGGTGAACTGACGGCGCGACTGACCGGACCGCAGGGATCGGGCATCCTTACTTCGATGGCCCGCGCCAACGCCCTGCTGGTGGTTCCCGAGGACCAGCCGCAACACGCGGCCGGCGACCATCTGTCGGCGCTGCTGCTTACGAGCGATGCGGAACTCGCCGAGTCGTTTGCGCTGTGAAGGCGCCGTGCGCACCGGAGCTCACCGCGCTCGAGGACCGGTTCGTGCTCGAGGTGCGCGAGGTGGTCATCGGCGGCCGGCGGTGGCGCCTCGACCGTCCGCGCAGTGCGGACGACCTCATCAACGAAGCCGACTTTGCGCTGGACGAGCGGCTGCCGTACTGGGCCGACCTGTGGCCGTCCGCCGTGGCACTGGCGACCGTGGTGAGCGCACTGCAGGGTGACGGTCGACGGGCCGTCGAGTTCGGCTGCGGACTCGGCCTGCCGACGCTGGCGGCGGCGAACGCGGGGTTCGACGTCACGGCCACCGACTACTACGAGGATGCCCTGCGCTTTGCACGCCGCAATGCCGTGGGCAACCTCGGCCGGGACATCGCCACCCGACTGGTGGATTGGTGCTCATTCCCCGCCGACCTCGGGCGCTTTGACCTGGTGCTGGCCTCAGATGTACTGTATGAACGACGATACGCGCCGCTCGTGGCGCGCTCGGTGGTGCACTCGCTGGCACCCGGCGGTGTGGCGCTCGTGGCTGATCCGGGGCGCGCGGCGCTCGAGGGCTTCCTGAGGGAGTGCGTGGCACTCGGTGCACGCGTCGGCGAGCACCGCGCAGTTGGGCACGTGGACGGGACCGCGACACTGGCAATCACCATTCACGAGGTGCGGCTCGGGTGAACCAGCCGTTACTGCAGATGGACCTGCGCCTTGTCGGCCTCGCGGTGCTCTTGCTCGGCGTGGCGTTTGCGGTCATTTGGCGAGTGGGGCGCCGCCTGCGTGGCGAACTCGGCCCGCGGCCTGGCACGGACGCGCTGCCTGGTGTGCAGGACGGGCCACCGGTTCCGCCGCAGGTGGCACGCGTGCTGCAACAGCGTGGACTGGCAACTCCGGCCCAGCTCGCAAACATGAGCGAGGCGGAACGCCAGCTCCTCTTCAGTTCCGTGTCCAGCGTCATCAGCAAGGACGAGGAGCCTGACGTCGGCCCGCGCCTCTCCGGCGCGCGCGCCGTCATTCACTCCGACGACTTCCCCGCGCTGTACTGCCCCACCTGCGGCTATCGCATCGAGCGGTTCACCAGTACGCCGCCCATCACCGGCCAGTGCGAAACGTGCGGCGCCAGGGTCGTGGTGCGCCGTGATGGCGCGCGCATCCTGCTCACCGTCGTGCCCAGGGACGAGACGGACGGTCGGCGCACGGACCTCCGCCTCGAACCGTGAACGAGGCTAAGGGCGCAGCCGACCCCAGCGGCGCGCAATTCCGGCACCGATGAAGCTGCCTCCCGCGCCGCGCGTGGCGGAGATTCCGGCCCTCAAGTCAAGCTGGGTGTTCTCGCCGAAGGCAAGCATCACGCCCGAGTCGATGTAGTGTCCGTTGGCCCCGCCTCGCGACGCGGGGAACAGCGAGAACCACTCGGCGAACGCTTGCAGCCTGTCGGAAAACTCATAGCCGAACGAGCCGGAGGCCGCGCCCTGCGTGTACCGCCGTCCGTCCTCCACGGGAAAGGAGGCGTTGATGTTTGTCGTCAGGCCCAGCCTGGACGTCAGCGGCCAGAACAGCGCCAGGTGGGTTTCCGGCTGCAGCGTGCGGACACGCCACGGCGCTGCACCCGTGGGTACGGTGGTTGTGGCGATGACCGCGGCGCCGGGATGCCAAAGCGAGAAACGCTCGGTGTCCTCGACCAGCCGCACCTTCACGCCGAACGAGGCATCCTGCATCCCTTGAAGTCGCACGGCGCCGTCGTCGGTCACCGCGTAGGAGTTGAGGCCAACTCGAACCTCGGAGCGCGCCGAAAGACCGATGCGTACCAGCGCCTCGCCAATGGCCTGTTCGTTCACGCCATCCGCACGCGAGTACGTGTAACCGCCCTCGGCCTGAGTGAAGCCGCGCAGAACCGTGGTGGTACCGTCGGTCTTGTCGGGACGATCGGTGTCGATCGCCGGCGCCGTCGTCGGAGGGGCAATGTGCGCACAGGCCGCGGCGGCGATCAGGCAGGCCGCGCACCAGGCCGCGCACCAGGCCGCGCACCACGAGCGGGAGTGACGCAGAGGGCGCCGCATCGCGACTAGGCCAACCGCCCGGCCACCACCTCGGCGATGTCATAGACGGGGATTGCCGCATCGCGTGACGAGATCGAGTCGTTCAGCATCGTCATGCAGAACGGGCAGGCCACCGCCACCGCCTGGGCCCCCGTCGCCAGCGCCTCGTCGGCGCGCGCGGCGTTGATGCGCTTCCCCTCGCTCTCCTCCATCCACATGCGGCCGCCGCCCGCGCCGCAGCAGAGGCCGCGGTCCCTGGAACGCGGCATCTCCACCAGGTTCACCACGGGCAGCGCGCGCCTCAGCGTCTCGCGCGGCGCATCGTACACCTGGTTGTAGCGCCCCAGGTAGCACGAGTCGTGGTAGGTGAAGGTGCTCACCGCTTCGTGCAGTTCCTGGCGCAGAGGCACGCGCCCCTGCGCCATCAGGTGCTCGATGAAGGTCGAGTGATGGATGACGTCGTAGTTGCCGCCGAACTGCGGGTACTCATTGCCCAGCTGGTGCATGCAGTGCGGGCAGGCGGTCACGATGGTGCGCACGTCGTACCTGGCGAACGTCTCGACGTTCTCCCGGGCCAGCGTCTGGTAGAGGTACTCGTTGCCCATGCGGCGCGCCGGGTCGCCATTGCACTTCTCCTCGCGGCCGAGGATGGCGAACTTCACGCCGGCAGCCTGCATGATCTTCGCAAACGCCACCGTCGTCTTCTTGGCGCGGTCGTCGAACGACCCCATGCAGCCCACGAAGTACAGCACGTCGGCCCGCTCGCCACGCTCGGCGAGTTCCGCCATGGTCGGGATGTTCATCCCGTCGGCCCACTGACCGCGGTCGCCCGGGTCGAAGGCCCACGGCGACCCGCGCTGTTCCATGCTCTCGAACGCCGGCATCACCTCTTCGGGAAAGCGCGACTCGCCCAGCACCAGGTTGCGGCGCAGTTCGAGGATTACCGACAGCTGGTCGATGGAAACCGGGCATTCCTGCACGCAGGCGCGGCAGGTGGTGCACGCCCACAGCTCCTGTTCGGTGATGTAGCCGTCGAGCAGCGTCCTGGCGTCGAGTTCGGCCGATCCCGCCGCCGTGCCGACGAGCACCGGCGCCTTCGCCTCCAGCCGCTCCCGCACATTGATCATGATCTTGCGCGGCGACAGCATCTTGCCCGTGATGTTGGCCGGGCACACCGCCGTGCAGCGGCCGCATTCGGTGCAGGCGAAGCCGTCGAGCAGGCTCTTCCAGGAAAGGTGATCCACGTCGTTGGCGCCGAACTGTTCCGCGTCGCCCTCGAGGTCCATGTACGTCATGACCCCCACCTGCCCCGGCCCACTGGTATTCGACAGGTAGACGTTGGGGAGTGACGCCACCACGTGCAGATGCTTGGAGTACGGCAGGTAATTGAGGAAGCCGAGCACCAGCAGGCTGTGCGCCCACCAGGAGATGGAATGGATGACCTCGGCGGCGGCGACCGGAACAACGGCGAACGCGCGCGCGAGGACGAACGAAAGCGGCCGGTAGAACGGCGTCGCCGCTTCCGGATGCGACACCATGTGGAACGACTCGGCGAGGAACATCGTGACCATCAGCACGCCAATCCAGCTCAGGATGAAGAGCGGGTCGTTGGCGTGTGTCTCGGCGCCCTGCAGGCGCCTGACGCGATGCGTGAGGCGGCGAAAGAGCGCGAAGGCAACGGCGGCGATCACGAGCGCGCCCCACAGGTCCTGGTTGCCCATGTAGAAACGGTAGGCCCACTGCGGCATGAAGCGCGCGAAGCTGAAGCCCGGCACGACACCGCCGGCCAGGAACTCGATGGTCCCGACGCTCAGGACGCAGAAACCCCAGAAGATGGCGGCGTGCATGGGCCCGGCCACCGAGTCGCGAAAGATCTTCTTCTGGAAGATCCCGATCTCGATGAGGTTGGCCACGCGGCGCGGAACGTGGTCCCAACGCGAGTCGTCGAGCCGTCCGATGCGCAGGTATCCGACGAGGCGCTGCACGTTGTACGAGAAGAAGCCGACGGCGACGACGATGACGAGGGCAAACAGGCCGTTCGATGCAGTCACGGAGTGCTCACAGGGTGATGGCGGCGGACGGGGGGCGCCTCGGCGCGTCCAGCACTTTGCGCTCCTGCAAAGGCTACTTTCCGGACGCGCCGCCGACAAGCGAACGGGCGGCCCCGAGACCGCAGTGCCGCCCGTCGCAAGCCACCAGGGAGTGACGACCCGCCCTGGCCTTCTTCACCGCTCCCCATTCGGGCTACTCCGCTTGGGCGATTGTCCCGCGCGCCTTCCGGGAGCGATCGTGTAGCTCTGTTCGCAATACAACCCTGGGAGGAGTCATGCAGGATACCAAGGTCGGCGACGACGATGCCCGTCAAGCCGCGCAGCACAATGCGGTGAAGTCGAAGGTCGAGAGCCGCGTTAATGCGGAGATCTCCAACCAGGCCTCGGTAGCGACATCGGACGGACAGTCGAGGGTGGCCGACGTTGCCGGAAAGATGCGCGACAAAGCGGTTGATGAGACCGTCAGCGGCGAACGCGCGCTCGGGCGCGCGCGCACGACGGCGCGGGGATCCCAATTCCTGGACTACGTCTTCTACGTCGTTTACACACTGCTCGCGATTCGTTTCGTTCTTGCCCTGATGGCCGCACAGTCCGCGAACGGGTTCGTGCGCTTCATCAACACGCTGAGCAGCCCGTTCTATGCGCCGTTCCGGGGCATCGTGCCGAGTCAGAGCGCCGACGGAGGGTTCACGCTCGTCGTGCCGATCCTCGTCGCAATCGTGGCATACGTGATCCTGCACGTCGCCATCAACGGCGCGCTCCGCATGGTCGGCCAGCGAAAGACGGAGATCTAGCCAGCACGCTGAATATCCAACGCGAACGGGCGGCCCCGATACCGCGGAGCCGCCCGTCACAAGCCACCAGGGCACTGCTACCCGCCGGCCTTGGCCTGCTTCACCGCCTCGGTCAGCACCGGCAGGACCTCCATGACGTCGCCCACGATGCCATAGTCGGCCACCTTGAAGATCGGGGCCTCCTTGTCCTTGTTGATCGCCACGATCGTCTTGGACGTCCGCATGCCGGCGAGGTGCTGGATGGCGCCCGAAATGCCGCACGCCACGTAGAGATCGGGACTCACCAGGCGGCCGGTCTGGCCAATCTGGTCCGAATGCGGACGCCAGCCGTCGTCGGTCACCGCACGCGTGGCACCTACCGCCGCATTGCCGAATGCCGCCGCCAGATCCTCGACGAGCTTGAAGTTGGCCGCTTCCTTGAGTCCGCGCCCGCCGGCGATGATCACTGGCGCCTCGCCGAGGTCGAGCTTGCCGCCCGCCGCCTTCTCGGTGAGCGTCACCTTCACGCGCGCCGTCGTGGGGTCAATGGCACTGGCGATCGCCTCCACCGTCCCGGCCTTCGGGTTCTCCACTGGCAGCACCGCGCCGGCCCGCAGCGAGATGATTGCCGGCGTTGCCTTGAGCTGGAACGTCTGGACGATCTTGTTGGTGAAGCCGGGATGCTTCACCGTCACGCTGTCGCCGGCAAACTTGAATTCGGTGACGTCCGAGGCGTAGGCCAGCTTCATCCGGGCGGCGACGCGCGCCACGAGGTCGTGTCCCTGCGCGCTGGCCGCGAAGAACGCCGCGCGGTACCCGCTGCCGAGGCGTTGGGCAAGCGTGGCGACGATCGCCTCGGGATTGTAGTTGGCGAACGCGTCGTGCTCGAGCACGAGCACAACGTCGGCGCCGTGCGCCGCGAGCCTGGCGGCGAACTGGGCCACGCCCGGCGCGCCGATGAGCACGGCGTGCACTTGGCCACCGGTGGCATCAGCCACCTGCCGGGCGGCGGTGACGGTTTCGAGCCCGGCACGACGCATCTCGCCCAGGCGCGTTTCGGAGAACGCAAGAATATTCGGCATCAGAGTACCTTCGCCTCTTCCTTGAGGAGGCGGACGAGTTCTGGCACCGCATCCTTCCCCTCGCCAATGATGCGCCCCGCAGCCCGCTCGGCCGGGAGCTCGAGCTTTTCGAGCTGGTAGGTGATCGCGCCAAGCTGTGCGGGCTTCGACTCCATTGGCTTCTTCTTGGCGGCCATGATCCCCTTCAGCGAGGGATAGCGCGCACGGGCAATCCCTTCGTCGATGGTCAGCACCGCCGGCAGCGGGCACTCAATGAGCTCGTACGCGCCCTCGAGCTCGCGGCGCGCCTTCACCACGCCCTCCGCGACGTCGAGCTTGGAGATGGCCGAGATGAAGGGCAGGCCCAGCAACTCGGCGACGAATGCGCCGGTGCTGCGGTTCTGCGTGTCCACCGCCATGCGGCCGAGCAGGACGAGATCGTAGCCGCCATCCCTGAGCTCGGCGGCGAGCGCCGTGGCGACGGCCAGTCCGTCGCTGACCGGTGCGTCCTGCTTGAGGTGCACCGCCCGGTGCGCACCCATGGAGAGCGCCTTGCGCAGGGTCTCCTGCACGACGTCGGGACCAAGCGAGATGACCGTCACTTCGCCGGCACCGAGCTTCTCGGTGATCTGGATGGCGATCTCGGCGGCATACCCGTCGAAGTCGGACATGTCGAACTTGAGGCCTGCTTCGTCTATGCTCGTGCCCGACGCAGCGATCTTGAAGCGCATCTCCATGTCTGGAACGCGCTTGATGCACACGGCCAATTTCACCGTGAAAACCCTCGGATTAGGTGTACGGGGAACTTACTCGACGGTGGACGGTGGACGGTAGGCGGTGGACAGCGGACAGCGGACAGCGGACAGCGGACGGCGGAAACCTCGGCTCGAATGGCTGGCCTCGGGGTGCGTCCGGCGTCATCTTTGCCGGCATCTACCGTCTATCGTCTATCATCTACCGTCCCCGATGCCCCTCGCCCTCATCACCGGTGCTTCCGCCGGCATTGGCCGTTCTTTCGCCGAGTTGCTGGCCAGCCATGGATTCGACCTCATTCTCGTGGCCCGTTCCACGGCCCGCATCGAGGCGCTCGGCCGCGACCTCACCGGGCGCTTCGGCGTGACGTGCGAGACGTGGACGGCGGATGTCTCGACTGACGGGGGGCGCGAGGAGGTGGCCGAACGCATCGAAGAGCTACCGAGGCTCGACCTGCTCGTGAACAACGCCGGCTTCGCCACCACCGGCAAGCTGGCGAAGACCGCGCTCGAACCGCAAATGGAGATGCTGCGCCTGCACGTGCTGGCACCTATGCGCCTGACGCGCGCCGCGCTCCCGCGGATGATCGGGCACGGCGCCGGCGGCATCATCAACGTCAGCTCAATCGCCGGCTTTGTCTACGGTCCGGGCAACGTCAACTACTCGGCCACCAAGGCGTACCTCACGAGCTTCACCCGTGGGCTCGACACCGAGCTCGCGGGCACCGGCGTGCGGGTGCAGGCGCTCTGCCCGGGGTTCACGCACACCGAAATCCACGACGAGATGCTGCACGTCAAGAAGCAGATCCCGTCGTGGCTGTGGATGGTCTCGGCTGACGTCGCCAAAATCTCGCTGCGCCAGTTCGAAGCCGGCGGCGCCGTCGTCTGCATCCCGGGATTCCACAACAAGCTGATGATGTGGGTGCTGCAGTTCATCCCGCATGCCCTGCGGCGGCGCCTGGCGATGCGGAGAAAGCCAGATCGAAAGAGCGCGAGAGCGCGAGAACAGTAGAGGACGGCCTGAGTGCGAACCTGGTAGGCTCGCGTTCTCGTGTTCTCGCTTTCTCCTTACTTGAACGCGTTCAATCCCGTCACGGCCATGCCGATCACGAGCGAGTGCACGTCGTGGGTCCCCTCGTAGGTGTACACGCTCTCGAGGTTGGCCATGTGGCGCATCGCCGAGTACTCGGCGAGGATGCCATTTGCGCCGAGCAGCCGGCGCGCCTCACGCGCGATGTCGGTGGCCACGCTCACGTTGTTGCGCTTGGCCACGCTCACCTGCTGCGGCGTGTACGTCCCCGCGTCCTTCATGCGGCCCAGGTGCAGCGCGAGCAGCTGCCCCTTGATGATCTCGGTGACCATGTCGGCCAGCCGCACCTGCTGGATCTGGAAGCCGCCGATGGGCCGGTCGAACATCACCCGCGTCTTGGCGTACGAGAGCGCCTCCTCGTAACAGGCGATCGCCGCCCCCATGGCACCCCACGAGATGCCGTAGCGCGCCTGCGTGAGGCACATCAGCGGGCTCTTGAGGCCATCCGACTTCGGAAGGATCGCGTCGGCCGGCAACTGTACGTCGCTCAACACCAGCTCGCTCGTCATCGATGCGCGCAGTGACAGCTTGCCCTTCGTTTCCTTGGCGGTGAAACCCTTGGTGCCTGCGGGCACAAGGAAGCCGCGCACGCTGTGTCCGTCGTCGTCGCCATCCTCCGTCTTGGCCCAGACCACGGCCACGTGCGCCACCGAGCCGTTGGTGATCCACATCTTGCTGCCGTTCAGCATCCACGTGCCGTCCTGCTGCACCCGCGCGCGGGTGATCATGCCCGCCGGGTTCGAACCGTAGTCCGGCTCGGTGAGGCCGAAGCAGCCAATGACCTCGCCCGTTGCCATCTTCGGCAGCCAGCGCGTCTTCTGCGCGTCGCTGCCGAAGGTGAAGATGGGGTACATCACCAGCGAGCCCTGGACGCTGGCGAACGAACGGATGCCCGAGTCGCCACGCTCGAGTTCCTGGTTGATGAGGCCGTAGGCCACGTTGCTCAGCCCGGCGCAGCCGTACTCCTCGGGGAGGTTCGCGCCGAGGAGGCCCAGCTGGCCCATCTCCGGAATCAGCTCGGTGGGGAATCGCCCGTCGATGTAGCACTGCCCGATGATCGGCAGGACCTTGGCGTCCACAAACGCGCGCACCGAGTCGCGGATGGCGCGCTCTTCCTCGGTGAGGGCGGCGTCGATGTTGAACAGGTCGCCCGCGCGCGGTTTGAGGGCGGGCGAGGCGAGATGGAATTCGGTCATGAGGTGGCCGGAAAGTCGGATGTGGAGTGCCGACTAAAGCTAACGCATTTCGTTCCGGGCCAAGGGCGACGGCCATCGCGGAGCGGCGACCGACACGAAGGACCACGAAGAATCACGAAGGCTCACCAGGAAAGGCGCTTCACCCGCCCCGCAATGCCGTCACGCGTGAACGGGCTGCGCATCCCGTTCAAAGAGGATCACTACCGACACCTTGACCATCAGCGTAAAGAGCAGGAAGCCGACGCCGAAGACACCGGCGGCCACGCGCAGTTCGATGGCGCTGGGCACGTACGCATAGACCTGCCCGAGCTGGTCGGGCGTGAAACCGGGGATGATGAGGGCGATGCCCTTCTCGATATACACCGACAGGTAGATCAGCACGCAGCCGATGTTCATCGTCAGCGGCATGCGGCGCGTCCTCGGGATGAGGAAGAGCAGGAACGAGATGATGGCGAAGCCAAGCGACATCCAGGCATAGAGGGCGATGGGAGACGCCTTGCCGTGCAGGCCGCTGAACAGGTACTCGTAGTGCACCAGGTGGTGCGTGTTCGAGTAGTACTCCCTGAAGATCTCGGCGCCAAACAGGAACAGGTTGAAGCCCATGGCATAGGCCATCAGCTCGGCCACCTTGTGGATCGCCTCGTCCTTGATCTCGAAGGCCGACACCTTGCGCAGGATCTGGAACAGGATCAGCAGCAGCGCGGGTCCGGAGCAGAACGCCGAGGCGATGAACCGCGGTGCCAGGATGGCGCTGTTCCAGTACGGGCGACTCGCCATGCCGTTGTACAGGAACGCCGTCACGGTATGGATGCTCACGGCCATCGGGATGGAGAAGATGACCAGCGGTACCACGATCTTCTTGTTGTAGGGGATCCGGTGATACGCGCAGTACACCAGGTAGCTCGCCACGATCAGGTTGATGGCGAGATAGACGTTCAGCACGATGGAGTCCCACGCCATGATCGAACTCGGCATGTGCATGTGCCCAATGCCCGGGAGGATGTGCCAGAAGCGGTCCGGACGCCCCATGTCCACCAGGACGAAGAGCAGGCACATCACGATCGACGCGACGGCGAGCATCTCGCCGAACAGCGCCACCTCCTTGATCGGCTTCCAGTCGTAGACGTAGGCCGGGATCACCAGCAGCACCGCGGCCGCGGCGACGCCGACGAGGAAGGTGAAGTTGCCGATGTAGAAGCCCCACGACACCGAATCGCGCATGTTCGTGCTGATCAGGCCGCGCTCGTACTGGTGCGCGTACGCGAAGAGCGCCTGGACGATGCAGGCGACCAGGAGAAACAGCCACGCGTAGTACACCTTGTTCCCGCCGAGGAACGCCATGCGCGCGGTGCCCGTCACGAAGTTGCTCGTCTTCCGAATGAAGCTCATGACGTCCGCCTCACAGCCCGTAGTAGTAGAAGAATTTCGGCTGCGTGTTCAGTTCTTCCTTCAGGATGTACACGCGCTTGTTCTCGATGATGTAGCGGATCTCGCTCTCCGGGTCGAGGAGGTTGCCGAACTTGCGAGCGCCCACCGGGCAAACCTCCACGCACTTCGGATACAGGCCTTTGCGCACCCGCTGGATGCAGAACGAGCACTTCTCGACGACCCCGCGCTGGCGTGGGCGGTTCCCGAGGTACTCCGTGACCGGGTTGAGCTCGTCCTTCGGGATGACGGGCTTGCCCCAGTTGAAGTGCCGCGCACCGTAGGGGCAGGCCGCGATGCAGCAACGGCATCCGATGCACCAGTCGTAGTCGATCACCACGATGCCGTCCTTCTCCTTCCACGTCGCCTCCACGGGACAGACCTTCGTGCACGGCGGGTTCTCGCAGTGCTGGCAGGCCACGGGCATGTAGAACTTGCCCGGCGCCGGGACGGTCTCGTGATCGTAGAAGGCGTCGGCGTTCTGCAGGTTCACACCCTCTTCCTTGTCCATCTCGAGCACGGTGATCCAGTGCGTCTGCGGGTTGCGTGACTGGTTGTTCTCCTCCACGCAGCCGTACACGCAACGCCGGCAGCCGATGCACCGCGACAAGTCGAGCGCATAGCCGAAAAGCACCCCGGGAATCGGTGGCGTGGCGCTGACCTTCACGCTCTTGCCGTACTGCTCGGAGTATTTCTTTTCCAGCCCCGCCAGCCGGTCCTTCAGTTCCTCGGGGGTGAGATCCCTGAAATGCTTTTGTACGAATTCTTCATAGGCCAGCTTGTCGGCCGCTGAACACCCGGCAGTCGTCGCCGCAGCGGCGAGGGCGAAGAGACCCATCACGAGGGCTTCGCGCCGCGAGTAGCCTTCTGCAGGCGGCGCCGGCACCGGCAAGGGAGCGGCAGTGTGGTCGCTCATCGTATGGCCTCTTGTCTCAGGGGGGGTGCCTTCGGCTTGAGCGGCTTGAAGTGCGGCGAATGGGGGCTGTGGCAGCTCGCGCACAGCAGGTACTGCTTCGCGCCCGACCACGAACCTGTCCGCTTGCCGTGCTCGCCCGCCTTCCAGTTCCGCAGCGTCGGGCCGTGACATTGCCCGCACAACCGGTACGACTCGGTGAAATCGATCAGCCGGCCGTCGGCGAGATGAAGCTTGTCGCGGTTCCTCGCGTCGTGACAATCGAGACAC
>DATCGU010000325.1:0-6432 GCA_036508735.1 Gemmatimonadaceae bacterium
TTCGCGCTGGTCCATGCGATTCTCGCGCTTCTTCACGAGGTCGAGCTCGCGTTCGCCGAAGAAGAGGCGGAGAATGGAAGAGTTCGTTCCGTAGCCGAACGCGCGCAGAAGCGCGGTGGCCGGGAACTTCTTCTTCTTGTCGATGTGGACGTAGATCACGTCATGGATGTCGACCGTGAACTCGACCCACGATCCGCGGAACGGGATGATGCGCGACGAGATGAGCCGCTGACCGTTGGGGTGCGTGCTCTCCTCGAACACGACGCCCGGCGAGCGGTGCAGCTGCGACACGACCACCCGCTCGGCCCCGTTGATCACGAAGGTGCCGAGGGGCGTGAGCAGCGGGAGCTCGCCAAGGTAGACTTCCTTGCGGATCTCGTTCTTGAGGCGCTTGCCGTTGCCGGCATCCTCGAAGACGCGCAGGGAGAGCGTCGCCTTGAGCGGCGCCGAGAAGGTCATGTCCCGCTCGATGCACTCCTCCACGGAGTACTTCGGCTCCCCGAGCGTATACCGCTCGAACTCGAGCGAGAAGTTCTCGTGGACATCGGTGATCGGGAACAGGTCCTTGAAGACCCGCTCCAGGCCAACGTCTTCGCGTTGGTTGGCGGCGGCATCCAGCTGGAGCAGCGACTCGAAGGCGCGCACCTGGATGTCGAGGAGATGGGGCATCTCCATCCGGCGGTCGAGCTTGGCGAACGAAATCTGCTTGATCATGGGAAGTCCGGGCTTACCCGTCGGCAGGCGAAAACCGCCCCGGCCCGCCACGCGACGATTTGTCGCGCGAGTGGATCAGGGCGTGCATCACGTCGGTTGTGGAACAGGATGGAGCGTGGAATCACGGGGAGGTCGGCAAGGCTGAGGGTGGGAACCCGGTGGTCCGGACAGTCCGGACCACCGGCAACCCCCGGCCTTACTTGACTTCGACCGTCGCGCCTTCGGCCTCGAGCTTGGCCTTGATCTGCGCGGCCTCGTCCTTCGAGACGCCGGCCTTCACGGTCTGCGGCGCGCCATCGACCACGTCCTTGGCTTCCTTCAGCCCGAGACCGGTGATTTCGCGCACGACCTTGATGACCTGGATCTTCTTGGCGCCAATCTCCTTCAGGATGACCGCAAACTCGGTCTGTTCCTCGACGACGGCTGCGGCAGCGGCCGGCGCGCCCGCCGCCACGGCAGAAATCGTGACGTTGAACTTCGTCTTGAACGTGTCGATGAGTTCGACCAGCTCGATGACCGACTTGTTGCCGATCGCCTCGAGGATCTCGTCGTTGCTCAGGGTCGTGTTAGCCATTGTTTGTCATTCTCCGAGTGTCTCCCAGGAGTCCTGGGGCGTTGTTGATCAGGCGGACGCCTGGGGATTCAGTTCCAAAGCTTCGAGTTGCGTCTTTCGCGCGTCGAGCGAGAGAGCGAACGTCATCAGAATGCTGTTGAGGCAGCCCGCAAAGATGCTGAGGGCCTCATCACGGGTCGGCATCGTGGCGAGCTTCGACACCATCGCCTGGTCGACGACCGCACCTTCGTACACCCCGCCCTTCACCGTCGGCTTCTTGTCGTTCGCCTTCGCGAAATCGGCCAGGACCTTGGCGGCGGCAATGGCGTCCTTCGCCACCACCACGCCCGTCGGTCCCTTGATCGGCTGGCCCACCAGCCCGCACTCGTTCACCGCGCGGATGGCCAGGCTGTTCTTGATCACCACGTACTCCACGCCCGCCTTGCGCAGCTTGCGGCGGAGGTCCGTCATCCGCTTCACGTTCAGCCCCGTGAAGTCGGTGTAGTACAGCGCGTTGGCGCCCTTGATCTTCGCGCTGAACTCGGCAACGAGCCGTTCCTTGTCAGTCCGTTTCATCGCTCGTTACCGGTAGGGGGTGGTGTCGACCTTCACCCCGGGGCCCATCGTCGATGAGACCGAGAGGTTTCGCACATAGACGCCCTTGGCCGCCGACGGCTTGGACCGGACGATCTGGTCCATGAAAGCGGCAAAGTTGGTCTCCAGCGCCTCGAGGCCGAACGAAACCTTGCCGATCTTGGCGTGCACATTGCCGCCCTTGTCGACGCGGAACTCGATCTTGCCTGCCTTCGTTTCCTTCACCGCCTGGCCGACGTTCATCGTGACCGTGCCCGCCTTGGGATTCGGCATGAGGCCGCGGGGGCCAAGCACGCGCCCCAGCTGGCCCACCTGGCCCATCTGGTCCGGCGTGGCAATCATCACGTCGAAGTCGGTCCAGCCTTCCTTGATCTTGGCGATGAACTCCGTGCCGACGAAGTCGGCGCCGGCCGCCTCGGCCTCCTTCGCCTTGTCGCCGACGGCGATCACGAGGACGCGAACCGTCGCGCCCGTGCCGGCCGGGAGGACGACGGTGCCGCGCACCACCTGGTCGGCGTGACGCGGATCGACGCCCAGACGCACCGCGACCTCGACCGTCTCGTCGAACTTCGCGAACGCGCCGGTCTTCACCAGCTCCAGCGCCTGCTTTGCCACGTACGCCGTATCGACGGCGCGCTTGGTGGCCGCGGCACGGTACTGCTTGCCGTAAGTGTTGGCCATTACTCCTTGACCTCCACACCCATCGAGCGGGCGGCGCCGGCGACCATCTTCATGGCCGCCTCGATGGAATCGCAGTTCAGGTCGGGCATCTTCATCTCGGCAATCTTCCTGACCTGGGCCGGGGTGATGGTGCCCACCTTGTTGCGGTTCGGCTGATCCGAGCCCTTCTCCAGGCCGATCTCCTTCTTGATGAGGATCGCCGCAGGCGGCGTCTTCAGGATGAAGGTGAACGACTTGTCGGCGTAAATCGTGATCTCGACCGGGAAGATCGTATCCTGGCCCTGCGTCCGAGAATTGAACTCTTTGCAGAATGCCATGATGTTCACTCCCTGCGGGCCAAGCGCGGTGCCGACCGGCGGGGCCGGGTTCGCCTTGCCCGCAGGAATCTGCAGCTTAACGAATCCAGTGACCTTTTTTGCCATGATGCTCCTCTGACGTTCGGGCCGGGCGCGCGTCGCCCAGCCGACTCCCACGGTGTGTTGGGCGAGGTCGTGGTAGCCCTCGGGCGCGCGGACATCAGCCGGCGTGCCATCGGCATACTGCCGAGATGCTAGGTGCTGGGTGCTAGGTGCCAGATAACTAGCTCCTAGCTCCTACTACCTAGCCCCTGCTTCTCGTTTGGCGGCAAGCGGTCGGCGCGGTGAGGAAACCGCACCGCCGTGGGCGCTCCGCCTAGTGCGCCCGCAACTGCAGGTAGTCCAGCTCGACGGACGTCGGGCGCCCGAACAGCGACACCGACACCCGCACCCTTCCCCGGTCGGGCATCACTTCCTCGACCACTCCATTGAAATCGGAGAACGGACCATCGGTGATGGCCACCGCCTGCCCGACAAGGAACGGAATCTCCTCCTTCGGTGGTGCCACCTCCGCCTCGTCGGCAATGCCGAGGAGGCGGCGCACTTCATCATCACGCAGCGGCTGCGGCTCGCGTTCCTTGCCGACGAACTTGATGACCCCCTGCAGGCCGCCGATCGAATGCAGCGCGTCCTCGTGCGCCTCCATCTCGACCAGCACGTACCCGGGGTACACCTTGCGCTCGACGGTCACCTTCTTGCCGTTCTTGATCTCGACGACATCCTGCGCGGGCACGAGCGCCTGCCGGATGGCACGCACCTCGGGAGCCGCCGGATCCGCGTCAATCATGCGCTGGATCAGCGACCGGACCTTGTTCTCGTGCCCAGAGGTAGTCTGGACCGCGTAAAACCGATGCGACACGAAATCTCCTAGAACGCCGAGGGGAGGCGCACCAGCAACTGCTGGAACACCACGTCCATCAGCGCAATCACGCCCCCAATGAACAGGGAGAGCAACACGACGCCGATAGAGAGCTGCCGCACCTGGGGCACGTCCGGCCACGTCACCCGCCGCATCTCGGCCATCACGTCATGATAGAAGCCGACGACCTTCCGGACCGGGCCCGCCGGCACCACCTCGACGGCCATGGTTACTTCGTCTCCTTGTGGACGACGTGCTTGTTGCAGCGCGGGCAGTACTTCTTCCACTCGACGCGCTCGGGGTGCAGGCGCTTGTTCTTCGTGGTGAAGTAATTGCGATTCTTGCAGTCGTTACACGCGAGAATGATCTTGTCGCGGGGCATGTCAAAAACCTCTTGGGCGTTGCATTGCGTATTGACGGTTCACGGTTGACCGTCCCCGTAGCACAATCGTGCTATGCACTCTGCCTTCTGTGCCTCTGTCCCTTTCACCTGCAGAGCTCACGACCAGGATCGAACTGGTGACCTCTTCATTACCAATGAAGTGCTCTACCGACTGAGCTACGTGAGCACGACCGCTGCAACCCTGCCCCGCACCGACGCGTGCACCACCGCGACCAGTCCTGCCCTCTCTCGTCAATCGACCATCGTCTGCGAAGAGCGGGAGACGGGGCTCGAACCCGCGACATCAAGCTTGGAAGGCTTGCGCTCTACCAGCTGAGCTACTCCCGCAAGTTCCCCGACCTGCCATCACGGCTCCCTTCCTTCACCGCGACTTCTCAGTGGTGGGGGAAGGATTCGAACCTTCGAAGGCATAAGCCGGCAGATTTACAGTCTGCTCCCGTTGGCCGCTTGGGTACCCCACCTGCTTTGTATCCCCGCACCCCTCCCCTTCCCCAACGGCCTACCAACAGAGCTGACGGCGAGAGTCGAACTCGCAACCGCTTGATTACAAATCAAGTGCTCTGCCAGTTGAGCTACGTCAGCGACTGGCTGTACTGCATGAGCCTTGAAGAATACTCGCCCCGACAGCAGGTGTCAAGCCATTGAAATTGTTGGCTTTAGAGGGCCTCGGAAGCAGGCCCTAGCGCTGCTTCTTCCAGCGCGCGCCCTGCGGCGTGTCCTCCACCACTATCCCCTTCTCCTCCAATGCCTTGCGAATGGCGTCGGCCGCGGCGAAGTCCCGCGCCCCCCGCGCCGCCTTGCGCGAGGCAATCTGCCCCTCCACCCACGCGCTGAGCGCGGCATCCACGTCCCGGCGGCCGGGGATGATGTCCAGCACGCCGTTGGCGCGCTCGAACGCCTCGCGCGCCTCGGTCAGCGACCCCTCATCGTCCCCCCGCTTGTCCAACTCGGCGTTGGCCTGGTTGATGAACACGAACATCGCCGCCTGCGCACGCGGTGCGTTCAGGTCCTCGTGCAGCGCGGCGTCGAATTCCCTGCGGAATTCGCGCGCCGCCTCGCCCAGCGCCGGCGTGCCGCTGAACGCCGACTCCAGGCGCGCCGCAAAATCACCCACGCGGCGTACGGCCTCGACGCTCGCCTCGAGGGCGACTCCCGACAGGTTGAGCTGCTTGCGGTAGTGCGTCGAAAACATGAAGTGCCGCACCGCCGCGGCGCTCACGTCCTGGTCGCGCAGGTCCTGCACCGACTGCACGTTGCCGATCCGCTTGGCCATCTTGGCACCATCGGTCAGCAGGAACTCGCCATGGCACCAGAAGCGCGCGAAGGGCTTGCCGGTGGCCGCCTCACTCTGCGCGATCTCGTCCTCGTGGTGCGGAAACTGCAGGTCGATGCCGCCCGTGTGGATGTCGAGCGTCTCGCCAAGGATGCTCATCGCCATCGCCGAGCACTCGAGGTGCCAGCCGGGACGCCCGCGTCCCCACGGGGAATCCCACGCCGCGCCACACTTTTCGTCGTCGCTCGTCGCCGCCTTCCACAGTGCGAAGTCCTGGGCGTTCTCCTTGGCGTAGTCGTCCTGCGCCACCCGCGCGCCGGCCTTGAGCTCGCGCGTGTCGAGCCGCGAGAGGCGGCCGTAGCCCGGGAACTTGCCGATCGCGAAGTACACCGATCCATCCTCGGCCTTGTACGCGATGCCCTTCTGCTCGAGACGGCGCACGAGGTCGATCATTTCCGCGATGAAGTCGGTGGCCCGCGGATAGTGCTCCACCGCCTCGATGCGCAGGAAATCGCGGTCGGCAAAGAAGGTGCCAACCACCGGGTCGGTGACCTCGCGGATCGTCTTGCCCTGCTCCGTGGCGCGCCTGATGATCTTGTCATCGACGTCCGTCAGGTTCATCACCTCATGCACGCGCCAGCCGGCCAGCCGCAGCGCGCGGCGCAACAAGTCGGCAAACACGAAGGTGCGGAAGTTCCCGAGGTGCGCGGGATTGTAGACGGTGGGGCCGCACGCATACATGCGCACGACCTCCCCGTCGGCCGGCGCAAACGACTCGATGGCGCGCGTCAGCGAATTGTAGAGACGGAACTCGGGCATGCCTAAAGCTAGCCGGGCGCCGGGCGAACCGTCCACCGCCCCGGCGGTTCGGTGACGACGCGGGAGCGAAGCACGTGAATGCCCTCGACCCGGCAAAGCGCCAGCACTTCCTCGGCGGAACGGTCGGCTAGCGACACGCGCACCGCACCGTCGCGGCGGCAGGCTGCCGCGACGTGCCGG
>DATCGU010000326.1:0-9526 GCA_036508735.1 Gemmatimonadaceae bacterium
GAGAATGCTCATATGCCTACAACACTAATAAGGAATATAGTGAAAGGCAAGGGGTGCAGTGACCGCAGGAAACCACCGCGGGTTCGGCGCGCGGACGATTCCCGGTCTTCTGACGGTGGTGCTTCGTGAACTCCGTGGCCCTCCGGTCTTCGTGAGAGATACCCAACCGCGTGACGCCGGCCCCGGAAGGATCGTTAATTCAATTACAATGCGAGTCGTACACCTCCTTCCCGCGCTGGCGATCGTGACCGCCGCGTGCGGCCCAGCCATTCGGCCGCTGGAGCCGCTCGCGCTCAAGCCGGTGCCGGTGATCGAGCTTCCCGAGCCGCCATCCGAGTCGCCGCCGCCGGAGGCGCCGATCGCCCGCGCCGACGAGGACTACCTGCACGAGCGGGAACTCATGGTGCCGGTGGATGGAATACGGCCCGAGAAGATCGCGAACACGTACTGGGAGGCTCGCGACGGCGGGGCGCGAGCGCACCAGGCGCTGGATATCCTGGCGCCACGCGGCACGCCGGTGCTGGCGGCCGACTCCGGGACGGTGCTGCGCCTGGTGAAGAACACGCTGGGCGGCATCACCATCTACGCCACCGATCCGCAGAAGCGGTTCGTCTTCTACTACGCGCACCTCGATCATTACGCCAAGGGGCTGTTCGAGGGCAAGCCAGTCGCGCAGGGCGAGGTGATCGGCTACGTTGGCACGACGGGGAACGCGCCCAAGAACACGCCGCACCTGCACTTTCAGGTGATGCGGTTCGTGGATGCGAGGCGATGGTGGGACGGTCCACCCTTCGATCCCCGTCCCTTCATGGTGCGGTCCGGCGATCGCCGGCGCACTGCGCGATCGACTTCGGGGTTCCCAGCGCTTCAGTGTCCGGTGAGGAACTGCTCATGACGATGTCCGGAAAGTTGCGCGCCTCGTTGCGCGCTGAATGCAACCGCCTGGCGGCGACGGTCCATGTGGGCAAGGAAGGGCTGACGCCGGCACTCGTGCAGTCACTCGATGACGCACTCAGCACGAAGGAACTGGTGAAGGTGGCGCTGAACCGCACGGTCGACGTGTCGGCCAAGGACGCCGCCATCGAGCTGGCGAAGGCCGTGGGCGCCGAGGTGATCCAGACGATCGGCAAGACGACGACGCTGTACCGCCAGAACCCCGAGATCGAGGGGAAGAAGGGCGACTTGCCTCCCTGGCGGCGGTAGGCATTCCAGCTTCACGAACTGCCTGCCACAGATGGACACAGACTGACGCAGAAACGACACGACACAATTGGGGGGATGCCAGCGCCGGCATCCCCCTTTTGTTATCTGTGCATTTCTGTGTTCATCTGTGGCAAATAGCCGTTACCGGGCCCGGACAAACACCAGATCCCAGACGCGCGCCGCGCCGAGGTGCATCGCCGTGGTGCTGCCCTTCTTGTCGCGCGTGAACCAGACCGTGCCGTAGGCTCCCGCCTCGAAGGCATCGGCGTACGCCGGAACGAGCCTGACGCTCACGCCAGGGCGCTGCTCGAGCACCAGCGCACCTTTCTCCACGCGCGCGGTCCAGGCCACGTCGATCTCCGGCTGGTACCAGCGCCCGGTGAAGGCCGCGAGCTGCACCTCGGTGAACTGGGGGCGCGCGGCGACCGCGTACGTCCAGGTGAGGGTGTCGCCATCGGGCCCGAAGATGCGAACGCCGGTGGGCGCGCCATCGGCCGCGATGACGACGTGCACGCGCGACGCGGCACCCATCAGGAAGTCGCCGTCCCGCAGCGCGCGCAGCATCGCACCGCCACTGATGCGCAGTTGCCCGCGGTCGATGATCAGCTCGGTCACGTCGTGCGTCCGATCGTCGCGGTAGATGCCCGTATAGCGCGCGATGCGATTCGGGTCGGCGGCCGTGGTGTCGAACGCCGCTGGCGGGGCAAGGCCGGGAATGAGCGCGCCGGCCAGCGCGTGCGTGTACGATGTCGCGGACGCCCCGGCCGCATTGCACATCACCGCGATGGACAACGCCTGCTTCGGATAGCGCGCGAGGTAGGTGCTGTAGCCGGCGGTGGAACCGCTGTGCGCCCATTCGACGGTGCCGCGATAGGTGCCGTTGATCATTCCCATGGCGTACGGGATGCGGCGCCCACTGGTGAGCGTCGCCTGGCTGAGCAGCGAGTCGGAGACGGCGCCCAGCGCGCGCTTGTCGAGCGCGTCATTCCACTTGAGCCAGTCGCCAACGGTGGTCAGCAGGCCGCCGGGGCCGTGCACCTGCTCGAACGGCATCTCGATGTGCCAGCCATCGGCTCGCCGCGAGTAGGCCTGCGCGCGCCGCGGCACGATGGTCGTGAAGTCGTCGCGCCAGCGGGTGTCAGTCATGCCGAGCGGGCGAAATATCCGCTCGGCGCTGAAGCGCACGAACGGCATGCCGCTGACCCGGTCGACAATCACCGTCAGCAGGGCGAACCCGGAGTTCGTGTACGAGTAATAATCGCCCACCGGATAGTTCAGCGACTTCTGCCGCACGATGATGTCGATGAGGTCGGCCTGTGACGTGACGCGCGTGCCGCGCGGATAGCCCTGGTCGGCTACCAGGTTGCTCCATTCGCGCAGGCCGCTCGTGTGCGAAAGCAGGTGCCGAATAGTGATCGTGCGCCCGTACTGCGGCAGCTCAGGGATGTACTTCCTGACGTCGTCGTCGAGCCGGATCTTCCCGTCGCCGACGAGCAGCAGCACCGCCGTCGCCGTGAACTGCTTGGCCACCGAGCCGCTTTCGAGGATGGTCGATGCGGTGATCGGCGTGCCGTTTTCGAGGTCGGCCATGCCGTAGCCCCGCTGGAAGACGGGCGTGCCGTTGCGTGCGACCCCGACGGCACAACCCGGCGTGTGCGTGCTGTTCCACTGCGCGAAGACCTTGTCGGCCACCGCGGGGAGGTCCTGGGCGCTGAGGGCGGCGGGAAAGGCGAGGAGCAGCAGACGCTTCATGTGGCGGGTCCTCGAGTAACGTGGCTATCAACTCTGCGTTCGTCGGTGTTCATCTGTGGCAAACAAACAATTGGCCACAGATGAACACAGAATGACACAGAAACGACGGGGTATTTCGCGGGTCGGGCTGCGGAAACGTCCACCGCGGGATGCAGATCAACTTCTTGAAGGAACTACAACTTCTCCGGCTCTCTTACCGTTCGCTCGCCGCCGGCGCTGCCGGTGTTCAGCGTGCCGGCGGGCTCGAACAGCATCACCCACACTTCCTCGTCCGCCACCGGGCGGTGCTCGACACCTCGGGGGACGATCAGCATCTCCCCTTCGCCCAGCGTCACCGAGCGGTCGCGGAAGTCCATGCGGAAACTCCCCCGCACCACGAGGAAGAGCTCGTCTTCGCGTTCGTGATGGTGCCAGATGAACGCGCCCCGGAACTTCGAGATTTTCACGTGCTGTCCGTTGAGCTCGCCGACGATCCTCGGACTCCAGTGTTCGCTGAAGCGCGCGAACTTTTCGGCGAGCACCACCTTGTCGGGCGTCATTCCACGAGCGCGCCGAGCACGCGCCACGGCGTCAGCGGGATCTCGCGGACCTCGACGCCCAGCGCGTCGGCAACGGCGGCGGCAATGGCTGGCGCGGTGGGGATGATGGGCGGCTCGGCGATTCCGCGCGCGCCGGTGTGGTTGGCAACGGTGTCCGAGCCGAACAGGAACGACGCATCGATGGCTGGAATGTCGGCCATGGTCGGAATCCGGTAGTCGTGCAGGTTGGTGTTCAGCGGCACGCCGCGTTCGCGGTCGATGTGGCGTTCCTCGAACAGCGCGTATCCGAGTCCCTGGATGATGCCGCCGTGCAGCTGGCTCTCGGCGAGCACGGGGTTGATGATGCGGCCGGCGTCGTGCACGGCGACGATGCGCAGCACGCGCACCACGCCGGTTTCGACATCCACTTCCACTTCGGCGAACTGCGCGCCCACCGTCACGATGGCCACGTTTGGCGGGTTGGGACCCCGGGAACCGCGGCCGACGATCTGGAGGCTGCCGAGTTTCTTGCACAACTCGGAGAACGGCAGAACGCGAGAACACGAGAGCGCGAGAACTTCGGAGCCAGCGGTGGTGAGGTCCTCGACGGACAACTCCATGATCTGTGCGGCCGCTTCGAGCAGCTGCAGGCGCGCATCCTCGGCGGCCATGCGCACTGCGGGGCCCACGCTGGGAGTCGTCATGGAACCCCACGAGTTGCCGGTGTAGGGCAGGCGCTCGGTGTCGCCGATGATGGCGCGCACAGTGTCGAACTTCGCGCCGAGCGCCTCGGCGGCGATCTGCGCCAGGACGGTGCGCGCTCCGGTGCCAAGGTCCTGCGTGCCGGCGAGCACGTCCACCGACGCGTCGCTGTTGATGCGCACCAGGGCGTAGGACGGCGGGCCGCCGCCCGTCGGCCAGGTTTGCGCGGCGACGCCACGACCCCGGCGCACGTGGCTGTTGGTGGTTGGTGGCTGGTGGCTGGTGGTGTCCCAGCCAAAGCGCTTCATCCCTTCCACGTAGCACTCGTCGAGCCGGTTGCCGCTGAAGGGCCGGTCGACGCGCTGGTCGCGCGTGGCGAGGTTCTTCCGGCGCAGGGCCACCGGGTCCATCCGCAGCTCGCGAGCGAGCGCGTTCATCGCGCTCTCGAGGCCAAAGGCGCCTTCCACGTAGCCCGGGCCGCGAAACGCCTGCATGCCGCCGGCATTGATGTAGACCCACGTCTCGCTGGTGCGGACGTTCGGGCAGGCGTACAACTCGTGATAAATCTGCCCCGGTCCGCCCTCCCATCCGCTGATGCCCAGCGGGATGTGCGCGTCGAGCACCAGCGCCGTCAGCGTGCCGTCCCGCCTGGCGGCAATGGTGACCCTCTGCACCGAGGCCGGGCGGTTTCCGCTGTCCATCTGCTCGGCCTCGCGGTCGTTGATGCAGCGCACGGGAAGGCCCAGCGTCCGGGCGAACAGCGCCGCGGTGTACGTATGCGCGCCGGCGCCGTTCTTGGCGCCGAAGCCGCCGCCCATGTAGTCCTTGAGCACGCGCACCCTGCCCTGCGGCATGCCGAGTGCCTTGGCGACGTCGGCGCGCACGCGAAAGATCCCCTGTGTCGACTCCCACACGGTGAGGTGATCGCCCGTCCATTCGCAGACGGCGCCGTGCGGCTCCAGGGCAGAGTGCAGAGCAACTTGTGTGCGATACTCGCGCGTGATCGTGACGTCGGCGTCGGCAAGTCCGCGCGCGACGTCGCCCCGTTCGACGACATCGGGCTCGACGACATTGCCGTCGCTACGCACGTTGGGTGCGTCGGTGGCCATGGCGTCGCCGAGGGTGACCGCGTGCGGAGCCAGGTCGAACACGAGCGACCGCGCAACGACGTGGGCTGCGCGCCTGGCGTCGTCGAGCGAGTCGGCAGCGACGGCGGCGAGCGGCTGCCCGGCATAGCCGACGTCGCGCCGAAAGAGGCGAGTTCCCGCGGGTGCGTCTCCCGGGCCCATGACGGCACGAACACCGGGGAGCGTGCGGGCCGCGTCGAGATCGATGGCGGTGAGGGTGCCCTTGGCCACCGGTGAGCGCACGATGACGGCGTGGAGCATGCCGGGACGCACGATGTCGGCCGTGTAGCGCGCGCGGCCGGTGACCTTTTCGAAGGCATCCACGCGCGGCGGGCTGGTGCCGACGATCGAGAGCGGCGTGTCGGCAGTCCAGGGCGCCGGCTCGAAGGCCGGCATCTCGACAACGCGCGTCTCGGTGCGTCCCTCCACCTCGACCGTCGTCTGCACGAAGCGGGCGCGATGTCCGGTCACGTGGCGGCTCCGCGTTCGTCGGCGACGGCGCGAATGGCGGCGATGATCTTCGGGTAAGTGCCGCAACGGCACAGGTTGCCGCTCATCGCCGCGCGGATGTCGCCGTCGCTCGGGTTCGGCAGGCGCTCGAGGAGTGCGGCGGCGGTCACCAGCTGGCCCGGCGTGCAGAAGCCGCACTGGGCCGCGTCGTGCGAGATGAAGGCCTGCTGCAGCGGGTGCAAGTCGTTGCCGGACGCGAGTCCTTCGACCGTCTGGACCTGGGCATTCTCGCAGGCAGCCGTCAGCGTGAGGCAGGCGTACACGAGGTCGCCGTCCAACCGGACCGTGCAGGCGCCACACTCGCCGCGGTCGCAAACGAGCTTGGAGCCCGTGAGGTCGAGCTGGTCGCGCAAGGCGGCGAGCAGCGTGGGGTGTCTACCAGCGTCCACTTCGCGCAATGTAGAGTTGACGGTCAGTCTCATGTGGGAGATATGGCTTTCCCTGCGTGAAAAAGCAAAAGAAGCTGTACGCTTTACGCTGTACGTTCTACGCCGTCCGACCAGAGGCCGGAGGCGGACGGCTTACGGCGTACAGCGTAGAGCGTACAGCTTCTTTTGCAGTTGACGCAGGTTGAGCCCCCAGCGCAGCGCGCTTACATTTCCACCGGTATCTGGCGGTCCCACTCTGAGGAGAAGCAATGCCGTACATCATCACCGAAGCCTGCATCGGCGTGAAGGACAAGGCCTGTGTCGATGTCTGCCCAGTGGATTGCATCTACGAGGGGCCGGATCAGCTCTTCATTCACCCGGACGAGTGCATCGACTGCGGCGCCTGCGAACCTGAATGCCCGGTGACGGCGATCTTCCCCGAGGAGGACGTGCCGAGCAACCAGCTCGTGTCCATCGCCAGGAACCGCGATGTGTTCAAGGAACCCAACCCGCCGGGGAAGCCGACGCGGTAGCAGATGCCTAGCCGTTCCTGAGAAGCCCGCCCGGAAAGTACCGATCCTTGGCGATGAACGCGGCCAGCAGCATGATGTACTGCAGGAAGGTGCTCATCTCGCTCTGCCAAGCCTCGGTCCACAGGAACTCGCCACCTATCGTGCCCGAGACACCGAGCGGGATCCAGCGTGGGGTGCGGCGCTTGAACGCCAGGTATTCCTCGCCGAAGATCGATTCCAGCACGCCCTCCTCATAGCGGACGATGAAGTAGTACTCCACCGCGAAGAGGACGACGGCCACGGGAAGGAACCACCAGACACCGCTGAGCGCGACAAAGCCGTTCCAGACGAGGAAGTTGCCATTATAGAGCGGATTGCGGCTGAGGGCGAACGGCCCGTGGGTCACCAACTTCTGCACGTTCCGCGAGCGGCGGCGGGTCACGGTGCCGGCGGCAGCCACACCCCAGAGGCGGGCCGCTTCGCCGGCCGCAATTAGGATGGCGCCCACCAGGATTCCGACTCGTGAAATCCCGCCGGGGGACAGCAGGGGGACGACGAGAAAGGGCACGGGAAGCCAGCCGCGATTGCGGAACAGGACGGCGCCGATGCGGGCGGGGCGGGACGTCTCGGATGCGGAGAGCGTAGTCAAGGCCGTAGACGATGGACGGTAGACGATGGACGGCGGACGGAGTAAAGATAGCGTCGCGATCTACTGCGCCGTCAGCGAGATGAGGAATTCGCTCAGTAGGTGGTTGAACGTGGCCGGACGCTCGGCGTTGCTCACGTGTCCCGCCCCGGCGATGATCTCGAGGCGGCTGCCGCCGATGGCCAGATACATGGTGCGTGCCTCGGTCACTGGAGCGAGCGCATCTTCCTCGCCCACGATGATGAGAGTCGGCACGTCGATGGTGGCCAGCGTCGGCGTGGAATCAGGACGGGTCATCATTGCCCCCAGTGCGCCGACGACCCCATCCTCGGGAGCGAGCGACATCATGCGATGCAGCTCGTCGACCAGTTCGGGGTTCTTGAGCCGCGTGGTGGGTCCCACCATGCCGTTGATGAGCTGGTTGGCAATGGCCGCACTGCCCTGGCGCTGCGCCATCACCTGCATGTCGCGGCGGGACGCGCGAGACGCCTCGCTGTCGGCGCCGGCGCGGGTGTCGCAGAGCACGAGGGCGCGCACGCGCGCCGGATGACGCCGCCAGAACGCCAGGGTCGCGTATCCGCCCATTGACAGTCCGGTGATGACCGCGCGATCAATGCCGAGCGTGTCGAGCAGCGCGGCCGCGTCGTCGGCGTAGTCGTCCATGGAACGGGCGGCGCCGGGCGTGCTATCGCCGAATCCGCGCAGGTCCATGCAGATGGTGCGCGCCGCGGCGGCGAGCGCCCCGAGCTGCGGCGACCAGAGCGACCGGTTGTGCGGGAAGCCGTGCAACAAGAGCACGGGAATTCCACTGCCGACGTCGTCGTACCCGAGCGTGTGACCGTTGGCGAAGGTAATCACCCAGTAGTTCCTGTGCCTGTTCCCGTGGTCGTGCCCGCGATCGGGTCCGGGATCACGTACAACTGCTGCACGGCAACGAAGACCGCCGCCAGCAACGGCGTGGCGACAAACAGCCCCAAAACGCCGAAGACGTAGGCCATGACCACCTGCACCATCAGGGTGAGCGCCGGTGGCAGGTCGAGATGTTCCTTCATCAGGTACGGAATGAGCAGGTTGTTCTCGAGGAACTGGATGCCCCAATAAGTAACGACGACGACCAGCGCCTTCTGTGGCGAGTCGACGAAGGCCATGGCGATGGCGGGAATGGCGCTGAGCGTCGGTCCGATATTCGGGATGAACTCGAGCAGGCCGGCAATGACGCCAAGCGGCAGCGCGGCGCGCACGCCGATGATCATCATCAGGATGGTGGTCACCGACCCGATGACGAGCATGGCAATGGCCTGCGTGCCGAGCCACCGGCGCATCTTCGCCGCGATGGCGGTGAGCACCGGGTCGAGGCGCGTCCTGGTGGGTGGCTTGAACAACAGCAGCAGTCCGCGCCGGTAGATGTCGGGTTCCGCAGCGATGTACACGGCAAGGAAGATCACCAGCACCAGCGCACCGAACACCGCGAGTGTCGACGTGAGAATGCCGAACGCCAGCTGCTTGAGCTGGCCGGCCTGGCCGTAGAGCGCCTCGACGAGCCGCCCCTGGCTTGGCGGCTCGGCCGTGGACGGGCCGACTGTTTCCTCGGCGGACGGGGTCGCTGCCCCGGACGGCGTCGACATGGTGTCCGCCCCGGTGAGCGCGTCGAGCAGCCGCGGCTGGTGGTCGCCCAGCCAGACTTCGGCTTTCTCGATGGCCAGCGGAAAGCGGGTGCGCAGCTCCTGCGACTGACTGGCGAGTGACGGGGCCAACCAGGCGCCGAGGCCGATCAGGAGTGCGAGAACTCCAAAGATGATGATTGGTGAGCCGATGCCGCGTCGCAGTCCTCGGCGCTCGAGCGCGTCGACCCCCGGAGTGGCACCCAATCCGAACAGGATGCCGATGAAGGCGGTGAGCGCCAGGAAGCGCGCCGCCCAGAGCAGCTGGAGTCCCACGAGCATGACGACGACGATGAGCGCGGCCCGTACCAGGTACCCGTGGTCGGTCGCGGGCAGGCGGGTGGACAGGGCAGCACCACCCGTGGCGGAGGGAGTGCGGTGGGAACCAGGGGAGTCTTTGGACCGGGCGTCGTCGGGCATGGGCAGGTTGGGCGGGTTAGGCGCGTTAAGCGGGTGATCGGCGCGGGCAATCGCTACATTTGTACCACACGCCGCACCGGAGAGGAAGGAAGCGAGTGAGCCCCAAG
>DATCGU010000327.1:0-8067 GCA_036508735.1 Gemmatimonadaceae bacterium
CCTGCCCATGCCTCCCCGTCCCATTGCGTCGGCCGCTCCGGGTGGCGGCCTGAGCGGCGGGCGCCGCGACGAACGTGGTCGCGGTCCGGCGGCGGCTGGTGGAACGGCTGCGCCGCAGACACCGTCAAGCGGCCCGCGCCGCAAGAAGGGCAAGCGGGGACAGGTCGACCAGGAAGCCGTGTCGGCGAACATCTTCCGCACCATGAAGGAAATGCGCGGCGCGCCCGGCAAGCGCCGGCGCGACGACTCGGGGCGCGAGGAACTCGCGGCAATTCGCGCCGCCGTCGCCGAGCAGGAAAAGAAGCTGGTGCACGTCAACGAGTTCATCACCGTCAACGAGCTGGCCGACATCCTCAAGATCCCGGCCACGCAGATCGTCTCGTTCGCGTTCAAGCACCTCGGGTTGATGGTCACCATCAACCAGCGCATGGACTTCGACCAGATTGAGCTGATTGCCGGCGAGTTCGGCTTCATCGCCGTGCGTGAGGCCGAGTACGCGGCCGCGCCCACGGAGGCGAAGGTCGAGGACCTCCCCGCGGAACTCAAGTCGCGTCCGCCGGTGGTCACCATCATGGGTCACGTCGATCACGGCAAGACGTCGCTGCTCGACTACATCCGCAAGGCAAACGTCGTGGCCGGCGAGGCGGGCGGCATCACGCAGCACATTGGCGCCTACCACGTGACGCTCCCCAACGGCAAGGCGATCACCTTCCTCGACACGCCGGGCCACGAGGCGTTCACCGCCATGCGCGCACGCGGCGCGCAGGTCACGGATATCGTCGTCCTCGTCGTCGCCGCCGATGACTCGGTGATGCCGCAGACCATCGAGGCCATCTCGCACGCCAGGAATGCCGGCGTGCCGATGATCGTCGCCATCAACAAGATCGACCTGCCGGCCGCCAACGCGCTGAAGGTGAAGCAGGAACTGCTCAACCACAGCGTCGTGCTCGAGGACTTCGGCGGGCAGACCCTGCACACTGAGGTGTCGGCCAAGAAGGGAACGGGCATTCCGGCGCTGCTCGAGCAGCTGCTCCTGCAGGCGGAGATCCTCGACCTCAAGGCCAACCCCGATCGCAAGGCGACGGGCGCCGTGGTCGAGGCGCAGCTGGATGCCGGCAAGGGACCGGTGGCCACCGTGCTGGTGCAGAATGGCACGCTGCGCGTGGGTGACGACTTCATCTGCGGCATGTACTCGGGGCGTGTGCGCGCATTGCTCGATGAGCGCGGCAAGCCCATCAAGGAAGCGGGCCCGGCCATGCCGGTGCAGGTGCTCGGGCTCACGGGCGTGCCGATGGCCGGCGACCAGTTCATCGCCGTCGCCGACGCGTCCGAGGCGCGCGAGATCGCCCAGCGCCGCGAGCGGCTCGACCGCGAGGCCAAGAGCCGCCGCACTACCAAGGGTGCGGTGTCGCTCGAGGACTTCATGGCCAGCTCCAGCGCCGGCGAGAAGCGCCAGCTGAAGCTGCTCATCAAGGCCGACCAGGGCGGCCCGGCGGAGGCACTGGCCGACGCCCTGCAGCAGTTGTCCAACGAGGAAGTGCAGGTGGAAGTGGTCCAGCGCAGTGTCGGCGCCGTCACCGAGAGCGACATCCTGCTCGCCAAGGCGTCCGGGGCCATCATCATCGGCTTCCACGTGCGTCCCGATATCAAGGCGCGCAACGCCGCCGAGCGCGAGGGCGTGGAGATCAAGCTGTACAAGATCATCTACGAGGCAGTCGCCGACGTGAAACTCGCCCTCGAGGGCCTGCTGCGGCCGGAAGAGAAGGAAACCGTGCTCGGCGAAGCCGAGGTGCGCGAGGTCTTCAAGGTCACCAAGGTCGGCGCCATTGCCGGCTGCTCGGTGCGCCACGGCGTCATCACGCGCCAGGGCAAGGTGCGCGTGATACGCAACGGCGCCGGCATTTACACGGGCACCATCAGTTCGCTGCGCCGCTTCAAGGACGACGTGAAGGAAGTCAAGGAGGGCTTCGAGTGCGGCATTGGAGTCGAGAACTTCAACGACATCAAGGTCGGCGACATCCTCGAGTGCTACAAGATGGAAAGCGTGGCGCGCACGCTCGAGCCGGCGCACGCCGGTTGAGCGCGCGCATGGATGGACGCTGATGCCGCGGCGGGATACTCGGCGCCCCGACCGGGTGGCCGAGGGTATCCGCATGGAAGTGGCGACGTTCCTGAACGGGGGCGTCAAGGATCCGCGCGTGCTCGGCAAGCTCATCACCGTCACGGCGGTTGACGTCACGCGCGACCTCGGGCACGCCACGGTGTTCGTGTCGATCATGGGCAGCGACGCCGAGCGCGACGCGACGCTGGAAGGGCTGTCGAGCGTCGCCAGTCACCTGCGCTCACACATCGGGCGCGCCCTGCGCCTGCGGGTCGCCCCCGAGATCGCCTTCCGGTTCGATGAGAGCGTGTCGCGCGCGGCGCGCATCGAGACGCTGCTGGCGTCCATCCGTCCGTCGGAACCGTCCGACGATGGCCCCGCTCCCGACGCCTGACGGCCTGCTGCTGGTCGACAAGCCGGCGGGGGTGACGTCGCACGACGTCGTCAACGCCGCCCGGCGTGCGTTGGGGGAGAAGCGCATCGGACACGGCGGTACGCTCGATCCCTTCGCCACGGGCCTGCTCGTGCTCCTCGTCGGGCGTGCTACCCGCCTGCTGCAGTGGGTACACGACGAGCCCAAGGTCTACGAGGCCACCGTGTGCTTCGGCGCCGAGACCGACACCGAGGACCTCGCGGGCACGGTGGTCTGCCGGGCGCCGCTCCCCTCGCGCGCCGCCCTCGATGCGGCCCTGCCGGCTTTCGTCGGCGCCATCGACCAGGTGCCGCCCGCCTACTCGGCCAAGCGGGTCGATGGCAAGCGGGCTTATGAGTTGGCGCGGGCCGGTCGGGAGGTGGTGCTGGCGCCGGTGCGCGTGAACGTGCACTCCATCGCGCTCTCCGAGTTCGAGGGCGCGGATGACGCGGTCTCGGCCTGCCGTATGAGCGTGAATTGCGGCGGCGGCACGTACGTGCGATCGCTGGCCCGTGACCTGGCGCGCGGCGCCGGCAGCGCGGCACACCTCACGGCGCTGCGCCGCACGCGGGCCGGCGTGTTCACGCTCGCCCGGTCGATCCCACTGGAGGTATTGCGCTCGGGGCAACCCGTGCGGATCGCCCCGGCCATCGACGCGCTCGAGGGGTATCCGCACCAGGCGCTCACCGAGGATGAGCTGACGAAGATCGTGCGCGGCATCGACGTGGAGGCCCGCGTCGACGGCCCCTTCGCCGCGCTGCTCGACCCACGCTCTCCCGCGAGCGCCGGTGCCCTCGTCGCCTTCGCCGAACGCCGTCCGTCCGAGCGCGGCGAGCGCTGGCAGCCGCGGGTGGTGATGCGCGATGGCTGAGCGCATCGACTGGCACGAGGAGTCGGGCGTTCCCCCCGACGTCGCCGGAACGGTGCTCACCGTGGGCACCTTCGATGGTGTGCACGCGGGGCACCGGCTCGTCCTCGAGCGGCTCGCCGCACGCTCGGCGGCCACCGGACTCAAGAGCGTGCTCGTCACGTTCGAACCGCATCCGCTCGAGGTGGTGAACCCGGCGGCCGCCCCGCACCTGCTCACCGTCGGCGACGAGAAGCTCGAGGTGCTCGTCGAGAGCCAGCTCGACTACCTGGCCGTCGTGCCGTTCACCCCGGCGCTGGCGCAGTACGATGCGGCGACGTTCGTCAACGTCGTGCTCTGCGAACGGTTCGGCATGCGGGAACTGCTCATCGGCTACGATCACGGCTTTGGTCGCGGGCGCTCGGGCGACGCCGCAGTGCTGCTCGCACTCGGTGCCGAAGGCGGGTTCCGGGTGGAGGTCGTGCCCGCGGTGGTCGGTCCGGACGGCCGCCCCATCTCGTCGACGTCCATTCGCCGCGCCGTCGCCGGTGGCGACCTCGATCGCGCCGCCGGTTGCCTGGGGCGCCCCTACAGCATCAGCGGCGTCGTCGTCGAGGGGGCCGCACGGGGGCGCAGCTTGGGCTTCCGCACCATCAACGTCTCCATGCCACCCGCGCGGAAGCTGCTGCCGCCTGACGGGGTCTACGCGGTGCGCGTCTGCACGCCGATGGGGACGTTCGGTGGCATGATGAACCTGGGCGCGCGCCCCACGTTCGACGATGCCGCCAGGACGCTCGAGGCGCACCTGTTCGGTGCAAGCACCGAGTTGTACGGGCGCCGCGTGCGCATTGACGTGATCAGGCGACTGCGCGAGATCAGGAAGTTCGACGGCGTCGAAGCACTGGTGGCACAACTGCAAATCGACGAATCGGCCGCCCGGGCCGCCCTGGCCGATGATTGAGGCAACTCGTTGCCAGCACGCGAGATGATTGACTCCCCCCTGTTCCAAGACTATTCTACAAGGTTTCGGATAAACCCTCTGCCAGCACCGGCGAAATGACCAACCTGAAGTACCGGCTGCTTACCATCGTCGCGCTCGTCCTCGCCTCGGCCTGGGCGCTCTATCCGCGGATGGTCGTCGAGCGCGTCAAGCGCAACGGCGTCTTTGTCATGGACACCACCAAGCGCGTGCCGCTCAAGCTCGGCCTCGACCTGCAAGGCGGCATGAACCTCACGCTCGAGATCGACGAGTCCAAGGGAGTCGTCGCCAACAAGGGCGAGGCGCTCGACCGCGCTCTCAAGGTCGTCCGCACGCGCATCGACGAGTTTGGCGTTGCCGAGCCGGTGGTGCAAAAGGTCGGCAACGACCGCATCATCGTCCAACTGCCGGGCATCGAAGATCCAGACCGCGCCACCGAGGTCGTGCAGAAGTCGGCCTTCCTCCAGTTCCAGATCACCGACAAGACGCAGGCGCTCGAGAAGAGCGTGGGGCGGCTGGACGCGGTGCTGAAGCAGAAGGGTATCATCGCCACGAAGGCCGCCGACACGGTCGCCGGCGCTCCCAAGGCGAACGTGATGCCGACGATTTTTGCCACCACCGACAGTGCGAAGAAGGCCAAGGGCGACACGACGAAGGCCGACAGCGCCAATGCGTCCACCGGACCTTTTTCCCGGATGGTGCAGAAGGCGCCCATGACGGACCCGGGCGCGTACATGGTCGCCGAGTCCGACCGCGCCGAGATCGACGGTTACCTGCGGAACCCCGACGTCCAGGCGGCGCTGCCGCCGGGCAAGCAGCTCAAGTGGGGCGCCGATTCCCTGGTGGTCGGGGGCCGGGCCTATCATCCACTGTTCGTGCTCGATGCGCGCCCGATCATCACCGGTGACTACCTGACGGACGCCAAGGCGAACACGGTGCCGGTGGAAGGCACCATCGTCGAGTTCCAGCTGAACAACGAGGGCGGCCGCAAGTTCAAGAGCGAGACCGGCAAGCACGTGCGCGATTACATGGCCATCGTGCTCGACGACAAGGTGATGTCGGCGCCGGTCATCCAGAGTGCCATCGGCACCCGCGGCCAGATCACCATGGGCGGGGCAGGGCTGCAGGCGGCGCAGGACCTCGCCCTCGTGCTTCGCGCCGGCGCGCTGCCGGTGCCACTCAAGGTCGCCGACCGCGTGTCGATCGGCGCCTCGTTGGGGCGGGACTCCATCCAGAAGGGCATCAATGCCCTCGTCGTTGCCGTGACCATCGTCGTGCTGATCATGCTGGTGTACTACCGCTTCTCCGGCCTCATCGCGGTGGGCGGGCTGATGCTCTACGTGCTCTACACGCTGGCCGCCCTCGCCGGATTCGGCGCGACGCTCACGCTCCCCGGCCTGGCCGGGTTCGTGCTCGGCATCGGCATCGCCGTCGACGCCAACGTGCTGATCTTCGAGCGCATCCGTGAGGAGCTCGACCACGGCAAGAGCGTGCGCACCTCGATTGATGAGGGATTCAAGCACGCCATGTCGGCCATCATCGACTCCAACGTGTCCACGGCGCTCACCGCGCTGGTGCTCTACCAGTACGGCACGGGCCCGGTGAAGGGCTTCGCCGTCACGCTCCTAGCCGGCCTCGCGGCGACCATGGTCGCCTGCGTATTCTCGGTCCGCACTTTCTACCTTGTCTGGCTCAACCGCAACCGCGGCGCCGAGTCGGTGAGCATCTGATGCTGCGAATCCTCCACGGCACCAAGTACGACTTCATCAAGCACTGGCGCACCGCCGCCATCCTGACCGTCGCTTTCATCCTGCTGGGCATCGGCTCGGCGGTGTTCAAGGGCGGGTTCCCGTATTCCATCGAGTTCACCGGCGGCACGCTGATGCAGGTCGAGTTCGCAGCCGCCCCGGACGTCTCGAAAATGCGAGCGACGCTCGACGCCGCCGGCATCAAGGGCGCCGAGATTGCGACGTTCGGGTCCAACCGGCAGTTCACCATCCGCGCCCAGGGAGCCGAACAACTGGCGGCCCAGGCCTCTGGCGCCGAGAAGGTGGCGAAGCAGATCGAGACCGCGCTCAGGCAGGCTCCTGGACTCGGGGCATTCACGGTTGGGCGCTACGAGTCCGTCGGGCCGCGCGTCGGCGCCGAGCTGCGGCGCGGCGCCATCTTTGCCATCCTCATCTCCTTCCTCGTGACGCTCGCCTACCTGGCGTGGCGTTTTGAGTGGCGCTTCGGCGTGTCCGCCGTGCTCGCCACCGCTCACGACGTGCTCACGACCATCGCGTTCATCAAGCTCCTGCACCTCGAGATCTCGCTGACCGTCGTCGCCGCCGTCCTCACGGTCATCGGTTACTCGCTGAACGACACCATCATCATCTTCGACCGCGTGCGCGAGAACCTGCACAAGAATCGCAAGATGCCGTTCTACGACCTGTTGAACCTTTCGGTCAACGAGACGCTTCCGCGGTCCATCCTCACGCACGCCTTGACCCTCGCCGCCACCTTGTCGCTGCTGCTGCTGGCCGGCGAGGTCATCCGGCCCTTCGCCTGGGTCATGTCGTTCGGCATCTTCACCGGCACGTTCAGCTCCGTCTACGTGGCGTCGCCCATCCTGATGTGGATCGAGAACAAGTACCCGCGCGCCAACGAGGCCCGTTCCCACACGAGCGCGCGTCCGCGGCCTTGATCTCTCACTGAGACCGGAGCGGCACAGAGGGCACGAAGAGTGCAAGTACTCTGAGGGGGTGTGGCGGAAAGGACTTCCCGCCACACCCCCTTTGAATTGTAGTAATCGGTGTCCTTCGCGCTCCTGCGGTCTTCGTGAGAGAATCCCCGGTCTCCGTGAGAGATTCACTTACGCGACGCCAGCACACGTCTGCTGTCGAGCCCTCGGTACTCCGCCTAGATTCAGGGATGCCGGCGTTCATCGACTCGCACTGCCACCTCGCGGACCCGGCGTTCGACGCCGACTGCGAGGCCGTCATTGAGCGCGCCCGCGTCAATGGCGCGGTGGCGCTGGTCTGCATCGGCGAGTCGCTCGATGCCGCCCGGCGTGCGCGGGAGATCGCCGCGCGGCATCCGCGCTTCATCTGGCACACGGTGGGCGTGCATCCGCACGACGCGTCCTCGTTTGACCCGCTCAGGGACGTGGAACTCCTCCGTGCCGAGGTCGCGAGAGGCGCGGTGGCCATTGGCGAGTGTGGGCTCGACTATCACTACGAGCACGCACCGCGCGAACTGCAACGCCGCGCCTTCGGCGGGCAACTTGCCCTCGCCGCCGAGCTTCACCTGCCCGTGGTCGTGCACACGCGCGATGCCGTTGACGACACTGCCGCGATGATTGCCGAGGCGGCGACTAGCGGGGTCATCGGCATCCTGCACTGTTTCACCGGGCCCGCATCGCTGGCCGAAACGGCGCTTGCGGCCGGCTGGTATATTTCGTTCTCTGGTGTCGTCACGTTCAAGAAATGGGCCGACGACGCGCTGTTGCGCCTCCCGGATGCCGAGCGGCTGCTCGTCGAGTCCGACGCGCCCTACCTGGCCCCAGTTCCGAATCGCAGCAAGCGCAATGAACCGGCGTGGGTCAGCCACACGCTGGCGAAGCTCGCCGAGGTGCGCGGCCTCAGCGCCGAGCGCCTCGGTACCGTAATCACTGCAAACACCGCCCGTTGCTTCAAGTTGCCCCTCTCTCCGTAGGTTCCCGCGCTCTCGCGCTCCTCTTCCTTCCA
>DATCGU010000328.1:0-5599 GCA_036508735.1 Gemmatimonadaceae bacterium
CACCAGTCCCACCGCGTCGAGCGCCGCCTTCACTCCGGCCACGCCGAGCCCCGCCACGATCTCGCTGGCCATCGGCTTCAGCCGGTCCTGCGCCACCGTGGCGCGGGCGAGGTCACCGGCCACGAAGCCCTCGTAGACGTCCATCGAAAGCCCGGCAGCGAACAACGACACCGCCACGATGCCGCCCCGCACCCCGCGTTCGAGCGCCGGGAGCAGCTGACCGCCGTTGCCCGTCAGCACCGTGAACGATCCGCGCTGCGATTCCAGGTATCCCTCGAGCAACGACAGGTCACCGGAGCTGTCCTTGATGCCAATGATGTTCTCGTGTACGGACAGCTCGGCAACCAGTTCGGGCGAGAGCTTGAAGTGCATGTACTTGGGAATGTTGTACAGCACCACCGGCACCGGGCTTTCGTCCGCCACCCGTTCGTAGTGCGCACGCAGGGCGCCGGTCGTCATCTGCGCGCCATAGTAGTGCGGAGCCACCACCAGCACGGCATTGGCGCCACGCGCTGCCGCGTCACGGCTGCGCTCAACGCACAGCTTCGTGGACTCGGCGCCCGTTCCCATCAGCAGCAGGCGATCTGCGGGCACCAGCTCCCGCGCGGCGCTCAGCAGCGCGCCGCGCTCGTGCTCATCCAGCAGGGCCGCCTCGCCCGTGGAGCCGCAGACGACGATGCCCGAGAGCCCGTGGACCATGTGCGACCGGAGGTTCGCCCCAAAGCCCTTGAGGTCGAGCGCTTCGGACGGTGTAAAGGGCGTGGTGGCCGGGCCGAGGACGCCGGCAAGCAATATGGAAGGCATGGAACTATGGCTGAGGGCAATTGGCGAATGGCAGATGGCAGATGGCAGATGGCAGGTGCTAGGTGCTAGGTGCTAGGTGCGGATGGCGTAAAACGTACAGCGTACAGCGTACAGCTTACAGCTTCTCCTGCAGTTCACCCATTCAGAAAATCCATCCCCGACCCCGACTTGAACCCTGCACCACCCTCGGGAACGGCATCCCTCACCGTTGACGCGCGAACCGTCGACGTCTTGCGCTTGAACGTCTGCATCTTGAGCTGGAAGTCGCTCGGCCGTGTGGCCGCCGCCAGCGCGGCCTCGAACGTCACCTCGCCGCTCTGTACGAGGTCGCCCAGGTGCTGATCGAAAGTCTGCATGCCATACTGGTCGCGGCCCTCGGCGATGTAGTCGCGGATCTCGTTGATCTTCTCCCCGTCGAGGATCAGGTCACGGATCGTCGCCGTCACCACCATCACCTCGGCAGCCACCACGCGTCCGTGCCCGTCGGCACGCGGCAGCAGGCGCTGGCTCACCACTGCGTGCAGCGTCTCGGCAAGGCGCACGCGCACCACTTCCTGTTCCTCGGGCGGGAACATCGCCATGATACGCATGATCGTGCTCTGCGCGTCGGGCGTGTGCAGCGTCGACAGCAGCAGGTGCCCCGTCTCGGCCGCCTTCATGCCCGTGTCGATCGTCTCCGCGTCGCGCATCTCCCCGATGAGGATCACGTCGGGGTCCTGGCGCAGTGCCGCGCGCAGCCCCGACTGGAAGCTCTCGGTATCCACGCCGATCTCGCGCTGCGTGACGCTGCTCTGCAGGTCGCGGTGCAGGAACTCGATCGGGTTTTCCAGCGTGACGATGTGCTTGTTCGTCGACGAGTTGATGTGGTTGATCATGGCCGCCATCGTGCTCGACTTGCCCGAGCCCGTGACGCCGGTCACCAGGATCATCCCGCGCTCCGCGTCGGTGATGCGCCGCATCACCTCGGGCAGCTTGAGCTTCTCGAAGCTCGGCACCTCGAACGGGATGACGCGCATCACGATCATGAAGCTCGACCGCTGCCGCAGGATGTTCACGCGAAAGCGACCAATGCCCGGCGCGCCCCACGAGCAGTCGAAATCGGTCAGCTTGTCGATGCGCGCCCGATCCTCCTCGTTGGGGATCAGCCGCATCGCAATGGCTTTGGTCTGTTCCGGCGTCAGCGCCTGCTTCGTCAGCGGCACCAGCCGCCCATCGATGCGCGCGCGGAAGACGTCGCCCGCCTTGATGTGCAGGTCCGACGCCCCCCGATCGACCGCCGCCTTGATGATCTTTTCCATCGCGTCTTCAGTATCCGAGCGTCTTGTCCACGAGATTCCGGAGCGGCCGACCCTCGGAATACGAGCGCCAGTTCTCCACAAAGAGAGCCGACAGCCGGTCCCAGAACCGGCGCGGCGAGACGCCACTCACGTGTGGCGTCCAGACAACTTGTCGAAGTTGCCACAACGCGCTCTCCGCGGCCAGTGGCTCGTGGGCAAAGACGTCGAGCACCGCGCCTCGCAGCCGCCCGCCCTCGAGCGCCGCCACCAGCGCCCCTTCATCCACCAAGGCCCCACGCGACACGTTGGCCACGATCGCCCCGGCCGGCAGCAGCGCCAGCCGGCGCTCGTCGAGCACCTGGTTGGTTTCGGCGGTCAGCGCTGCCGCCAGCACCACCACGTCGGCCTCGGGAAGCTCGCGGTCGATGGCCTCGAGTCCCGCCACGCGCGCGAATCCCGGCGGACAGCCCTTGCCCGGGTCGCGGCGCAGCCCCACTACGCGGGCTCCGAGCGCCGCGAACCGCCACGCGACGGCCGAACCTATGCCGCCCGTCCCGACCACCAGCACCCGCAGTTCGTCAACTTCCCGCACCAGCGCGGCCGGGGTGCCAAAGACGCGCTGGTCCCACTGCCGCCCGGTGCGCAGCGCCTGGGCGAAATCGAGGGCCCGGCACAGGTACAACACGCCGGCCAGCACGTGCTCGGCGATTTGCGGGCCAAAGACGCCCGCCGAGTTCGTGAGCAGGCAGGGACCATCACGCATCTCCGGAATGCGAAGCAGCAGACCCACGCCCGCCATGCCCGAGTGCACCCACCGAAGCTTCGGGGCCGCGTGAAACAGCTCCGGCGCCATGCCGTAGCCGAGGTAGATCTCCGCCTCGGAAACTGCGGCCAGCGACTCGGCGCTCGGCGCCTGTGCGCCATATTCAAGCGCATCGGTTTCCGCTTGCACTATCAGCGTCTCCCAGCCGGCCGGCGTCTCGGCACGCAGCCGCTCGCCCACGGCGTCGGGCAGGCAGAAGGCCGCGGAGCGCGACCGAAGGTCGACCACGAGGCGGCGCATCCTAGTGGAGCGTCACGTCGAGCACGTCCTCACGTTCGAGCAGCGCTTCGCGCGCCACATCGAACTGCGGCGCCGGGCCACGCAGCCGCAACTCGAACACGCGATCGCGCGGATGGTCGTAATACATCTTCTCGATCACCTTGATTCCCTCTTCGTGCAACAGTTGCTCGAAGGGGCCGAACTCGGCGCCTGGGGCGGCCCGCACCGTCATGGGCATCGTACGGCGCGTGCGCACCAGCTTGTGCTCGAGGTTGCCAAGCACAAGCAGCACCACCAGAACCATCAACCCGGCGCCAAGGCCCTCGACGAAGAACCCGGCACCGATGGTCAGCCCGATGGCCGCCACCGTCCAGATGGTCGCCGCCGACGTGAGGCCGCTGATCGTTCCCTTGGACTGCATGATGGTGCCGGCGCCGAGAAATCCGATGCCGGTGACCACCTGTGCCGCCAGCCGTGCGGGGTCGCCCACGCGACCGTCCGCTCCCATCAGGTTGATGGACAGGTCCATCATCAACGCCGAACCCAGGCAGATGAGGATGTTCGTGCGAAGTCCGGCCGGCTTGCCGGCGATCTGTCGCTCCAGACCAATGGCGCCACCCAGCAGCACCGCCACGCCCAGCTTCAGCGCGAGGTCGAGCCGCAGTCCGTGAAAGAGGTCCTGCAGCAGCTGTCCCGCTTCTTGCGGCGCCGTCATCACGATCGCTCCTGAGTAGCCACCAGCACCCCCCGGTTCAGGCGAGTCCCATGCACTCCTTCACATGCCCCATCGTGCGCCGCGCCACGGCGCGCGCCTTCTCCGCCCCGGCGTCGAGTGCGGCATCCACCAGCGCCGGCTGCTCGAACAACGCCTGTGCCCGTGCGCGGATGGGCGTCAGCTCCACGTTCATGCTCTCCAGCAGCGCCTTCTTGCAGTCCACACACCCCCACCCGGCAGTGCGACAATTGATCTCCACTTCGGTCACCGTGGCGCTCGGCGAAAACGCCCGGTGCAGCCCGAAAATCACCGGGCAGTTGTCCGGGTTGCCGGCATCAGTCTTCTTGACGCGCGCCGGGTCGGTGACCGCCGGTCGCAGCTTGGCCCAGATCTCCTCGGGTGACTCGAGAAGGCCAATGGTGTTGCCCAGCGACTTGGACATCTTGTTGTTGCCGTCGAGCCCCGCGATCCGGCGCGTCGGCGTCATCAGCGCCTGGGGTTCCGGAAAGTAAGGCACGCCCGCGGGCGCAAAGCGTGAGTTCCAGTTGCGCGCGACCACGCGCGACAGCTCGAGGTGCTGCACCTGGTCCTCGCCCACCGGCACCATGTCGGCCAGGTAGAGCAGGATGTCGGCGGCCTGCAGCACCGGGTAGTTCAACAGGCCGGCCATCACCTGCTCCTGGCGCGCGGCTTTCTCCTTGAACGCCACCTGGCGCTCCAGTTCGCCCAGCGGCGTGACCGTGTTGAAGATCCACGCCAGCTCGGTATGTTCCGGCACGCGCGACTGCACGAAGACGGTGCACTTGGCGGGGTCGATGCCGGCGGCCAGCAGGGACGTGGCCATCTCGCGCGTGCGACGACGCAAGTCGTCGGGCGCGTACGGCGCCGTGATCGCGTGGTAGTCCACGACGCAGAAGAACGATTCGTACTGCTCCTGGAGCGCGACCCAGTTCTTGACTGCGCCCAGATAGTTACCGATGTGCAGTTCACCGGACGGCTGAATGCCGCTGAAGATGCGGGGCATGGGAGAAAGCTAGGATTGCACGCATGACACTTCAACCAACTGGCCCAGAGCAAGTGACCCCCGCACCCTTCCTCTCACCCACCCCCGCACACCTCCTCGACACCCTGCGGGAGGCGGCCGCGGCGGGCGCCGAGGTGATCCGCGACGGCGAAAGAAGGCGCGCGTCCATCGTCTGGCGGGAGAAGGCGGCCACCGATTTCGTGAGCGAAATCGACGAAACAGCCGAGGCGCGCATACTCGAGGTCCTGCTCCGCCGGGTGCCGGAGGCCGCCATCCTGGCCGAGGAATCAGCCAGTACGCTGGCCGCCGACCGGCGCGCACAGGGCGTGACCTTCGTCATCGATCCGCTCGATGGCACCACCAACTTCCTGCACGGCATGCTGGAGTACGCGGTGTCGATTGCCGCACTCGTGGACAATGAGCTGGTAGCAGGTGTTGTCCTGCACGTGCCGCGCGACGACTGGTATACCGCCACGCGCGGCGGGGGAGCGTGGTGCAATGGCCAGTCCCTTCAGGTGAGCACCATTGCCGACCCGCAGCGCGCGCTCATCGCCACCGGCTTCCCATTCATGGTCGGCGACGACCTGGAACGCTACATCGACCAGATGCGGCAACTCATGACGCACACGGCGGGTTTGCGGCGCCCCGGCTCGGCCTCGCTCGACCTGGCCGGCGTGGCCTGCGGCCGCTTCGATGGCTTCTGGGAGAACCGGCTGGCACCGTGGGACATCGCGGCC
>DATCGU010000329.1:0-4737 GCA_036508735.1 Gemmatimonadaceae bacterium
CTCAATTGCCGCTCACCCGTCACCCGTCGCCGTTTCGAGGCCCCTCACCCGTCGCCGTCCCTGCTTCGAGGCCCCTCACCCCTCGCCCGTCGCTCAATTGCCGCTCACCCGTCGCGCGTCGCCGTTTGAAGACCCGTCACCCGTCGCCGTTTGAAGGTCGTCGCCCGCTCCTATCTGTAGACCTCGCGCCGATGGCCGATGCGGATCACGAGAACGGTCACCGTGGCGTCGGCAATGGAGTACACGACGCGGTAGTCGCCCTGGCGGATGCGATAGAGGTCTTCGCCGGTGAGTTTTTCACATCCTGCTGGGCGCGGATGTTCTGCCAGCGCTCGCAGTCTCTTGGCGATCTGCCGGCGGGGCTTGTCGGGCAGGCGTTCGAGTTCCTTGGCTGCGGACGGCCTGACCAGAACGTTATAGTTTGCCACGCTGCTTCAAGTCTTTCAGCACGTCTTCGAGCCGAAGCGGTGGTTCCTTGACCCGCGCTCGAACGACCGCGAGGTCATCGGCGTCCTCGGCCAACGCCGCGCGCACGGCCGCGTTGACCAGTTCCGAAAGGGACTGATCCGTTTCGAGGGCTTTCACTCGGAGGGCACGGTGCAGGCTCGAGTCGAAATAGACCGTTGCTCGCTTGGAAGTGGGCATGCCGAAATATGACGTCAGGACGTTATAACGTCAAGACGTCACCGCGACGTCACTTCTCCGCGCGTCTCTCCACCGCAGGAACGCCTCGCGCGTCGTCATCGCCGGCGCATACCCGAACACCTCCTTGAGCCGCCGGTTGTCGAGCACCGGCCGGTAGCGCAGGAAGTCGACCTGCGCGGGCCCGTACTGCGTCAATCCGAGCGGGTGCAGCACCGCGAGCGCGCACCGTACGAGTGACGGCGGCAGCTCAACCGTACGCTTGCCCAGCAACGCGGCGATCTCGCGCAGCGGCAGCGCGCCGTCTCCAGCCACGTTGAACGCACCCGTTGCCGCTGAATCGACGGCTCGCACGAGGCAGTTCACCACGTCGCGATCGTTGACGAACACGAAGGGCGACGCGCACCCCCGAAGAACCAGTATTCGCCGCCGCTCGAACAGCGCGGTGATCTGGTTGTTCACCGACGCGCCGAGGATGGTACCCACGCGGAAGATCACCTGCTCGAGTGCGGGATGCGTTCGGCGATACTCGGCGAGCATCTCCTCCACGAGTCGCTTGTGCCAGCTGTAGGCGAAGCGCTCGTTGCCGCGGAGGGGTGTGTCTTCGCCGATCCACTCGGGATTGTCGGCGTGGTAGCCGTACGCGGCGCCGCTCGACGTGACGACGACGCGCCGCACGCCCGCCTCCACGCAGGCGTCGAGCACCCGGCGCGTGCCGCCGACGTCCACCGAGTATTCGAACTCGCGCGTGCTGCCCTTGGACGGAGTGACGATCGAGGCCAGGTGAATCACGCAGTCGACAGCGTGATCTCTTAGAACGGCGGCGAGGCCGGGGTCGCGGACGTCGTGCTTGAGGAACTGCGAGTCTGAAGATGGAAGATGTAAGATGGAAGATGGAGGGCGAATGTCGGTGGCGATCAGGGCGCCGATGCGGCCGGCCGCGAGCGCGCCGGCCAACTCGGCCACGAGCAGGCTGCCGATGTATCCCGACGCGCCGGTCACCAGTATGCGCGCCGCGCTTTGGCGCGCCATCGTCACGCGGCCGCCACCGACGGCGCCGCCGGCGCGCCACCCGGCTCCCGCCGCGACCACCACGTCGCCAGCGTCAGCCCCGCCACGATGTGCCAGATCCCCCACCACGCGGCGACGATCGCCATTCCACCGAGGCCGCCGAAGAACGTGAAGATCAGGATGAGGCCGAGTCCCGAGTTCTGGATGCCAACCTCGAAACTCACCGCGCGGCAGTCGCGCTCGGGCAGGCGCAGCGCTCGCGCCGTCCAGTACCCGGAGAGAAGCGCCGTCGCGTTGTGCAGGAAGACGGCCAGCACGACCCACCGCACGTACTCCACGAAGTACTGCCAGTTGCCCACCAGCGCGAACAGCAGGAACGCGGCGAAAATCGCGATCGAGATCCGCTTGAGGGGCACACGCACGGCGTCGGCGAATCGCGGCCAGCGGCGTGCCACCATCACGCCCGCCGTGAGCGGCAGGCCGAGCAGGATGAAGATCGTCACGAACATCTCGAGCGGGGGCACCGCCACGTCGCGCAGGATCGTCCGAGTGGGCTCGTACATCGAACCCCAGAAGCGCAGCACGAGCGGTGTCATCACGATGGAGAGCACCGTGGATGCCGAGCTGATGCTCACGGAGAGCGCGGTGTTGCCGCGCGCCAAGTACACGAGAAAGTTGGAGATGTTGCCGGCGGGACAGCTCGCCACGAGCATCATGCCCAGCGCGATGCTCGGCGCCGGGCGAATGAGCAGCACCAGCGCGAATGTGAGGGCGGGGAACACCACGTAATGCCCGGCCAGTCCGATCAGCACGGGCCGCGGATTGGCCACCACGCGCCTGAAGTCGTCGGCGCGCATGTCGAGCGCCACGCCGAACATGACGACCGCGAGGATGGCGTTCAGCGTGTGGAGCGTGTTCGCGCTGAAGTTCAGCCTGACGGCGTCGATCCCGTTCACGCGCGCCGCGGTTGGTCGTGCATCTTCACGCGTCCACCCACACCGCGCGCATCTTCACGAGCCCTTGGGCTCCTCGTGCATCGACTTGAAGTGCATGAGGCCCGGCGCCCACATGTGCACGGTGGGATTCACGTCCACGTGAATGAGGGCGGGACCGCCGCAGGCGAGCGCGCGCTCGACGGCGCCGCGAAGTGCCGCGGGGTCGCTCACGCGCTCGCCGTGCGCGCCCATCGCCTGCGCGACCTTCGCGAAGTCGATGTCGCCGAAGTCGGTCCACATGTTCTCGTCCGAGTCGAGCCGCTTCCTGATGAGCATCTTCAGCGGCCGGAGCGCGATGGACTGCGTCATCTTCACCATGCCCCACTGCTTGTCGCAGAGCACCAGCCAGACGATGCGCAGTTTATGGCGCACCGCGCTCTCGATCTCCTGCGGGTGCATGCCGGCCGCGCCGTCGCCGATGATCACGGCCACGGGGCGATCGGGCACGGCCACGGCCGCACCGAGCGCCTGGCCCATGCCGGCGCCGAGCATCCCCATTTTCATGGTCGAGAGGAGCCGGGCGGGCGGACGGGCATGCGTGTAGAACATCGCCCACACCGCGGTGTTGCCGCCGTCGGCAACGATTGGGCTGCCGGCGGGGAAGAGTTCGCGCACCAGCGCCGGCACGTGCGCGGAATGCACCGGCGAGCCGCGGTCGGCGAGCGCGCCCTCGAGTTTGGCTTTGTAGCGCCGGATATGCGCGCGATACTTCTCCATTCGCTCGCGGCGCCTGGTGCGATCCATCCCTTCGCCTCCCCGCTGGCGCTCCCTGATGCGCACGGCAAGCGCGGCGAGAAAGACGCCCACGTCGGCCTGAACCGCGACATCAACCGGCCGGTTGGCGCCGAGCATCGCCGCGTCGATGTCCACCTGCACCGTGCGCAGCTCGGCGGGCGAGCGCCAATACGGCGCCTTCCCCCAGCGGTCCGTTTCGCCGAGTCGCGATCCGAGGATGAGCACCGCATCGGCCTCGTTGCGCACGAGCTGGTTGAGCTTCACGTGCGTCATTGGGATCGCGAGCGGCGAATCCTCGTCGAACACGCCGCGCGCGGCCCAGCTCGTGGTCACCGGCGCCTCGAGCAGGTCGGCGACCTCGCGCAGCGCATCCCATGCCTGCGCGTGCACCACGCCGCTCCCCGCGTGGATGATCGGCAAGCCGGCGATGAGCATCACATCGGCCGCACGCTCCACATCGGCGGGATCGGCCGCGAGTGGCGTGGTGCGCCGGTACTGCGAGGGATTCCAGATGGCGACGTCGGCCTTCACCTTGCCGTTCATCAGGTTCTCGGGGACGTCGAGGTGCACCACGCCGGGCCGGCCGCTCCAGCACTCGCGCAGAGCGGCGCGCATGAGCTCGGGAATCCGTTCGAAGCTCGGCGCGGCGCGGCTCCACTTCGCGAACGAGCCGACCACGGCTTGCTGATCGAAGCCTTGGTAGGTGCCGGTGCGGAGCGGATACATCGCGCCGGTGCGCCGGGCGCTCGAAATGCAGAGGACGCGATTGCCCTCCGCCTGCTCCACCACGAGACCGCTCAGGATGTTGGCGACGCCCGGGCCGTTGCTCGCCATGCACACGCCGAGCCGCCCGGTGAGTCGCGCGTAGGCCGCGGCCGCGTGGGCGGCACCGGCCTCGTGGCGGGGCGTGACGAGGCGAATGCCGAGGCGGTGGAGGGCGGAGTAGAAGCCGAAGTAGGTGCCGTCGATGATGCCGAAGACGACATCGACGCCTTCGGCCTGCAGCATGCGGGCGAGCACTTCGCCGCCAGTGGTGGTGTTCACGGTGTCTCCGCGGTTTCTCCGGGTCGGGCGAAAAGTAGAGGCGGACTCCGGGAATCGTTAGCGGGAGGTGACGTAAGAAGGTCACCGCAGAGACTCCCCCTACTCCCAATCAGGGTGCTCCTTACAGACTCACCGCACCGCGCAGTAGATCTTTCGGTACGACTTACGCGGAGTCTGCATGCAAACGATGGGAACGCCGATCGTCTACGACGCGCGTAGCGGAAACGCGAAGGCCGTTGAAATGGAAATCATCCGCGCCCCTGGCGGTGCCGAGGCTGGGGAGATCCGCCGCGCGGGCAACGGCCGTGGC
>DATCGU010000330.1:0-2028 GCA_036508735.1 Gemmatimonadaceae bacterium
GGCAGCCGTTGCGGTCGGCCACTTGTCCGGCGAACCGCGCGACGCATTCCCGCGCGGCGGCGCTGCCGTTGGTGATGAGCGATCGCAATTGCGTCGCAAGCACGGCATCCTGCGTCGCCGCGGCATTCGGCACATACGCGCGATCACCCGACCGCCCGTCCCCGTTCACGTCACCCTGCACGATGGGCGTAAACGGCAGCCCCGACTGCGCTCGGGCGAAAAGCGTGAGTGCCCCGGTGTACTTGGTGTACAGCCCACCCTGAAGCAGGACGATGTGCCGCGCGTCACTCGCGCTGGGTGCCCACTCCCGCGTGCGCGGGTCCCCGAACGCCGCGCCGTCGAAGCCGCGGTACTCACGTCGCGACTGCTGCAGGGTGTACGACAGCGACCCGTACAACGACGCCGGGATGGCGCGGCGCATCTTGAACAAATCCGGTGCCAGGGTGAGCGTCACCTGGGCGCCGTAGCCGCGCAGGTCGCTCGTGCGAACGCCCACCCGCCCAAAGCTCGCGGTGCGTCGCGCCTCGGCGCTGCTCACCGTCCCACTGGCGGCATCGATCGATGCTGGGGTGACGAAGACCGGGCGTTCCCCTTCATTGGAAAGTGCAAAGCGCTGCAGACCGCTGAAATTCGCATCCACGCTGCCTGGCTGGTTCAGGTCGTACGACCCGAGCCCATCCACTCGTACCATCCAGGGACCGACGTCCGAGTCCCAGCCGAGCGAGGCGCGCCAACTGCGTGGCACGTCGTACGACGGGTCAATGAGCGACACGTTCGGCGCGCTCTCCGCCAGCACACCGCCACCGCCCGCACACTCCGTCGGCGCCGAAGTCGGATTGGCCATGAGGTCGGTCCAGTCGGGCACCGGCACCGCCGCCCCGACGCACGAGAGCGAACGCGCGCTGCCACCCAGTCCTGTGTGCGCGCGCGTGTCGGCCACGAGGTCGGGCCGCAACAGGTCGCGAAACTCCCCGATCCCGCCTCGAATCACCCCCATCGTGTTTCGATAGAAAGTCCCGACCATGTTGGACGCCATCCCGCCGCCGTTGTCCTTGTCGCGGTTGAACGTGTACGAAAAACTGACACGCGGACTCACGTGCATGCGCGTGGGTGCCGCGCCGCTGCGCACGCCCAGCGCAGACTCGAGGGCGCCATTGGGCGCCGGTGCGGAGGCAAAGCCGTTGGCCTCGACGCGGGCGCCATACATCAGGGAGAAGAAGCGGGAGGGATAGAAGGCGTGCGTGAACGCAGCGGCAGTGTTCCACACGGCGCCCGACCGCGCGGGCTGGGTGAGCGTGCGCGTGTAGCTCGACGCGCGGCCGGCCGCGAGGTCGTCGATCGAGTTGAAGGCATAACGCCCGAGCACGTCGGCTCCGCCGGACGCGTCGAGCGCATCGGTGCGAGCCCACGCATGCGCCTTGAAGGTGTGCTTGCGCCCCCTGGCGTTCCAGATGAGTTCGCTCATGCCCTCCCAGGTGGTACGTTCCTGGCGATTGTCGAGGTACGAGCTTCCCCCGAGCGCAAGCGAACTGATGCCCTCGCCGTTCGGTCCCGTGGAACGTACGAGCACACTGACGCCGGGAAGGGCGACGTACGGTGACCCGGTGGTGGTCTGCCGGTTGAATCCGATCTTGCTCTGGTTCAGCATCCGGCGCCCGGGGCCGAAATAGGTGTCGGCGCGCGCCTGCACGCCGAGTCCCCGCACCTGCTGATCTCCTCCCGCCGACGGCGCCGAGAGCGCGCCGAAGTTGAGTCCGCCACTGCGGCTCTGGCTGTACATCGTGGTCAGCGCGCGCACGTTGAGCGTGTCGCGTGTGTCGTCGATCCGTCCGAGCCAAGTCACGGTCTCGCTTTGGCGGTCGATGGGAATGCCGCTGCGGCTGAGCGGCAACCCCAGGGCGCGCACCACGCCGAGGGCACGCGCAACGGAATCGCGCGCGACACCCGAACTGGCGAGCACGTCAGCGCTTGCGGCGAGCAGCGTCGCCGCGTCGCTGGCAGCGCGGGTGTAATCGAGCGCCACGTTGT
>DATCGU010000331.1:0-4928 GCA_036508735.1 Gemmatimonadaceae bacterium
AACTTCTTCACCTCGGTGAGCATCCTCGACGGGTCCACGCCGCGCGGCGGCACGATTTCGACGCTGGTCACGAACTCCCCGGCGGCGAGCTTGCGCCCCCACGCCGAGCGATCGACGAGCGGCACCGGCGCAACACCGGCAGCCTCATGGCGTCCCGGGACGCGCGACATCCGCCCGCCGCCCGCCGACTGCGCCACGGTGGCGTGGCGCGGCACCAGCGGACGTACGCCGTCGACCATGGCGCGGATGTGCTCTGGCGTTGTGCCGCAGCAGCCGCCCACCAGGCGCACACCGGCCTGCACGAGGTGGCGCGCATAGTTTGCCATGTACTCAGGGCTGGCCATGTACATGGAGCGCCCGCCGACCTCGCGCGGCATCCCGGCGTTGGCCATCGCCGAGAGCTTCTTGCCGGTGACGGCGGACATCCGCTCGATGGCCTCGAGGATCGTCTGCGGTCCCACCGAGCAGTTGAGCCCGATGATGTCGGCGCCGGTGGCCTCGAGCGCCTCGGCGATCTCCTCGGGGGGAACGCCGAACGCGGTGACGAGGTCGGCGGTGACGGTCACCTGGGCGATGACGGGCAGCGATGGCGCGACGGCGCGTGCGGCGCGTACCGCCTCCTCGATCTCGGGCAGGTCACTGAATGTCTCGAGGATGAAGCAGTCGACGCCGCCATCGCGCAGCGCGGTCATCTGTTCTTCGAACAACTCCTTCGCTTCTTCGCGCGACGTCGGACCGAAAGGCTCGATGCGCAGGCCGAGCGGCCCCACCGCGCCGGCCACGAGCGCGTGGTCTCCGGCCGCCTCGCGGGCGAGTGCGGCCGCCGCGAGGTTGAACTCGCGTACCTGCCCCTCGAGGCCGTAGTGCTGGAGCTTGGGGCGGTTGGCGCCAAACGAGTTGGTCTCGATGAGCTCGGCGCCGGCGCGCACGTATTCGGCGTGGATGCCGCGCACCAGGTCGGGCTGCCGGACGTTCAGCTCGTCGTAGCACTGGTTGATGAAGACGCCCTTGGCGTACAGCTCCGTGCCCATCGCCCCGTCGGCCATCACCACCTGCTCGGGGTCCAGCAGTCGCTTGAGCAGTTCCTGGCGTGTCGCGCTCATGGAGTGCCCTCGGCGGCGGTTCGCACGGCGTAGTACTTGCACTCGGGGTGATGCAGCACCAGTGCGGCGGTGCTCTGCTCTGGCACGAGCTGGAACGCCGAGGTGAGCGTCATGCCCAAAGCCTGCTCCACGGGGAGGAGCTTGAACACCTGCCCATGATCGTCGAGGTCGGGGCACGCGCCGTATCCCCACGAATAGCGCTTGCCCTGCTCGGGCTCGAGCGCGAGTTCGCGGCGGATGCGCGCATGCATCCACTGCGCCACGGCCTCGGCGGCCTCCACGGCGATGCCATGCACGAGAAAGGCCTCGCTGTATTCACCGGCCGCCTGCAGGGTCTCGAATCGCTCCGATGCCGCGTTGCCCACGGTCACCACCTGCAGGGCGATGACGTCCACCTGGTCGGTGCCGACCGGCCGCACGTAGTCGGCCAGGCAGAGTCGTTCGCGTCCCGCCTGCCGCGGGAACTCGAAGCGCGCGATCTCGCGCAGGGCGGCGCCGTCACTCTCGAAGGCGGCCGGGTCATAGACGATGATCGCGTTGCCTTCGCTCTGCGCCGGGAAGTAGCCGTACACTGCCTGCGGCTTCAGCCAGCCGTCGCGGGCGGCCTCGGCTTCGAGACGCCGGCGCATCGGCTCGAACTCGTCGCGCACGATCGCGTCGTAGGCCTCACCCGAACCGCGCCCTCCCCACTGCAGTCGGTACAGCTCGTCGAGGTCGAGCAGCGCAAAGATCTCGCCAAGCGGGATGTCGTGCAGCACCCGCGCGCCGAAGAACGGCGCCTGCGGAACCGCCACGTCGGTACGCACGGCGCTGCGTTCGCCACCTGCGTCGCCGGCGCGGATATCTTTTCCGACTTTCGTGTTGAGAAAGACGTCGTTGCGGGCGTTCGCAAGCAATTCGCGGGTGAGCTGCTCGCGCCTGTCGGGGTCCTGCAGGCCGTCCATCGTCTCCAGCCCCTCGAACGCGTCCTTGCAGTAGAAGACGCCCGATTCGTAGGCGCGATCCCCCTCCACGTACATCGCACGGCGCCCGAAGCGGCGGTTGATGGCCGCGCCGCCAATGAGCACCGGAATCTTGAGGCCGCGGCGGTCGAGCTCCTGCACGCACAGCGGCATCTGCTTGGAGGTGCTCACCAGCAGTGCGCTGAGGCCGATGGCGTCGGCCCCCACCTCGATGGCCTTCTCGATGATCGTGTTGACCGGCACCTGCTTGCCCAGGTCGAACACCGTGTAGCCGTTGTTGGCGAGGATGGTGTTCACCAGCGACTTGCCGATGTCGTGCACGTCGCCGTACACGGTGGCCAGCACCACCTTGCCCTTGGTGTACCCCTCCTGCCGCTCGAGGAACTGCTCCAGATGCTTCACCGCGCGCTTCATGACCTCGGCGCTCTGCAGCACGAAGGGGAGAATGAGCTCGCCGGCGCCGAACTTGTCGCCGACCTCCTTCATGGCCGGCAGCAGCACCTCGTTGAGCACGCGCACCGGATGAGCGCGCACCTGTGCCGCATCGAGTGCCGCCTCGATGCCCTCCTTCTTGCGGTGCACGACCATCCAGTGCACCCGCTGTTCGGCGGTCATCCCCTCGGTGGGGTCCGCCTTTTCCGCCGTCTGCCGTCCGCCGTCCGCCGTCGCAGAGTAGTGCTCAATCAGTTTCTGCAACGCATCGGGCGCGCGATTGAAGATGAGGTCGTCAGCCAGCGCGCGCTCGACCGCGGGAATCTCGGCGTACGGGGTGACGTGCGCCGGGTTGACGATGGCGGCGTCGAGCCCGGCCTGCACGCAGTGGTGCAGGAAGACGGAATTCAGCACGCCGCGCGCGGCGGGGTCGAGCCCGAACGAGACGTTGCTGACGCCGAGTATGGTGAGGACGCCGGGGAGCTCGCGCTTGATGGCGCGGATGCCGTCGATCGTCTCGTGCGCCGAGTCGATCCACTCCGCGTCGCCGGTGGCCAGCGTGAAGGTGAGGGCGTCGAACAGCAGGTCTTCGCTCGACATGCCGTACTCGCCTACAACGATTTCGTGAATCTTGCGGGCCACCTCGAGCTTGCGCGCGGCCGTTGTGGCCATGCCCTGCTCGTCGATGGTCAGCGCGACGAGTGCGGCGCCATGCCGCTTGGCGATGGGCACCACCGCCTCGATGCGCTTGCGACCGTTCTCCATGTTGATCGAGTTCACCAGCGCGCGCCCCGGCACATTCTCCAGGGCGCGGGCGATGACGTCGGGCTCGGTGGAGTCGATCATGAGCGGCGCTTCCACCGACTGCGACAGCAGGCGCACCACCTTTTCCATCTGGTCGGCTTCGTCGCCGCGCTCGGTCACCGCCACGCAGACGTCGAGCACGTGCGCGCCGCCGTCCACCTGCTCGCGGGCAACCTCGAGGATTCCCTCGTAGTCCTCGGCGAGCAGCAGCCGCTTGACCTTGCGCGAGCCCTGCGCGTTGACGCGCTCGCCGATGAGCAGGGGTGCGGGGTCCTGGTGCAGGGTGATGGCGCGCATCGCCGACGACACGCGGGCCACGCTGTGGACGCGGTGAACCGCAGGCGGCGCGTCCTCGCGCACGGCTCGCACGACTGCTTCGAGGTGCTCGGGCGTCGTGCCGCAGCAGCCGCCGACGATGCGCACGCCGAAGCTGTGAACGAATTCGCGCATCGCCGCGGCCATCGGCGCCGGCTCCAGCGGGTACACCGCGTCGCCGGTGCCCGTGTTCAGCGGCAGCCCCGCGTTGGGGATGCAGCTGATGGGGCGCGTGGCGTGTTCGGTGAGGTAGCGGATCGGCTCGCGCATGTGCTCCGGTCCGGTGGAGCAGTTGAGGCCGATCACGTGCACGGGGAGCGACTCCAGCGTCGTCAAGGCGCTGGCGATGTCGGTGCCCAGCAGCATGCGCCCGCTCGTGTCGAGCGTCACCTGCGCCTGCACCGGAATGCGGCGCCCGATCTCGCCGAACAGCCGTTCGAAGCCGGCGATGGCCGCCTTCACCTCGAGGATGTCCTGCGACGTCTCCACCAGCAGGACGTCGACGCCGCCTTCCATGAGGTACTTCGCCTGCAGGTAGTACTGCTCGGCGAGCTCGTTGAAGGTGATGGCCGAGAGTGCCGGGTCGCTGGAACTCGGCAGCATGCCTGTGGGGCCAATGGAGCCGGCCACGAAGCGCGGGTGGTCGCTGGTGGCGTACACAGCGCAGGCTTCGCGGGCGATCCTGGCAGCGGCGACGTTGATGTCGCGCGCCTTGTCGAGCAGTCCCCACTCCCCGAGCCGGCGCGGCGTGCTCTGAAACGTGCATGTCTCCACCACGTCGCACCCCACCGCGAGGAACGACTCGTGAATAGCGCGGATGACGTCGGGGCGCGTGAGCACCAAGTGGTCGTTGCACCCCTCCAGCTTGCCCCCGCCGTAATCCTCGGCGGTCAGGTGATGGCGCTGGATGCTCGTGCCCATCGCACCGTCGTAGATGAGTACGCGCTCATCGAGGGCGGAGAGGTAGGGAGAGTCGATGCGGGGAGGGGAGTGGGGCATGGCGGAGATTACGAGAGCGCGAGATCGCGAGATCGCGGGAAACAAAAAAGGCCCAAGGCGACGGGCGCCCGGAGCTGGCGCTTTAGCGAAGGATTAGCGTGGTCGCAATTTGCCCAAAATCGCCACGTGGTACGAATGTCGTGCTGCTCTCTAATGATCGTTGGGGGGGGCGGGGAAGGCAAGCGTTGGCCGCCGGGATTCGAGCCGGGGCGGCTCTTACTGCAGGACTCCCGATTACGCGGATGAACGCGGATCACTCGGTGTGGCAACGATCGGCCCGATTGCTAGGACTGAGACCACCTGCCCATCACCC
>DATCGU010000332.1:0-6170 GCA_036508735.1 Gemmatimonadaceae bacterium
ATCCACGCGCGCTCGCGGGTGCTCCAGCCGCCTGCCGGTTCACTCATCAGAAGCCGGTGCGGAGTCCCACCGAGAAGTAGCCGCGACTGGCTGCCGCGTCGGAGCCAAACGTGTTGTGGGCAGCCGGCAGCGTTCCACCGCTCACCTGGCCGGCCTCGGCCACGAGCTTGCCGATGAAGAAATTGAGGCTGAACCCGACGTACATGTTGGTGCGGGTCATCGTGTTGGCGGCGTTGATGTTCACCGTCTGCTCCGCCAGGGGTGCCGGCGGCGTCACCGTGACGCGAAGCGCCGCCGAGTTGTCGTACTTGTCCTGCCCGAGGCCCGCCTGCAGCCCGAAGATGAGGAAGGACTTCGACACGCTGATGCGCCAGCTAGTCGTCTTCAGCGAGAGGTCGTTCATGGCGAAACTGCCCGGCGCGCTGCTTCCCGACGCACTCACCGTGCTCGTGCCTGCGGCGGAGAGGGTGGGGAGATCACGCTTGATCCAGCTGAACGAGACGCCCGGAACCAGCAGCGACTCCTGCAGCAGGCCAAGGCGCACGCCGCCGCCAAACTTGGTGGAGCCACCGGGTAGCGTCATGGTTACTTGTCCACCACCGTCAGGCAGCTTCGGGATGTAGGTGGCCGTCGCCAGCAGGTCGAGGCCGCCGACGCGCGTCACGCCAAGCGGGAATCCCTTGAAGATGCCGATTGCCCCGTCCACCGACGCCATCGGCACAAACTGGTCCTTACCTGTGTACGTCGTGTTCTGAAACCCGCCGGTGTTGAAGGCGACGTTCTTGACGTCCGGAATCGTGCCCTTCACCGCGGTGGCGCGCAGGGCGAGCGCGAAGTGCGGGAAGCCACCGAGCACCCCCCCCTGCCCCAGCGTCGTGCTTCCGCCAACCAGGGCCGTGGAAATCTGCGGTGTCAGGAAGTTGAAGATGTCGATCGTCTTGTAGCAGGCGTCCTCCGTGGTGCCAGTCGCGCACTGGGCCTGCGCCGTCGCGCTCGCCGCCACCATCACCGCACCCACCACCATCATCGTACGACGTACCCGCATGGTCACGTGCCCCCGTTGAGGATGACTTGTCCGGTTCCCTCGGCGATCTCTCCGAGCATCCAGCTCTCGACCCCAGCCGAGGTCGCACTCGCACGCACCTGCCCTGCTCCTTCCGCGTCGGTGATCACCACCATGCCGACGCCCATGTTGAAGGCCCGAAACATCTCCGCTCGCGCTACGCCGCCGGCCTCCTCGAGAACGCGGAAGACATTGGGAACGTCCCACGAATTCGTGTCGATCACCGCGTCGAGCGTTGGCGGGAGTGCCCGGTCGAGATTACCGGGCAACCCGCCTCCCGTAATGTGCGCCATTGCATGGATTTGCGCACGTACCGGGGCAAGCGCGGCGAGGTACGACCGATGCACCGCGAGCAGGACGTCGGCGGTGCAGCGGCTGTCCCCTGGGAAGACGTCGTCCGGCTTCAGCTTCAGCCGTTCGTTCACGATGCGTCGCGCCAGCGAATAGCCGTTGGTGTGCAGCCCGCTCGACGCCAGTCCAACGAGCACGTCGCCCGCGCGCACGCGGTCGCGCGTGATCACCTGGTCTTCCTCCACCCAGCCCACGATGAAGCCGGCCAGGTCGTAGTCGGGCGGCGTGTACAAACCGGGCATCTCCGCGGTCTCGCCGCCGAGGAGCGAGCAACCGTTCTCGCGGCAGCCGGCGGCCACGCCGGCCACCACCTGCTCCACCACCTCGGGCAGCAGCTTGCCGAACGCGACATAGTCGAGGAAGAAGAGCGGCTCGGCCCCCTGCACGAGGATGTCGTTGACGCAGTGGTTCACCAAGCAGTGGCCGATGGTGTTGTGGCGGCCGGCGTCAATGGCGAGCTTGACCTTGGTGCCTACGCCGTCGGCGCTCGACACCAGCAGTGGCGCCCGTGCGCCGGCCGGCACGCGGAACATGCCGCCGAATCCGCCGAAGGCGCCGCGCGCACCGGCGGTGAAGGTACTCTCGACGAGCGCCTTGATACGGTGCATGGACGACTCGGCGGCGGCGATGTCGACGCCGGCGCCCGCGTACGTCAGCCGGCCATCGCTCACGCCGGCATTTCCTGGTCGAACGAGACGAGGCGGTGGAAGTCGGCCACGCGACGGTCGATGTCCTCGCGAGTGAGGTCGAGCAGCCGCGAAATGGAGAAGGCCTCGACGACGAACGAACCCATGGCCGAGCCGACGATGACGGCACGACGCAGGTTGGCTTCGCTCAGGTCGTTGGTGCGGGCCAGGTAGCCCATGAAGCCGCCGGCAAACGAGTCGCCCGCGCCGGTGGGGTCGAAGACCGACTCGAGCGGGTACGCCGGCGCATAGAACACAGAGTCGCGCGTGAACATGAACGCGCCGTGTTCGCCTTTCTTGATCAGCACCGTGCGCGGACCGCGGTCGATGATCCAGCGCGCCGCCTTCACGAGGTTGGACTGCTCGGTGAGCTGGCGCGCCTCGCCGTCGTTGAGCGTGATGAGGTCGACGTGCTTCAGCAGCTCCATCAGGTCGCCGCGACGGGACTCGATCCAGAAATTCATGGTGTCGCAGGCCACGAGCTTGGGCTTGTCCACCTGTTCGAGCACCTGCAGCTGCAGGCGCGGGTCGATGTTGGCGAGAAAGACGTAGTCGGCCGTCCGGAACTGGTCGGGCAGCTTGGGGCGGAAGTGGGAGAACACGCCGAGGCGCGTCTCGAGCGTCTCCGCCGAGTTCAGGTCGTGGCGATAGCGCCCGCGCCAGCGGAACGACTCGCCCTCGGCGTATTCGAGCCCGGCGAGGTCGATTCCGCGCGCTTTGAGCGGCTCGAGCTTCTCCACGGGATAGTCGCTGCCGACGACGCCGACGAGCTGCACTGGTGTCTGGTGGCTGGCCGACACCGAGAAGTAGGTGGCGGAACCGCCGAGCACGTCATCGGCCTTGCCAAACGGGGTCTCGACGGAATCGAGCGCGACGGAACCGACGACGAGTAGGGACATGGATGGAATGAAAGAGTCCGAGATCGCAAGAACGCAAGAACGCAAGAACGCAAGAACGCGAGATCGCAAGAACGCAAGAATACGACTTCCACCGGCTACTCGCGATCTCGCGCTCTCGCGATCTCGCGCTCTGCCCCTTGTTACATCCGCTCGGGTGCCGAAATGCCCAGCAGCGCCAGTCCGTTGGCCAGCACCTGGCGCGCCGACTTCGCCAGTGCGAGGCGCGCGCGCAGGACGTGCTCGGCTTCGCCGAGGACGTGGTGCTTGTGATACCAGCCGTGCACCAGCCGCGCCGTTTCCAACAGGTACGCCGCCACGCGATGCGGCTCGAGCGCCTCGGCCGCTCCGGCCACGAGACGCGGGTAGTCCAGCAACAAGGCGATGAGTTCGCGCTCGGCCGGCTCGGCCAGGCACTCCCAGCGCACGCCGTCACCGGTCACGGTGGCCGCGTCGACCTCGCCCACGCGAAAGATGCCGCTCAGCCGCGCGTGCGCCATCTGGATGTAGTACACCGGGTTCTCCTCGGACTGCGACCGTGCGAGGTCGACGTCGAAGACGAGCTGGCTTTCGCCCTTGCGCATGAGGAAGAAGTAGCGCACCGCGTCGCGCCCCACTTCGTCGATGAGGTCGCGCACGGTGACATAGCTGCCGGCGCGCTTGGAGATCTTCACTTCCTCGCCGCCCCGCATCACCGTCACCATCTGGTGCAGCACGTAGTCGGGATAGCCCGCCGGAATGCCGATCTCGAGCGCCTGCAGGCCGGCGCGCACGCGCGTGACCGTGCTGTGGTGGTCGGCCCCCTGCACGTTGATGGCGCGCGTGAAGCCGCGCTTCCACTTGCTGACGTGGTACGCGACGTCGGGCACGAAATAGGTGTACGTGCCATCGCGCTTGCGCATCACGCGGTCCTTGTCATCGCCGAAATCGGTGGTGCGCAGGAAAAGCGCGCCGTCCTGCTCGAACGTGTGCCCGCCCCGCACCAGCAAGCCCACGACTTCCTCGACGCTGCCGTCGGTGTACAGCGACGACTCGAGGGAATAGACGTCGAACTTCACGCCGAACGCCCGGAGATCGAGGTCCTGCTCGGCGCGAAGCGCGGCCACGGCAAAGCGGCGCATGGCGTCGAAGAGTTCGACATCGGCCGGGCGACTGCCCGCGGCGATTGCTTCGGCGCCAGCGCGGAGTTCGGGGTCCGCGAGTGCTCCGTGTTCGGTCACGAACCGTTCGGCAATCTCCGCGACGTACTCGCCGTTATAGCCGCCTTCCGGTATCGAGACGTCGATTCCCGCACGCTGGGCCACGCGCACCCAGAGCGACTTGGCGAGGTTCTCTATCTGCACGCCGCCGTCGTTGTAGTAGAACTCGCGCGTCACGTCCCAGCCCGCGTTCTCCAGCAGCGCGCTGATGGCGTCGCCCAGGGCGGCCTGCCGACCGTGCCCGACGTGCAGCGGCCCGGTAGGGTTGGCTGAGACAAACTCGACGGTCACCCGCTCACCCCGTGAGGCCGCACCGCGACCGAAGGCAGCCCCCTGGGCGAGCACCTGCGCCAGCCTCCTGGCGTGCGCTCCGGCATCGAGCCGGAAGTTGATGAACCCCGGGCCGGCAATCGTCGTTTCGGCCACACCCGCGGCGGCAAGGTCGAGCTGCGCCACGATGGCGTCGGCAATCTCGCGCGGCTTCTTGCCAAGCGGCTTGGCGAGCGTCATCGCGAGGTTCGTGGCCCAGTCGCCGTGCGCCGGGTCACGCGGACGTTCAAGCGTGGGCGTTATGGTGTCGGGCGCACCGAGGGCACGCGCCGCGCGGGACAGTTCGGCGCGAAGAAGCTCGTCGGGTGTCACTCGCTGGCGCTCTTGGTCGGCGCGGATGCACTCGGGGCCTTGTCGGCCTTGGCCGGGGCCGATTTGCCGCTCCTTGCCGCGTCGCTCTTGCCGGCGTCGCTCTTGGAGGCGTCTCTCTTGCCGGCATCGCTCTTGGAGGCGTCGCTCTTGGAGGCGTCGCTCTTGCCCGCGTCGCTTGTGCCCGCGCCGGCCTTGGTCGCTTCGGCCTTGGTCGCTTCGGCCCTGGCCGCGTCGGACTTGGCCGCTCGGAACGCCTTCTTGCCGTCCTTGCCGTAGTCGGTGATGTAGAAACCCGATCCCTTGAACACCAGTCCGCTGCCGACCGAGAGATGGCGGTCGCCACGCGCGCCGCAGGTGGGACACGGGAGTTCGGACTTGGCGTCACTCATCTTCAAGAAGAACTCCTCGAAGCCGTGACCATTGAGGCAGCGGTACTCGTACGTAGGCATAAGGCGGTTGGCGGGGGCTAAGACTCGACAGCGCTGTAATTTAGCATGGTTCAGCGGGGATGGCAGGGCTTTGAGGGGAAAAGAAGCTGTAGGCTGTACGCTGTACGCTCTCCGCTGTACGACGTCCACCACCAACCACCCACCACCTACCACCGGCCGTCTACCTCTTACCCCGCCAGCTGCGCCTTGAGTCGCGCCAGGGCGCGATCGATCGCCGAGGAACCCAGCGAGTCGGCAATGCGGGCCAGTTCCTCGGCTTCGCGCCAGGCGTTCTCGAGGTCCAGGAGTTCACCGGCCAGGAGTTCGCGCTCGCGCTGCTCGTGCAGCGCCATTTCCAGCGCAAGCTTCAGCGAGCCGCCGAGTTCCTTGACCGGCTTGGCCTGGGACGTCTTCGCGGCGTAGCGACGCAACAATCCCTGGAAGAGGTCGGGCGCCCGGTCATCGGCGACGCGCTCCAGCATCTCGACGGCGAGACGCTCGTCCTCCTTGCGGCCACCCGAGCGATTGACCTTGGCGAGCAGCTTTGGCGCCATCGCCTCCGCGTCGGCGCCGACGTAGCGCACGTTTGCCCCGCCGACCACGGGGAGCGTGAGGCGCAGCACCTCCTCGTCCACGTCGACGTCGATGCTGGCGCCGAGCGCGTGCTTCGTCTCGACGGCCACGGTGGGCGTCGTCGGTGCAGCGGGAGCTGCGCGGGGCGTGACCAGCCCCGGCAGAAACCGCTGCCTGCGCGGGTCCCCCAACAGCGCCGTGCTGCGCTCGTCGACCAACGACTTCCATCCCGCGCCCGGGTTCGGCAGGTGAAGCCGCGTGATCCGCTCATACCCGCCCTTCACCAGGTTCCACCCCCAGTTGCCGCCGATAAAGAACCCACCCATGGTCTT
>DATCGU010000333.1:0-2026 GCA_036508735.1 Gemmatimonadaceae bacterium
GCGATGGTGCCCATCGGGCTGGTGTCAGTCTCGAAAGGGTCTGTGTGGCAGACCTCCGGTTTTTCGAACGTGCGCCTGAAGCTGATGCAGGGCGAACTCTCGCGGACGTTCGCCCCATCCAGGGATGCGGCCATCACGCCCATGCAGGCCGGGCTGGCGCTCGCCGCGCTGCATCCTGCTGCGCCAAGGCCCTCGCCGTCGGCCTTTCCGGAACGCCCCGTCAGCGAACGCGCGAGACGGCCATGGGATGGCGTGTCACTGCCGGCTGACATGTTCAAGACCGCCCGACCCGTCTCGTGGGGCGGACCGAACAACCTGTCGATCCTCGAGGCGGCGGCGAAGGGGTTGTCCGCCCGGGAACTCGCCTACCTGAAGATCGTCGCCACCGCGCCACTCTGGGCGCCGTACGACCTCATAGCCCGCGCCCCGGCGGTGGACATCATCGGAGGGCGCTTTCAACTGCCGTTTCCCAAGGACGCATGGGTGGCCGAGATGCCGATCATGCGCTTTGCCGGCACCAAGGAGCTGGCGTACGCGGGCGTTTCGCGCGCCGCGTATTACCTCGCGGTGGGACAGCGCGCCGAGGCTGAGGCCGCGCTCAAGAGCATCATCGGGTTCGGATTCGCGATCATAGACAATGGGACGTTCACCATTGACGGACTCATTGGACGCGTGATCGTCGGTATAGGTCGCGATGCGCTGGAGCGTTTCTACACGCTCACCGGCGACCCGCGTGCCGCCGCGGTGGTGGCGGCGAGGGCCCCAGAGGTTGGGAACGGGCCAGTGATGCCGAGCTCCAATACGCCGACGGTGGAATTCCTCCGTGATCGGCTGATCAGGAGCGCGGAGAACACCGCCGGGCCGCGCACCATCCGCTACGACGCGCTCCACAGACTGTCGCTCTCCTCGTGCACCAATGTGCGCGAACTGGTGTTTGGCACGGGCTCGGACGTCAAGCAGGCCTTCGACCGCGCCTCGCGCGACCTTGCGCGCTATCCGTCAGAGCGGGCGATCCTCGACCTCACCTTGCACACGACCGAACTGCCGGGCACCGCTCTCACCAACGCCGGCATCCCCACGGGCGGTGTGGTGGCGCAGCTCCTTGTCGGTGCGTCGACCGTGGCTGGCACGGTGCTCGACAACCCGCGCATGCCGTTCTGCGCCCGCGTTATCACGGGGAACTTCCTTCCGTAGACGAATTCGAGTCCGTCTGCACCTTGAGCGACGGCGTCAGGGTTTCCTCCGCGCGCTCCGTGCCTCTCCGGTCTCGGTGAGAGCCCCCCTCGCCCGCCACCGAGAACCGCGCCCGCACGTCGTCCCCCACCCGCGTCAGCCGCCCGGTGGTGCGGTTGATGGGGCACCAGAGCGTGCGCGCACGTGCCAGCACCTTGCCGTCGGCGGCGCGAAGGATCTCGGTGTGCCGTTCGAACCGGTGCGAGTCGGCCGTGCCCACCCAGGTGCGCGCGATGATCCCATCGCCCGGCATGGCGGGGTGCTTGTAGTCGATCTCGTGCCGGATGGCGACCCACGCCACTTGGGCCTGCTGCTCGGCCGTGGCCACCGCCGTCCAGTGCGCGATGGCCGCGTCCTGCACCCAGTGCAGGTAGACGACGTTGTTCACGTGCCCCAGCTCGTCGATGTCGGCCGGCGACACCTCGAGCGGCAGATCGAAATGTTCGGGCGCCATCAGTACACCCGCTCGATCCAGCCCACGGCGTCGAAGCCGGCATCGAAGCTCATCACGCGCTCGATGCCGTGTCGCTTCATCACCGCCACATGAATGGCGTCACGCGCGGACAGCCGCGCGCGAGAGAGCAGGACGTCGCGCGCATTGGTCACGTCGACCGCCTCGATGGGAAGCACGTCGTCCACCACGCCGGCGAGCACGTCCAGTGCCGCCTGGATGGCCGCGGGACGCTTGATGGCCACAAAGCGGTGCAGGATCTCCTGCATCACCTCGGCGCTCGTGACCAGCCGTTCCCCGCGGTTGATGCACCGCTCGATGGCCGCGCGCGCCGCATCCTTG
>DATCGU010000334.1:0-16271 GCA_036508735.1 Gemmatimonadaceae bacterium
CGCTCCCGCTGCTGCCGCACGTCACGGGCGGCGACTCGGTGGCCATCCCGGTGAAGTTCACAAGCGACATGTGGACGCAGTACGTGCCGTGGGATTCTCTGCCGCAGTTCCTGAACCCCAAGGGCGGGTATGTGCACAACGAGAACAGCTCGCCGCACTTCACCAACATCCGCGAGAAGATCGACACCACCAACAAGTACCCGAACCTCGAGAAACCGTCGCTCTCGCTGCGCAGCCAGCTGGCCCTGCAGCTCGTCGGCGGCACCAACAAGGTGAGCCTCGAGGACGTGATCAAGCTGAAGCACAGCTACCGCATGCTGCTGGCCGACCGCGTGAAGCCCGACCTGCTGGCCGCAGTGAAGGCCACGAACCCCACCGGCAACGTGGCCGCCGCGGCCGCCATGATGGAGAAATGGGACAACACCGCGGCCGCCGACAGCAAGGGCGCCATGCTCTTCGAGACGTGGTGGCAGCGCTACGGCACGGGACTCCCCGATTCGTTGCGGTACACCAAGGCGTGGACGTCGGCCGACCCGACGAACACCCCCTACGGATTGTCGCAGCCGACCAGGGCGGCCGAGGCCTTCGCCTGGGCCGTTGGCGAGACGGCACGCCGCTATGGCGCCTACGACGTGGAGTGGGGCGCGGTGCACCGCCTGCGCCGCGGGAGCGTGGACGTTCCCATCGGTGGCTGTGGCGGGGCGCTCGGTTGCTTCCGGGTGCTGAACTTCGCCCGCGATCCCGACGGCAAGCTGTTGGCCAACGGCGGCGACGGCTGGATACTCGCCGTCGAGTTCGCTGACCAGCCGCATGCCTACTCGGCGCTGGCCTACGGCGAAAGCCCGCGTCCCGAGTCACCGTGGTTCTCCGACCAGGCGGCGATGTTCGCCCGTGGCGAACTCAAGCCGGTGGCCTACGAGGCCGGCGACATCGATGCGCAGGCAGTGGTGCGGTACCGGCCGGGGGAAAAACCGTAACAGCGAACCGAAATCCGAGTTCCGATTCGCCGTTACCTCGGCAGTGAATCCGCCGTCGGGATCCTTGCCAGCAGCTGTTTCGGACCCGTCGCCGCGCGCAGCAGGCTCGCCGCCCGCTGCACCACCTTGTCGTTGCGCACGACGCGTCGCCCGGCAAATGGCAGCCCGAACGCCTGCCGGGCGAGTTCGTTGCCCAGTTGACGGTCCACCAGCGACGTCGCCTGGTCGAATGCCGGACGCGACACGTCGATGTGGCGCTGCAGTGCCAGGGCGTACAGCGCATCGCGCATGGCCGGCGTCACCACGAATGCGGTGTCCTTCACTGCGCCGCGCCGCACGGTGGCCGCGGCAAAGTCGTTGACGGCTTCGCGGTACTTTGCGGCCCCGGCGCCCAGCGACAGGATGAAGGCGCGCTCGCCCGGCAGCGGCAGTGAGTCGCCAGCTGTCAGGTCGGGCGAAATGCCGCCGCCGCCGAAGACCTTGCGCCCGCCGTCGGTCTTGAAGACGGGACGTGCCGCCCGGTCATTGATGACGCGCGGCGCCGAACCATCGCGCAACGCCGAGTCGGCGCGCGCCACGTGACTGATGCTGCGGCCCGACGGCGTAAACCACCGGGCGGTGGTGAGCTTCAGCCCGCCGCCACCCTCCAGCCCGAAGACATTCTGTGCACTGCCCTTGCCGTAGGAAGTGCGTCCCAGCACCAGCGCGCGATCGTGATCCTGCAGCGCGCCGGCCACGATCTCGGCCGCGCTCGCCGTGCCGCCGTTCACGATGACGGCCACCGGCAGCTTCGGCCACGCCTGCTCGATGCTGTCGACATGCACCATCTCCCGCTTTTGCCCGCGCGATCGCACCTCGACGATCTCCTGCCCCTTGTCGAGGAACAGGTCGGCGATGTCCACGCCTTGGTTGAGCAGTCCGCCCGGGTTGTTGCGCAGGTCGAGGATCAGCGACGTCGCGCCGGCCGCCACGAGCGAATCGACCGTGCGCGTCAGCTCGATCCGCGCAGAATCGCTGAAGGTGGACAGCAGGACGTACCCCACGCGGCCGTCGAGCACGATGGCTCGGGCGACGGACACCACGTGGATTTCTCCGCGCTGGATGGTGAAGGGAACGCGCGCCGAACCTCGCTCCACCAACAGGCGCAGCGTGGAACCGGGCGCGCCACGCATGGCGTTGCGCGCTTCCTCCATCGTCCACGTCTTCATGGAAACCCCATCGGCCTCCACCAGGCGATCTCCGGCTTGCACCCCGGCATGCTCGGCCGGCGAGTTGGGGCGCACCGCCAGCACCACCACATTGCCCTCGCGCCGGTCGGCCTGGATGCCGACGCCACTGTACAGGCCCGACGTCGCCTCCGTCAGCCGCGTCAGCCGGTCGGGCGGGAGGTACGTGCTGTTGGGGTCGCCCAGTTCGTCCACCAGCCCGATCGCCGCGCGGCGCCACAGTTCGTCGACGGTCAGCGAGTCGACATAGCTCTCGCTTACGCGCTGCATCACGGACGCCAGCAGGTGCATGCCGTCGACGTAGCGCGACGGCTTGCGCAGGGCACGCTGCACCAGCCAGCCGCCGGCGATGGCGCTGGCGGCGAGCGTGAGCAACGTGATGATCAGGCGGTGGCGGCGCACTGGCCCTCTACGTGGTGCGACGTCAGCGAGTTCCAGCCGGCCATCAACCTTGCACCTCGGGGCAGGCCGCGGCGATCACGCGCCTAATGCGGTCTTCCACCTCATCCACGCTTCCGACGGCCGACACCGGCACGAGGGGGCCGCACTCCGGGTGCATGACCTGCCAGCGCTCGTCGGCAAACCGGGCGAACGCGTCCTCGACCCGGTCGTGAAACGCGCGGTCGGCCTGTTCCATGCGGTCGGCTTGGCCACGCCGGGCCGCGCGCGCCAGCCCCTCGCTTACCGGCAGCGTCAACAGCACCGTGACGTCGGGTATGCGACCGCCCGTGGCAAACGTGTTCGCCTCGCGCACCTCGCGCTCGGGGAGGCCGCGACCAGCCACCTGGTAGGCATAGGTGGAAAGGAAGAACCGGTCCATCAGCACCATTTCGTCGCGCTCCAGCGCAGGCAGCACCTGTTGGTCCATGAGGGCGGCGCGCGACGCCATGAACAGCAGCGCCTCGCTGCGCGGCGGAATGAGCGTGCCGGGCCGCAGCAGGAGGGCACGGATTTCGTCGCCCACGGCGGTGCCGCCCGGTTCGCGCAGCATGTGCAGCGTCACGCCATGCCGGCCGAGGCGCAGGGCCAGTCGCTCGAGCTGGGTGGTCTTCCCCGCTCCCTCGACTCCCTCGAAGACCACCAGGCGACCCGACATCGCCGTCACCCGAGGGTGATGATCCCGCTGGCCGCGCCCTTCTTCATCCCCTCGAGAATCGACTGGTTCACCTGCACCATGATCTTGTCGAAGTTCTCCTGTGTGACCATCATCCGCTGGTAGAGCGGGTTCACCTGCACCTTCTGCAGCAGCCCGTCGAGTTCCTGTTCCATCTCGGCCGTTGGCTGCTCGCCACTCTCGATCATGCGCGACGCCTCCACGCGCAGCTGTTCCATGCGCTGCAGGAGCGCCACGGCGTCCTTGTCGGCGCCCAGCGCGTCATTGGCGCGGCGCACTGCCTTGTATTGGTCGCTCTGGCCGATCAGGCGGCCCAGCTCCACGGCGCGTTCACCCAGCATCAGCTCTCCTTGCGTCGGGCCATGACAAACCGCTCGCGGCCGGTCAGATCCTTGTGAATGCGTACCTGCTGGTACGCTCCGGTTCCCACTATCAGCGCCGCCGCCTCGGCCGCGCGCCGCGCATCGACCTCCAGCGCGAGCAACGCGTTCGGCAGCAGCACCGCACTTCCACCGCTGGCAATGGCCGCGATGGCCGCCATGCCACCCTCGGCGGCAAACAGCGCCCACGAGGGTTCCCAGTTGCGCACCATTGACGGCAGCCCGGGCGCTTCCGCCGGGTCAATATAAGGCGGATTCGACACCAGCGCCCCGACGCGCTCGCCGGCCAGCGGCGCACAGAAGCTGCCCGCGCGAAACTGCAGCAGCGCCCGGCGCTCCTCAGGGAGCGCGCGAAGGTTGTGCCGGGCCACCGCCAGCGCATCGGACGACACGTCGGTGGCGATCACCCGCTCGAAACGCCCCTCCGCCGCGAGGGAGAGCGCAATGGCGCCCGAGCCGGTGCCCACGTCGGCGATGACCCCCAGGCCGGCCGTTTCCGCCAGCACCAGGTCCACCAGCAGTTCGGTCTCGGGACGCGGGATCAGCACGCGCTCGTCGACGTACAGGGTCAGCGACCGAAAGTCGGCGCGGCGCACGGCATACTGGAACGGCATGCCGCGACGCAGGCGCTCGGCGGCCTCGGCCAGCGCCACCAGGGCCGACGCCGCAAGCAGCTCGTCCCGGTGCGCGCTCGGCCAGAAGCGCGGCTGGTTGAGCACCGCGGCGATGAGGTCGCGTGCCTCCTGCCGCGCCGGCAGCCCAGTGGCGCCGCCCAGCTCGTGGGCGAGCACGTCGAGCATCTCGCCGACCGTCGCACCGGCCGACGTCACGGCGGACGCGATGTCCGCGGGCATCTGGACATCACGCAGTGATTTCACGTAGGGGCCCGAATCCCGCGGCCCCGGGCCCGCGTCGGCCGTATTCATCTTCTTCCCTCTCCGTCCCACCGTCTACCATTCTCGCGTTCTCGCGCTCGTGCGTTCTGGCGCTCTTCCCCTCTTGCGCTCTCGCGTTCTCGCGCTCTCGCCCTACGCATTCGCCAATCTCTCTTCCAGATCCGCAATCTTCAGCGCTTCCACCAGGTCGTTCATCTTTCCGTCGAGCACGCCCTGCAGGTCGTGCGTCGTGAAGTTGATGCGATGATCGGTGATGCGGCTCTGCGGGAAGTTGTAGGTGCGGATCTTCGCCGAGCGGTCGCCAGTGCTCACCGCGCTGCGGCGCAGGCGCGAGCGGTCGGCTTCCTGCTCGGCAATGCGCAGGTCGAGCAGGCGCGAGCGCAACACTTCCATGGCCTTCGCCTTGTTCTGGATCTGCGAGCGCTGGTCCTGCTGCGTCACCACGAGGCCCGTGGACAGGTGGGTGATGCGCACCGCCGAGTCCGTGGTATTGACACCCTGGCCACCCGGGCCCGACGCGCGATAGACGTCGATGCGCAGGTCCTTGTCCTCAATCGAGACGTCCACTTCCTCGGCTTCGGGGAGCACGGCCACGGTGGCCGCCGACGTGTGGATGCGGCCCGACGCCTCGGTGGCCGGCACGCGCTGCACGCGGTGCACGCCCGCCTCCCGTCGCAACTCGCCGAACGCGCCGGCCCCCGTGACCTTGAAGACGGCTTCCTTGTAGCCCCCCAGCGAACCGTCGGAGAGCGACAGCGTCTCGGCCTTCCAGCCGGCGTGCCGCTCGATGTAGCGCGTGTACATGCGGTACAGCTCGGCGGCGAACAACGCCGCCTCGTCGCCGCCAGTGCCCGCGCGGATCTCGACGATGGCATTGCGGTCGTCGAGGGGATCGGGTGGCACGAGGAGCGGCTTGATCTCCTCCTCGAGCTGCGAGATCCCCGCCTCGAGGTGGACGGTCTCTGCCTGTGCCTCCGCGCGCATCTCGGGGTCGTCCTGCGCAACGAGCTCGCGCACCTGCGCGAGCTCGTCTTCCAGCCTGGTCAGCCGATTGGCGCGCGAGACGACACCCGCCAGCCGCTGATGTTCACGACCCAACTCGGCCAGCCGCTTGGTGTCGCGATGGATGCCCGGGTCAAGCAACTCGCGTTCAACGTCGGCCGCGCGACGGAGCGCGTCGGCGAGGCGCTCGCGCAGGCTCAGACGGCAGCCTTCCGCTTGAACTTCTGGTTGAAGCGCTCGACGCGGCCCGCGGTGTCGAGCAGCTTCTGCTTGCCCGTGAAGAACGGGTGGCAGTTGGAGCAGACATCGAGGTGGATCGCGTCGCGGACCGACCGCGTCTGGAACGTGTTTCCACACGCACAGATGACGGTCGTCGTCGCGTACACGGGATGGATATCAGCCTTCACGGGGAACCTCTGGGCGTGTGTTCTTTGAGAGCTTAGAAATATACCCCACTGGGGGGTCGGTATTCAAGCGGCGGCCCTCATGGCGTTTGACGCCCCCTGCGGGAAGGGCTAACTTCGCCCTCGGACGCAACCGAACGCCCTCGTACAGCTTACAGCGTACAGCGTACGGCGTACGGCTTCGTTTCTCGCCGGTTCTCTCCCCGAGGTCAAAGCCGTGCCCTCCATCGCCGTTTTCCTCGCCACCGTTCCCCTCTTCAAGTCGCTCGACGCGTCGGAGCGCGAGCGGTTTGCCGAACTGGTCCGCGAAAAGAGCTATCCCAAGGGAAGCGTCATCCTGTTCGAGGATGATCCCGGAGACGCCCTGTTCGTGGTACGGTCCGGCCGGGTGAAGGTCGTGTTGCTGGCCGAGGACGGCCGCGAGGTCATTCTCGGGCTGCTGGGCGTCGGCGAGCACTTTGGCGAGCTGTCACTGATTGACGACCGGCCGCGCTCGGCGCACGTGATCGCCATGGAACAGTCGTCCATCCTCGTGCTGCGCCGCGAGGACTTCCGCCGCCGGGTGGAGGCCAGTCCCGTGGTGGCGTGGGCCCTGTTGCAGGAACTGTCGCACCGCCTGCGTCGCGCCGACGAGACGATCGGCTCGCTGGTGCTCCTCGACGTGCCGGGACGCATTGCCCGCATGCTGCTGGATGCCTCACTGGAGTGCGACAGCGACCTCATCGAGAAGCCCCTGACGCACCAGACCATTGCCCAGGTGATCGGCGCCAGCCGCGAGACCGTGTCCCGCGCGCTGCGCGAGTTTCAGGATCACGGCTGGGTGACAACCGAGCGGCGACGCCTGCGCCTCCTCGACAAGGTGGCGCTGAGAGAACGCTCCCGGCAGCGGGTGTGACCTGGATCACCGGATTGCCGTGATCGCCTTCCTTACCTCCGCCTCGTCCGCCCGCCTAGCTTGGGGCATGACTGTGGTGTCGCAATGAGCCTGCGCGTGCAATTCTGGGGCACGCGAGGTTCCATTCCGAGCCCCGGACAAAAGACGGTGCGCTTCGGCGGCAACACGCCGTGCGTGGAGCTCCGTACGGCAGAGGGGTGGCTGATCATCCTCGACGCCGGCACGGGCATTCGCGATTTGGGGCGGTCGCTCCTCGACCGGTCTAACGGAGCACCGGTGGCTGGGGATATTTTCCTGACGCACGCGCATTGGGACCATATCCAGGGATTTCCGTTCTTCGCGCCAATCTTCCATCGAGGGAACCACTTCACCATCTGGGGCTCACCGTCGCTGGAGCGCAACGTGGATCGGGTGTTGCGGGACCTGATGTCGCCCGTCGTCTTTCCGGTCTCGTTCGAGGAGCTCGATGCCCACATCGACTTTGCGACCATTGCGGCGGGGGAACGGCGGAGCGGCGCGGGGTATGACGTACAGGCGTTCGAGGTGCAGCATCCGGGAGGAGCGCTCGGATACCGGTTCAGCGAAACCGGCAGCGACCATTCCTTCGTGTACGTGTCGGACAACGAGATGGGGGCCCCCGAGAAGTACGCGAACGCGGCTGACTGGCGGCAACGGTTCGTCGAGTTCCTGCGCGGGGCCACCGTGCTGGTGCACGACGCGACGTACACGACGGAAGAGTACGATCACCACCGCGGCTGGGGGCACTCGACCTACCGCGACGGAGTGGAACTGGCGCTCGAGGCCGGGGTGGGGACACTGGTGCTCTTTCACCACGAGCCGCGTCGCACCGATGACGAACTGGACCAGCGCATCGAGGAATGCCGCGCGCTGGTGCGCTCCCGTGGTGGAGCTTTGCAGGTAATGGCTGCCGCAGAAGGACTGACGTTGACCGTTTAGCCCCTCGCCCACGAGGAGGACCCCATGAAGTTCGTGATCTCGTTCGCCGCATTTGCCACCCTCGCGCTCGCCGTGCCGTCGCCTGCCGCCGCGCAGGGCGGAAGCAAGCCGACGGTGGCGGTGCTCCCGTTCTACAACAGCGCCCTCACCAAGCAGCAGTACGAGGACCTGGCCCCGTTAAGCAAGGGGGTTCAGGACCTGCTGATCGGCGAACTGGCCGCGAACGCTGGCATCCGTGTGGTGGAGCGCGACCAGATCCAGAAGATCATCGACGAGCTGAAGCTCTCGCAGACTGATCTGGCCGACAAGGCGACCGCCGTACGCATCGGCAAGCTGCTTGGTGCGCACCACATGGTCACCGGCAGCTTCATGGTCGACAGCAAGGGGCGCATGACGTTCACAACGCACGTCTTCGCCACCGAAACGAGCGAGATCGAGTTCCCGAACCCGTCGAGCAAGGATGCGCAGGTCAGGGGCAAGGTCGACGACTTCATGGACCTCATCAACCAGCTCGCCGGCAAGCTGAACACGGGGCTGAAGCTCCCCGACATCCCGGCGCGCGTGGGAGAGGCCAAGAAGGAAGCGGCGAAGAAGGTGCCGTACGAGGCGATCGCGCTGTACAGCAAGGGGCTGGCGGCCAAGGACGCCGGCAACAAGGCGGAGGCGGTGACGCTGTTCAAGAAGACGATCGAGAAGTTCCCCGACTTCGAGAAGCCCAAGGACGAGCTGAAGAAGCTGCAGTAGCCCGGTAGCGGGGGGCCTCCCGCTTCCCCACATTTGAACGCCGGCACCCGCCTCCTGCGGGGGCCGGCGTTCTCGTCTCCCCGATGCCGTGATCACGACGCCGCTGCTCATCGTCTCCGCCGGCCGAACGGTGCTGGCGCTCCCCACGCTCCGCACGGGCTCGGGGCTCGAGGTACAGCGCCTCGAGCACCTCCCCGACGCGGACAGCCTCCCGACCGAACGGCCGGTGGTGGTGCTGCTCGATGCCGCGCTGGCCCGCGACGCGACCTCCGTGCTGGCCCTGGCGGGCCGTGCGGCAGTGGTCGGCATTGGGGCTCCGGGCTCCGTGGAACCCGGACCCGACCTGCCGGAGGAGGCACTGTGCGGATTCTTCGCCGAGGACGCCCCGCCGGCGCTGGCGCGCACCGTGCTGCAGGGTGCGCTGCGCCACGCCGCCGCCCTGGTGGCCGCGCGGCGTGAGACCGCGGCGGCTTCCGCCATGTCCGGCGAGATCGCCGAGCTCTCGCGCATCGGCGTGGCACTCTCCACTGAACGCGACCTTCCCACCCTGCTGGCGATGATCCTCGAGCAGGCGCGACGCCTGTCTGCCGCCGACGCCGGCTCGCTCTACCTGGTGGAGGGACGCGAGACGGCGACCCCGGCCTTGCGCTTCAAGCTGACGCAGAACCAGTCACTGCCCAGCCTGCCGTTCAGCGAGTTCACCATGCCGCTCGACGAGTCGTCCATTGCCGGCGCGGCGGCGGTGACCGGCGAACCCATCAACTTCGACGACGCCTACGCGCTTGGCCCGGGCGACCGCTTCACCTTCAACCGGTCGGTGGACGAGAAGACCGGGTACCGCACCAAGTCGATGGTCACCATCCCCATGCGCACGCACCGCGACGAGATCGTCGGCGTGCTGCAGCTCATCAACCGCAAGCGGCACGCCGAGTCGAGGCTGACGACACGCGCCGACGTGGAGCGCGAGGTGGTGCCCTTTGACGCGCACGCCGTGGGGCTGGTGAGCGCGCTGGCGTCCCAGGCGGCCGTGGCCATCGAGAACGGGCGCCTGTACGAGGACATCGAACGGCTCTTCGAGGGGTTCGTGATGGCGTCGGTGACGGCCATCGAGAGCCGCGATCCCACCACATCGGGGCACTCGTCGCGTGTCGCCACGTTCACCACCGGCCTGGCGGCGGCCGTCGACCGCGTGCAGAGCGGCCCGTACGCCGGCGTGCGCTTCTCGCGCGAGGCGATGCGCGAACTCCGCTACGCCTCGTTGCTGCACGACTTCGGCAAGGTGGGCGTGCGCGAGCAGGTGCTGGTGAAGCAGAAGAAGCTGTACCCGTCGGACCTGGCCATCATCCGGCACCGATTCCAGTTCCTGCTGCAGCGCGCCGAGCTGCAGTACGAACGCGAGCGGGCACAGTACCTGTGGGAGCACGGGCGCATCAACTACGAGGAGGCGGTGCAGCGGCTCGACCGTTCGCGGGACGAATCGCGCAACGAGCTCACCAAGTACCTGGACGCCATCGTGCGGGCGAACGAGCCGACCATCCTGCCCGAGGGGACGTTCGAGGAGCTCGCCGAGATCAACGAGCGCCTCTTCGTGGACTTCGACGGCACGGAGAAGCCGCTGCTCGGCGACGACGAGTTGCGCTACCTGATGATCAATCGCGGCAACCTGGACGAGCGCGAGCGGCGCGAGATCGAAAGCCATGTGACGCACACCTACCGGTTCCTCGAACAGATCCCATGGACGCGCGAGCTCAAGGGCATTCCCGGGATCGCCTGGGGGCACCACGAGAAGCTCGACGGCTCGGGCTACCCGCGCGGCGTGAATGCGGTGGACATCCCGGTGCCGACCCGCATGATGACGATCAGCGACATCTACGACGCCCTGACGGCCACCGACCGGCCGTACAAGCGGGCGGTGCCGACCGAGCGCGCTCTGGACATCCTGGCCGACGAGGCGAAGCACGGGCACCTGGACCAGGCACTCCTCGGAGCGTTCATCGAGGCCAAGGTATTCGAGGCGGTGCACCCGGCCGGCGCGGGGCGCCAATCGGTATCCAGCCGGCGGCTGACGCCGCACTGAGCCAACCGCCAGCCACACGCCGAGCGTTCCGCGCCTCCCGAGCGTAAGTATTTGTCGGCTCATTCCCCTTTGTGAGGGCAGCACATGAAGCGCATCTCCCGCCTCTTTCTTGCGCCGGTCGCTCTTGCGCTCGTCGCCCGCCTTGCGGGCGCCCAGCAGGCGATCGACCAGGAGTACACCAAGAAGATCACGGAGTACCTGCAGGACGCCCGCATCTCCACGGAACTCGTGGACCACCTGCCGGCCTCCAGCAAGGTGCCCTCACCGCTCAAGTTCCTCGGCAGGATCGTCGGCACGCCCGGCGAGCTGACGTACGCCAAGGATATCCACAGGTACCTCGAGGCGGTGACGAAGGCGTCGGGCGGGCGGGCGAAGTTCTGGACGATCGGCAAGACCGAGGAAGGGCGCGACATGGTGCTGATGGCGATCGCCGATCCGGCGACCATCGCCTCGCTCGACAAGTACAAGGGGATGCTCAAGCAGCTCACCGACCCTCGCAAGACGAGCGACGCCGAAGCGCAGCAGCTGCTGAAGACTGCCAAGCCGATCTATTGGGTGACGTCGGGCATGCACTCGCCCGAGACGGGCGGACCAGAGATGCTCATGGAGCTGGCGTACCGCCTCGTGGTGGACGAGAGCGATTTCTACCAGAACATCCGCAAGAACGTGATCACTTTCATCACGCCGGTCATCGAAGTGGATGGGCGCGAGGCGCACGTCGACACGTACTACTTCAACAAGAAGCGCGCGGCCGGCGAGGCGCGGCTCCCGCTGATGTACTGGGGCAAGTACGTGCAGCACGACAACAATCGCGACGGCATGGGGCAGTTCCTCGACCTCACGAAGAACACGACGAAGGCGTTCCTCGAGTGGACGCCGACGATCATGCACGACCTGCACGAGGCGCAGACGTACCTGTACGCCTCCACCGGCAGCGGCCCGTACAACGAGCAGCTCGACCCCATCACCGTGGACGAGTGGTGGATGCTGGCCGAGAACGAAGTGATGGAGATGGCCAAGCGCAACGTGCCGGGCGTCTGGACCTACGGGTTCTACGACGGATGGGTGCCCAACTACATGTTCTTCATCGCGCACTCGCACAATGCGGTGGGGCGCTTCTACGAGGTGCAGAGCTACGGCCCCGACAACTACGTGGTCCGGCCCGGCGCCTCCACGACCAGCCGCGAGTGGTTCCGCCCCAACCCACCGCTCGCGACCATCAACTGGGGTCCGCGCAACAATACCAACATCCAGGAATCGGCGCTGCTGCTGTCGCTGTCGCACGTCGCCAAGAACCGCACGCTGTACCTCGAGAACTACTGGCTCAAGAACAAGCGCTCGGTGGACAAGGGGAAGAACGGCCCGACGTACGCCTGGGTCATTCCAGCCAACCAGGCCAAGAAGGCCGACGCCGCCGACGCGGTGAACGACCTGATGACGCAGGGGCTCGAGTTCCACCGCGCCACGTCGGCCTTCAAGGCCGGCACGGTGGACGTGAAGCCGGGTGACTACATCATTCGCGCCGACCAGCCGTACCGCACGCTGGCCGACATGTACTTCGCGCTGCAGAACTACCCGGCGGGCAATCCGTCGCCGTATGACGACACAGGGTGGACGTTCCCGCTGATGCGCGACCTCACTATCACGCCGATCAGCGACAAGGCCATCCTCACCCAGGCGATGACGCCCATTACCGGCGAAGTCGTGGCCAGCGGCGGCGTCGAGGGGACGGGCAGCACCATCATCGTGGCCGCCTCCAGCGACAACAATCTGGTGACGTTCCGCTTCAAGAACGCCGACGTGACGATGGCCGCCGCCGAGGACGACTTCGAAGCGGGCGGCAGGAAGTTCGTCGCCGGGTCGTTCATCATCGCCAACGCCGACCGGGCGAAGCTGGAGCCGCAGCTGAAGGCGCTCGGCCTCAGCGGCTACGCCGTGGCCAGCGCGCCGACGGTGAAGTCGCACGACCTCGACATACCGCGCATCGGCTACATGCACAGCTGGACGCGGACGCAGGACGAAGGGTGGGTGCGCGCGGCGCTCGACCACTACGGCGTGCCGTACACCTACTTCGCCGACCAGTTGCTGCGCTCCACGCCGAACCTGCGCGCAAAGTACGACGTGATCATCTATCCGCACGTCAGCGGCACGCCGCAGTCGATCGTGGCGGGCATGCCCAGCACGGGCACCACGCCCCTGCCCTACAAGAAGTCGGCCGAGACACCCAACCTCGGCTTCGTCGACCAGAGCGACGACATCCGCGGCGGCATGGGCTTCGACGGCCTGATGAACCTGTACAAGTTCGTGCAGGAAGGCGGCACGCTCATCACCGAGGGGGCGACGTCGGCCCTCTTCCCCGAGTACCACCTCACGCCGGGCGTGACGGTGGAGACGCCGGCCGACTTGTTCGTGCGCGGCTCGATCATCCGCGGCATCATCGCCGACAAGAAGAGCCCAATCACCTATGGCTACCCGGGCAGCCAAGTGCCGGTGTACTTCAACTCGGCGCCGGTGCTGAACGCCGGTGGCATGGGTGGCGGGTTCGGCGGCGGCTTCGGGCGCGGCTCGTCGCAGAGTCAGAACGTGAACCCGATGGCGACGCCGCTGAAGCTCTCGCCGTGGGATGCCTCGGCAGCCGCCGCGGCGCCCGCCGCTGATGCGGCAGCGCTCGGCCGCGGTGGCCGCGGCGCTGGTGGTCCCGGTGGTGGCGGCGGTTTCGGTGGCGGCGCCGCCGGCGAGCGTCCGCGCGTGATCCTGTCATTCCCCGCGAACCCCGACGACATGCTGCTCTCGGGCACGCTGGCCAACGGCCAGTCGCTCAGCGGGCGGGCGCAACTCGTCGACGCTCCGCTCGGCAAGGGACACGTGGTGATGTTCGCCATCCGTCCGTTCTGGCGGTGGCAGACGCAGGGGACGTACTCGTTCGGGTTCAACACGATCATGAACTGGAACGACCTGGGCGTCGGCAGGCCGTAGCCGTAGTTCGGTGCGCCGAGGGTCTCGCGCGGAGACCGGAGTCATCTCGCACGGAGACCGGAGGAGCACGAAGGGCACCGAGAACGGCAACATCTCTTGAGGGGGTGTGGCGGACCGTACTTTCCGCCACGCCCCCTTGAGTGTTTTGCTGTTCTTCGTGGTCTCCGTACCCGGGACCGATACTTTCCAACTGTATCGTCGTCCTTTGATTGATGCTAGACTCGCTTCGCCACTTCATCCGACAGCACCGGTCGGCGGAAGACTCGCGTACCCCCTACGAGTCACCGCACGACGAGATCCAGCTTGCCGCCACGGCGCTGCTGCTCGAACTGGCGTATGCCGACGGGGAGTTCACCGCGCCGGAGCGTGCGCACATCGAGGCGGCCATGAGCCGGCATTTCAACCTCGACCTTGCCGGCGTGCAGGGGTTGATGGCACTGGCCGATGAGGAACGCCGCAGGTCCATCGACCATTTCCAGTTCACGCAGATGATAAAAACGCACCTGGACGTCGGCCAGCGCATCGTGCTGGCCGAGGTGATGTGGGGCGTCATCCTGGCGGACGGCCGGCTGGAAGACCGCGAGACCGTGCTTCTGCGCACGCTCTCCAACCTCCTGGATGTGGAGCCGGGCTACCTGACGGAAGCGCGGCGGCGGGCCACCCCGCCCTCTGCCATCGGCCACTAGGCTCCGGCGGCGCGCTACATCCCGTCGGTGTTCCTGATCAGCCGCTCGTAGAACCTGACCGCCGTGACGTAGCCGGCCAGCGTCATCCGCTCGTTGGTGCCGTGGGCGCGCGTGAGCGCATCAGCGGTCGCCGGGGCGGCGAGGAACCGGAAGGTCTGGTTGCTGAGTTCGGACCAGATGCGTGAGTCCGTGCCGCCGACCACGAGGTACGGCGCCACCACGAGGTTCGGGTCGGGATAGATCTCGCGCAGGGACTTCTCCAGCGCCTTGAATCCGGCGCCGCTCGCGTCGCTGACCGCGGACGGCTCGGTGCGGAAGCCTACCGCTTCAATCTTCACCGCCGTATCGCCGATGACCTGCCGCACGCGCTCGGTGACGCTCGCAATGCTCTCGCCGGGGCGAATGCGGAAGTTCACGGTGGCCCTGGCGTCGATGGGAAGCACGTTGGCCTTCACGCCGCCGCTGACGATCGTGGCGGCCGTCGTGGTGCGCAGCATCGCCGCGCCCGCCGGCTTGCTGGCCATGCCCTTGCTGACGAGCGATCCGAAGAGCCAGAGGTTGCTGAGCGCCAGGCGCTGCCCGTAGGGCATGCCGCCGCGCAGGCGCGCCATCATCTCCCTCGTGGGCCCGTCGAGCACCAGCGGAAACGGGGACGCTTCGAGCTTCGTGATGGCGGTCGCCAGTTGGCCGATGGCCGTGTGCGCGGGCGGGGTGGATGAGTGCCCGCCGGCGCCCTTCACGCGCAGCTGCAGCGACAGGAAGCCCTTCTCCGAGGCGCCGACGAGCGCGACGGTGCCGTTGGTGCCGACCATCGAGCCGGGGACGATGGCCCCGCCCTCGTCGAGGACGAGCGCTGGTCCCCCCGGTCCCCCCGGCCCCCCCGGCCCCTTGATGCCGCGCTTGACCAGCGTCTCCTTGAGGGCGCGCGCCCCACTGCCGCCCACTTCCTCGTCGTGCCCGAAGGCAAGGTAGATGGTGCGCCGGGGCCGGAAGCCGCCACGCAGGGCGCCCTCCACCCCTTCGAGCGCCGCCATCACCGACACCTTGTCGTCCAGCGTACCGCGACCCCACACGAAGCCGCCGGCAATGGCGCCGCTGAAGGGTGGTTGCTCCCACTGCGCCTCGGTGCCCGGGATGACCGGGACGACGTCGAGATGCCCCATCAGCACCACCGGGGTAAGCGTCGTGTCGGTGCCCGTCCAGGTGTAGAGCAACGAGAGGCCGGCGACGGTCTCGCGCGTGAGCCGCTCGTTCACCAGCGGGAAGCTCGTCCGCAGGTGCTCGTGCAGCGCGCGAAAGGCGGCGCTGTCGAATGCCTGGGTCCCTTCCTCGTAGCTGATGGTCTGGAACCTGACCGCCGCGGCAAACCGTGCGATGGCCCCAGCCGAATCCACCGACACGGCGACGGGAGCGACCTGCGCGGCGGCCACGGTTCGTGACAGGCGCGCGGTGTTGACCACCAGCACGACGGCGAGCAGGGCAACCACACCTGCGAGGGCGAGGAGGAGTTTCTTCACGGGGACGGAAGGGGTTGAGGCAATTATGGCACGGCCGCGCCATAGGCGCCGCCCCCCGGCGTCTCCAGAGTGAGCACGTCCCCCGGCTGCATCTCGATGCGGCACTTGGCCGGCAGCGGCTTGCCGTTGAGCAGGTTGCGCCCGGGTGCCCCGTCGCCGCCGCCGTGCGACCCACGGGGTGCGCGCACGCGGCGCTCGGTGAGCAAGGTCACGGTGCACCGCTCGAGGGCGCGGTAGCGGCGGATGACTCCATCACCACCATTTGCTGTGCCTGTGCCCCCCGACCCTCTGCGGATGGAGTACTCGTCGATACGCAACGGATACGCCTGCTCCAGCGATTCGATGGGCGTGTTGCGCGTGTTGCTCATTCCAACATGCACCGCACTGGGCCCTGGCCCCTTGGCACTCGCGCCCTGCCCG
>DATCGU010000335.1:0-15429 GCA_036508735.1 Gemmatimonadaceae bacterium
CCGATGGTCGTCACGTAGCCGGCTTGGTCGATTTCGTCCTTGGCGGCAATGGGTACACCGTCGAACGGACCAAACGGCCTGCCGGACTTCCACCGCCCGGCTGAGGCCTGGGCTTGCGCGAGGATGTCGTCGCGTCGCATCGAAATGAAGCCGCGCAGGGCGGGGCTGGCCCTCTCGCTTTCGTCCCATCGTGCCAGGAAGCGTTCGGCGATGTCGAGGGGAGTCAGCGTACCCGATCGATAGGCCGCGTGATAGTCGGCGACCGTGGGGAACCGGAAGCCGGCGCGCGCATCGTCATCACGTGGATCGAGGGCGGGAAGGGTCGGCACAACATCGGGGAGCCGCGGCGTGAAGGTCGGCGGCTCGTCAATAGGCATCGTGGTGAGCGCACCGAGCCCGGCATCCTTGCGCAGCTTCCCCACGAGCGCGTCGCCGATCAGTGCGTTGTTGGCCAGCGCATTGAGGACGCGAATGCCTGCCGGGCCGAGTGCCGGGAGCGCGAGCGACTTGAGATCGTACGTCACGGGGCGGTTCCCTTGAAGGCGACTATGCGGCCGCGCGGGCCCACGGCCCATCCGGCGTTCCTGGAGGCGAAATCGATGGCGTAAAGGGTGAGCGTATCGCCGTGCGTCCACGTGGCACCGAAATCGGTGCTGAACGCCGTGCCGAAGGCGCCAACGGCGGCAAAGAGCGGCTTGGCAGCGCCGCGAACGGCCACGACTCCGCCCGTGATTCCCAGCGCCGGCCACGGCGACGCGCGCTTCCAGGTAACGCCACCGTCGCTGGTGGCCATCACGACATCACCGCTGCTGCGGGCGATGGAGTAGTCGCCGGCCATGGCGATGCCGCGACGTGCATCAGTGAAGGCGATGCCGAAGAATCCGGCGCTCGGTCCGGCGGGAATGCCGGCGCCAGACACCTGCCACGAGCGTCCGCCGTCGGTGGTGCGGAAGACGCGCGCTTCCCGCGCGCCGCCGGTGGCGATCCACGCATTGTTCCGTCCCTGCACGGCAATCGACGTACCGCTGGCGGCAAACGCCGCTTCGCCCGGAAGCACGGGGGGGATGCCGGCCGGGTCCACCCTCTGCCATGTGACACCATCCTGCGTACGCAGGATGACCAGCTTTCCGTTCACGGGGTCGCTGAAGGCCACGCCATGCGTGGCGTCCCAGAAGGCCATGCCGTCGAGGAAGACGCCCTTGGTGGTGTCGCTCCACTGCAGCGTCCAACTGCTGCCGCCATCGACGGTCTTGTAGATGCGCGCCTGTCCCTGCTCGCCAGGTCCAGCGCTCATCGCGTACGCAATCCTCGTGCTGACGCCCTGAACGTCCCGGAAGTCGAGTGACTCGGCGCCGGCAACCGGCACCGATTCCCAGCGCGCGCCGCCGTTGATCGTGCGCAACACGGTGCCGCGGCTTCCACCCGCCCACGCGGCGAGGTCAGTGACCGCACTGAAACCCCGGAACGAGGCGGTGACACCGCTGTTCTGCACCGACCAGCGCGCGTCGCGCTTCACTGCGGTCAGTCGCTCCGCAATCTGCTCAGCCAGCGCACCCGCATTGGCGCCGGAGCGGTTGGTAAGCACGATGATGGTGGCGCCGAGCGTCGGATAGCGGATGATGGCGTTCCGAAATCCGATGCTCGTTCCGGTGTGCCGGGTGAGGGGAAGGGCGTGCTTCGTTTCGAGATACCAGCCGAATCCGTAGTCGACACTCGTGCTGTCGGACCCGGAGCCACGCTGGAAGATGAGCGCGCGCAGGGAGTCGCCGAGCAGTTCGCGCGTCTCGAGCGCCCGGCTCCAGCGGTACAGTTCAGAAACCGACGTGTAGATGCCGCCATCGCCAAGCACCGCACTGGTGCTACTCTGGTCGGTGCGCACCCAGGCGCCGGCGCGACGCGTGTAACCGTACGCGCGCCGCTGCACTGCGGCGCGGCCTTCCTCACGGGCGAGCGTCCATGGCATCCCGACTCGATCGAAGATCCGCGTCTTGAGAAAATCGGCGAAACGTACGCCGGAGCGTTTCTGGACGATCATGGCGAGCATCGCGTAGCCCGAGTTGCTGTAGCTGAACCGGGCGCCCGGCGTGAAGTACGTGGAGTCGAGCGTCGACATGCGCCTGAGCACATCGGCGTCGAGAACCTGCGTGGCCTGCGAGTCGGGGACAAAGGACTCGTAGTCCCGCAGGCCGCTGGTGTGCGTGAGCAGGTGGCGCACGGTAATCCGGCGGCCATAGGCCGGGAAATCCGGAAAGATGTCGGTGAGCGACTCATCGAGCCGGAGCTTCCCGTCCTGCACCAACAGCATGGTCGCCATGGCAGTGAACTGCTTGGTGACCGACGCGAGACGAAAGTTCGTGTGCGGTGTGACCGGTGAACGAGCCTCGAGGTCGGCGAGGCCGTACCCCTTGCTTACGAGGATCCGGCCGTCCATGGCCACGAGCACGGCAGCGCCCGGCGTAGCCGGCGTGTTGAAGTCGGCAAAGAGCGAGTCGACGAAATCCTCGGTCAGCGGGCCGTCGTCAGCGACGCGTGCGACGACGCGGCGCGTGGCGAGATCGAAGCGATCACCCGGGAGCAGCACCCGGTATGGAAATCCCGGATCGGTGCCGTCGCGCCCGTTGTGCACGAAGGCCTTGCCGCGCCCAATGATCTCGCCCTGGTCGCCCTGCACCACGAGCGCCGTGCCCTCGTCGAGGCCGATGCCCAGCAAGGCGGGGTGCGCCGTGACGACCTGCTGCAGGTCATTTTGCCTGTTGCGGGCCACGATGTGCTGGTCGATGGCGACGCCACGAAGGAACCCGAACCCCTGCTCATACCCCTTGGCCATCATCTCTGAGTTGCCGGCGCGTGCGCCCCGCACGAGATAGCTGGCGAGGATCGACGCGCCAGCCGAACTGCCGCCGATCACTCCGCCTCGCGCGAGAACCGCATGCAGTTCTTTCTCTGTTCGCGTGCCGAGGTATGAATCGACCAGACGCCACTGTCGTCCGCCGGGAATCCAGACACCACGTGCCGCACGAATGGGGGCCACAAAGGAATCGCTCCCGGCAACCCCGCGGTCCTTGGTGTGCAGGATGATCAAGTTGGTGGCGCCCGCCGCCTTCAGTCCATTGAGCCCGCTCCAGTTGGTGGGGAAGACGGAGTCTTCACCGGCGGTAGGTATGATGACGATGGGGGCATCGCCGCCGCCGGCGAGCTCGACGAAGCGACGCAGGATTTCTGGCTCCACGTTGCCGCCGCCGACCACGACGAGTGATCCGTTTGGCGGGCCGACGCGTGTGTGCGCGGGAGCCGCGCTGCCGGAAGGTGCGCGGGAGCACGACGTGAGAGCAACCGCGAGGGCACCCACGAGGAGAAGCGGACGTCGAGTGGTCATTGTCGGCTGGGCACCAGGAGCTGGGGCAGGCGTTCGGTGTGGTGGAAGGCGGGATAAACATCCAGCTTCAGCGCGTGGCGGGCCAGTATACCATGGGGGCAAATGTTGACCGAGAGCTACCTCCTTGCTATGCCCAGGATTGCCGCCGGGCTGATGTTCGTGGCCTGACTGGTATTCCGGGAAACGAACGAGGCCCGCTGGGTGGATGCGGGGGAGGGGCAAACCGCCCTCTCACGGAGACCGGAGGAGCACAAAGAACACAGAGAACGGCAACAACTTTCAGGGGGGTGTGGCGGACGGTACGGTCTCGCAAAGCCCCCTTAGAAGTTTGTCGTCTCCGTGTCCTTTGTGCTCCTCCGGTCTCCGTGAGAGAGAGAAGTCGGCTCAGGCCGGCGTGGAAGATCAATCCTCGTCCAAGCCATGCAGGGACGGTTACATTTCTCGCATGCGTTCCTCCGTCTCTGGTTCGTCCCTGGCCTTCGCGCTTGCCCTCGCGCTGCCGCTTACGGCGCAACTGCCCAAGCCGCATCGCGTGCCGGCTGTCGCTCCGTCGCTAGGCGTGCCGTGCAGCGACGCCGACGCAAGCTGCATCGCGCCCGATCTGCGCCGGGAATTCCGCGGCGTCTGGGTGGCGTCGGTGTCGAACATCGACTGGCCGTCGAAGCCGGGGCTACCCACGGCTGACCAGAAGTCCGAATTGCTGGCGATTCTCGATCGCGCGCAGGCCGTGCACCTGAACGCCGTAATTCTGCAGGTGCGCCCGGCGGCCGACGCGCTGTACAAGAGCAGCATCGAGCCGTGGTCGGAGTATCTCACGGGCAGGCAAGGGAGGGCGCCGGTACCCGCGTGGGATCCGCTGGCGTATGCGGTGGAGCAGGCGCACCGGCGCGGGCTGGAACTGCACGCGTGGTTCAACCCGTATCGGGCTCGGCACCCGAGCGCCAAGGGAACGCTGTCCAGGCGGCACATCGCCAACACGTCGCCGGCGCTGGTGAAGAAATACGGCACTCACCTGTGGATGGACCCGGGTGAGAGCGCCGTGCGCGCGCGCACGGTGCGCGTGGTACTCGACGTGGTGAAGCGCTACGACATCGATGGCGTGCACCTGGACGACTACTTCTATCCGTACAAGGAGAAGACCACACGCGGCACCACCGACTTCCCGGACGACCGCAGCTGGAAGAAGTACCTGAAGGCCAAGGGGAAGCTGTCGCGCGACGACTGGCGCAGGGAGAACGTGAACACGCTCGTGCACCAGTTAAACGACAAGATCCACCTGGCCAAGCCGTGGGTGAAATTCGGCATCTCGCCGTTCGGCATCTGGCGTCCGGGATACCCGGAACAGATCAGGGGATTTGACGCGTACGAGCAGCTCTACGCCGATTCGAAGTTGTGGTGGGAGAAGGGATGGGTGGACTACCTCACACCGCAGCTCTACTGGAACATCGGCAAGGCGGAACAGAGCTTTCCGGTGCTGCTCAGGTGGTGGGGAGAGCAAAACGCGATGGGACGCCACCTGTGGCCGGGGTTGTACACGAGCCGGGTGAAGGAAGCGACGCCGGCAGGCAACGGAATGAATTCCAACAATCCCTGGGTGGCCGGCGAGATCGTGGCGCAGGTGGACAGTGCGCGCGCCAACCCGAACGCCACGGGCGCGGTGCATTTTTCGATGAAGGCGTTCCTCACCGACCAGGGGGGTGTGGCGTCACGTCTTGCCAATGGCGTGTATGGCGACGTCGCTCTGGTGCCGGCGTCGCCTTGGCTGGCCTCGTCGGTGCCGCCGGTGCCGACGGTTCGCGTGAAGAAGAACGCGGCCACGGGCGGGTTGATCGTGGCGCTGGCGATGCCGCGGAAGCAGGTCGCGCGCTGGTTCCTGCTGCAAACACGAACCAATGGCATGTGGGGCAGCCGGTTGATTGCGGCGTGCACGTGCGACGAGGAACTGGCGCCGAACGGCGAGGGGTTGCTGCCCGACCGCCTGGTGGTGACGGCGATCAATCGCGCGGATGTCGCGTCCGGCGCCGTGCGGCTTTCGCTGGTGCCCTAACGGGCATTCCACCACACGACAAGGGCGTGAAGAACGGCGCCTGCGTATCACCCAACGCTGGCGCCAGTTCGTCGTAAATTGGTTCATGCGACAGACCATCCTGCCCGCGTTGCTCGTTGCCGCGTTGGCGAGCGCAACTGCAGCACAGGCACCCCGTGTGCACACCACGCGCGACCAACTGCAACTCGACGGCCGGTTGAGCGAGCCGGCATGGCAGCGCGCCGACAGTATTGACGACTTCCGGCAATTCGAACCCGTTGAAGGCAACCCGGCCACTGAACGGACCGTCGTGCGCTTCCTCTCCACGCCGCAGGGACTGTGGATTGGTATTCATGCATATGATCGCGAGCCGCAGCGCATCCTGCATGCGCAACTGCGCCGCGACACTGACCTGTCCACCGATGACTGGGTGCAGGTGATGCTGTCGCCGCTGCAGGACAAACGCACGGCATTCTGGTTCGCCGTCAATGCGAATGGTGCGGTAAGTGACGCCGAGGTGGTGTCGTTCGAGAGCGAGAATATCGACTGGGACGCCGTATGGGATGCCCGGGCGCTCATTACCGATGACGGGTGGGTAGCCGAGGTGTTCATTCCCTGGCAGACGCTCCGCTATCGCGCGGAGAACACGTCGTGGGACGTCAACCTGCGCCGCGTGATTCGCCGCAAGAACGAGGAGGTGTTATGGAAGGCGTGGCGACGCACCGAAGGAATCCGCTTCCTCGAACGGGCGGGCGTCGTGGAGGGCTTTACGGACCTGCCGCCGCGCGCGACCGCCGAACTCCGTCCGTACGCGGCGACGACCGGCAGTACGATGAGCCGTGACTATGGCACGGATGGCAGCTTCACCAAGAGTGCGGAGCCCGGGCTCAAGGGCGCCTTCGGAATGGATGCGAAGTTCGCGCCGTCGCGTGGGCTGACGCTCGACCTGACCACCAACGCCGACTTTGCCCAGGCCGAGGTAGACCATCAGGTCATCAACTTCACGCGGTTCCCGTTGTTCCTGCCCGAGCGGCGCCCCTTCTTCACCGAGGGATCGGGTATCTTCGACTTTGGCCGCACGGAAGAAACGCAGTTGTTCTACAGCCGTCGCATCGGGCTCTCGAGCGACGGGTCGCCGATTCCGTTGCTCGCCGGCGCGCGATTGTCGGGGCGACTGGGCGATCAGCAGGTGGGTTTGATCGCCGCCCGCACGGGCGGCGATCATCCGGCCACCGATGCCGTGATCCGCGTGCGGCGCGACTTGCTTGGTCGCGGCTACGTTGGGGCCATGTTCACCGGCCGCGACGCGCGTGGGAGCGACCCTTCGACGGCCGCGGGCATCGACGCCAATGTGCCGTTCGTGATACGCGGGCAGAACCTGATTTTCCAAGCCGGCAGTGCGTGGACGCACGACAGCATCGGCGGCACGCCGAACTACTCACGCTTCGTCGTCGAATTTCCCAATGATTTCGCCGACTTCTCCTCGCGCGTCGAGCGCGTGGAGATGGGGTTCAACCCTTCACTCGGGTTCGTTCAGGCGGACGGCATCCTGCGGTGGGGGGGATTCTTCCAAGTCTCGCCGCGTCCCAGCATTCCGTACGTGCGGCAACTGCAAATCACGCTGCTCGACTACAGTTACGTGGAGCGGCTGAGTGGCGGACTGAGTACCGCCGCCTTCGAGGTGTCGCCCCTCGGCGTGCGCTTCAATTCGGGCGATGAAGTGCAACTGCAACTGTCGCGCGAGGGTGATGCCCCGACGGAGGCGTTCGAAATCTTCACCGGCTCGATGGTCAAACCGGGCACCTACTGGTTCGACCGATGGGATCTGATGTACGAAGGATCGAGCCGTCGCGCGGTGCAGGTGAATGCCCAGGTGAGCGCGGGGCAATACTACGACGGCAACGGCGAGAACTACGAAGTGGAATTGCAGGGACGCTGGCAGCCGCACCTGCTCTGGTCGCTGGGCTATGGCTTGACCGAAGCACGGCTGCCGCAGTCGCATTTCACGGCGCGTTCCTTGACGACGCGCGTCGACTACGCACTGACGCCCCGGTTGAATACGACACTTTTTGCGCAGTGGAACAACGAGGCGAATCGCGCCGCGTTGAACGCCCGAGTGCGCTGGACGCGAACACCGGGCAGTGACCTGTACGTGGTGCTGAACAGCGCGTGGCCGACGGATCTCGAGCGAGCGTCGATTCCGTGGGCGCGGCCGATGCGGGGTGGACTGGTGGTGAAGTACGTGCAGTACCTGCGGTACTGAGCGCGAGCGAGCGCCAGATCGCGAGACACTGCATACCGCGGAGGCACGAAAGGCACGAAGACAGCGCGGAGCAGGAAACGGTGGGGGCTCGGCGGAAAGACCTCTCCGCCGAGCCCCCACTGAGCATCACCGTGCACCCTCAGTGACCTTCGCGTCTCCGTGGTGTGCAGGAAGAGCCCGCTACGGCTCCCGATCGACTCCGAACGGAGAGCCGCCGCCACCGCCACCGCTGACGCGCTCGACGTGGAGCACCTGCTTCATGGTCTGGCCGCCGACGGTGATCGAGACCAGGTAGTCACCCGTGCCAACCAGCGGAGCACCGCCACCACCACGACGGCCACCACCGAACAGGGCACCCATGCCGGCCGCACCGCGGCCACCGGCCACGGCCTGCAGCACACTCATCAACTGCTGTTGGTCCGGCGGAGCGCCGGCACCGCCACCCGCGCCACCACCACCCTGGCCGCGACCACCAGCCGGCGCACCGGCCACCGTCTCGCCCGGACGATCCTGCCAGCGACCGGAGGCGCCACCGAAGCCACCACCACCACCGAAGGCGCCAAACTGCGTGATCATTGCCTGCATGGCGTCGGGCCCACCCGTAAGTCCCGTCCGCACGCGATCGAGCATGGGCTTGGGCATGGTGCCTTCCTTCTCGATCGAGTCGAGCGCAACGATGATCTTGCGCACGTTGTTGGTCGAATCACGCACCTCGGCGGGCGACAGTTTGGGCGACGCTGGTGCCTTGCCGCGGAAATCCCACGTGACTCGATTGATGCCCACCGAACCCGGGCCGTTGATCGTCCGCAGCGTGTCGCCCGACGCGTCCTGGATGACGACCTTCACCTGTCCCGGATTGGCGGTGGCGAGCTTGTACGCGATCTCGGCGCCGTACGTGGGGCTTCCCACCTGGAACAGCTTCTGGCCCACCGACTCGCCGTTGTAAGGCTTCTCGCCCCACTGCAGGGCCGTGCGCGGCTTGAACAGGTGCGCCGCCTTGGCCACCACCGCGGCATCCATCTGCTGGAGCGCATTGATGTCGACGATCCAGAAGCCACGGCCGTGCGTGGCAATCACGAGTTCGCCGTCGCGCGGGTGAATCTGCATGTCCATTACCGGCACTGTCGGCAGGCCGGTCATGAACTTCTGCCACGACTTGCCCTGGTCGAGCGACGCATACGCGCCCACGTCGGTGCCGACGAAGAGCAGGCTGCGATTCTTGAGATCTTCGCGCACGACGTATGCGAAGTCCGGGCCGCCCGTCGGCAGGTTGGCACTGATCGACGCGAACGTCTTTCCGCCATCCTTCGTCATGAACACGTACGGGGCAAAATCACCGCGGCGATGGTTGTCGTACGTCACGTAGAAGGTGAGCGAATCGAAGTGCGAGGGCTCGATGCGCGACACGTACGTGCCGGCCGGGACGCCCTTCACGCTGGCGGTGTGTTCGGTCCACGAACCACCGTCATTCCACGACGACCAGAGGCGGCCGTCATCGGTGCCGGCGTACAGGATGCCCGGGCGCAGCGGCGATTCATTGAGCGACACGATGGTGCCGAACGTCTCGGCGCCCGTGGCATCGGTCGTGATGCCGCCGGTCGTCCTGGTCGACACGCGGATCTTCATCGTGTCGGCATACGACAGGTCGGGTGACACGAAGAACATGTCGTCTCCCTGCTTGGTGGACTTCAGCACGCGGTTGGCGCCGAAGTACAGCACCGACGGGTTGTGCGGCGAGATGAAGAAGGGCGTGTTCCAGTTCCAGCGCAGGTCGGTCTCGACGGAGTCCTTCTTCTGCGCCGCGTGCAGCACCGCCTGGCGCCTGGCCTGCTCCTTGATCATCGGCTTGGTGGTGTCGGGCCGGTCAACGAGGATGGAGTCTTCCCACTGCATGTAACGCGGGCGCCACGCCGGCTTCTGGAGCGAGGTGCGCTCGCCGGTGGACACCTTGTAGCGGCCGATGCTGCCGCCCTGTGATTCGCCGTAGATGATGTCCGGGTTCGACGGGTCATTGGCCGTCACGAAACCGTCGCCACCGTTGAACGTGAACCACATCGAGTTGGTGATCGGTCCCTGCTTGCGGCGCGACGGGGCGCACCACGAACCATTGTCCTGTGCGCCACCGCAGACGTTGTACGGCACCGCGTTGTCGAACGACACGTTGTAGTACTGGCTGATTGGCAGCTGGTTGCCGGCATCCCAGTTGCCGCCGTTGTCCCACGTCTGCGACACGCCGCCGTCGTTGCCGACGATGATGTGGCTGGGATCCTTGGGGTCGATCCACATGGCGTGGTGATCGACGTGGCTGCCGACCGTTGCGTTGCCCGCCGTCTTGCCGCCGTCGTTGCTGTACTTCACCGGTGTCGAAGAGAAGAAGACGCGATTTGGATTGTTCGGCGCGACGCGCACCTGCGAGTAGTAGAACGGGCGCACGTTCTCGTCATTCGTCTTGGTCCAGGTCTTGCCACCGTCTTCCGAGCGATACAGGCCGCTGGGCGACTTCTGCGCCTTGACCTTGGCGTCCTTCTTGGGGTTTGCCAGCGTGTCGGCCTCGACCATCGTGTACATCACGTCGGGGCTCGACAGGGCAATCGCGATGCTGATGCGCCCCTTGGTGGTTTCGGGGAATCCGCCGCCCTTCACCTCGGTCCACGTCTCGCCGGCATCGGCGCTCTTCCAAAGGGCCGAGCCCTTGCCGCCCGAGTTCAGGAAATACGCGCCGCGAAGGCGCTGGTAGCTGGCCGCCCAGACGACCTTGGAGTCACGCGGGTCGAGCGCGACGTCCACAAAGCCCGTACTGTCGTTGATGAACTTCTTCAGCTGCCAGGTCTTGCCGCCGTCCACCGTCTTGTAGAGGCCGCGTTCCTTGTTCGTGGTCCACGCGGCGCCGAGGGCGGCCACGTACACGACGTCCTTGTTGGATGGATCGACGACCACCCGGCCGATGTGCTGCGTTTCCTTGAGGCCGATGAACTCCCACGAACGGCCGCCGCTGGTGCTCTTGTAGATGCCGGCGCCCGGCGACATCGAGTTGCGCGAGTTCGGCTCGCCCGTGCCGTAATACACCGTGTTGGTGTCAGACGGTGCAATGGCAATCATGCCACCCGACGAGACGTGCTCGTTCTCGAAGACGGGACGATAGGACGTCCCGGCGTTCGTCGTCTTCCAGAGCCCTCCACCCGCGGCGGAGACATAGAAGGTGCGCGACGGCCACGGAATGCCGGCGACGTCGACGACACGTCCCTGGTGGTTGGCCGGGCCGATGTTGCGCCAGCGGAAGCCGGCGATGGTCGTCGAGTCAAGCTGGGCGGCCAGCGGGGCCGCGGCAAGAACGCTCAGGACGACCAGTTTCAGGGCAGATCTCATGGGAGTGAGGGCTGGGGAAAACGGGGTACAACAGGGTGTTCGTCTCGTACCGTTACGCCAGACGCTACTACAGTGTTGGTCCGCGAGTGATTTGAGGATTGGCCACCCCCGCTGACGGCGCCGACCGCGTCGTGCGTTCGTCGTCGTCGGCCGGACCCGCCAAAGTGCGATGGGCACCATTTGCAGGGATCGTGTGTCGAAGGACGGCGGCGGTGACGTGCCAGCAGGGACAGACTGGCCAATCCCGCGGTCCCCCGCTTGGTACGCCAAGGGCAAAGCCCAACCGATTTCAGCACGTGGGGCGCGTTCTCCAGAATCGAGCCCCCTCATGACCCTGCGACTGACCGTCCTCAGGCTGCACCTGATCATCGGATGCCTGGGCCGCACCATTTTCGCTGCGCCTGCGGTATCCGGGTGCCAGCATTTCGGACGTCTCGTTTCCGCTTGAAGGGCGCAGCACCCATGTGTCCGGTCGTGGCCGACGCGACTGCTCGCGGTGCAGATGACGCTGGTGCTGCCGGTGATGACGCTGACTGGGCCGATCAGCTGTGTGGATGCGAAGAGGACGGCAAGAGAAGTTCCAGGCTGTACGCCCCAGGCTTTCCGCCTCGCTGTGAAGAACGGTGAACAGTCGTCCGTTCACCGTTCTTCGATGTCCGCGCCATCGCCCGTCGTTCATCGACGTTCGGCTACAGCGGCATGGCCGCAGGTATCCCCATGCGTTCCGGCGGCGGGATCTTCTTGGTGCGGGTGAACTCGCGCCGCGCCGCATCGACCATCAACGAGCGGTTCCACCAGAGCTGGATGGCCGAGTCATAGCGGGCGAGGACGTTCTGCAGCCAGTACGGCCGGTTCTCGGCGCGCCAGCTCTTTTCGTAGAGTTCGCGGCCGAGCGCGTACGCTTCGCGCATCGTTTGCAGGCGACCGTTGATGCCCGAAAGTTCCGAGAGTTCGATCCAGCTGACCGGCGTGGTGCGGGCCGGGTCGATCGTGGACGCGTAGAACTTCACCATCTCGTCGGCGAACTGGAACTTCATGCCGATGAGGTCGAGACGGCGCGCCCCCATGTCCATGGCGTCGAGGGCGTCCTGCTCGCGCAGGCGTGGCTGCAGGCGCCGTGCCTGGGCGATGAGCACCGACGCGGACTCTGCATGGATACGCAGTTCCGGAGCGGCAATGCGTACCTTCCTGGCGATCTCCATGCCCTCGGGAGAGTACGGGTCCACCCAGTAGAGGAAGTCGTGGCCATTGCTGGCGCCCGCCTTGGAGAGCGCGGCGTGGGCCATCATCAGGTGCTGCTGCGCTGCGTCGATCTTCCCGGTGGTGTCACCGTGGAACTGCAGGCCGTAGGCCTTCTGATAGTTCGGAATGGACGACTCGCCATTCTGCCACGACGCGGCCGCACCGAAGACGACGCCGTACCAGGTCTGGTTGAAGATCTCCTCGCCGTCGTCGCCCCAGCTGGTGTTGAGCATGCCACTGGCGCCCATCTTCTGCCCGTCGCGCACGAAGCCCTGGATGTTCCTGAGTGCCGTGTTGTTGTCGGGGTAGGTCATGGACCAGTTGCTCACGCCGGGCGCCACCCACGTCTGCATGCCGCTGCCGGAGAACGGCGTGAGGTAGCGTTCGAAGCCCGAGGTACTCCAGTAGTTCCAGGCGACGGCGACCATGTCCTTGGGAAGCGACTTCACCAGTTCCGGTGAGTTCATGGCGATGTCGCCCCAAAACATGAACGTCTTCTTGCTGCCCTGGGCGCGCAGCTGGGTCTGGATATCGCCGAGGAACTTCAGGTAGGTGGCGCCCATGCCGTCCCGGGCGACCGCTTCCCTGGTCTGGCCCTTGCCCAACTCGAAGGTCTCGTCGGCACCCAGGTGGACGAATTGCGACGGGAAGAGCGAGTCGATCTCGACGAACCACCGCTTGATGATGCGCATCGACTCCGGCTGGCCCGGGGCGAGCACGTGGCCGTGCGGCGTTTCGGCGACCTGGCTGTAGATCTCGTATTTGAGGGCGTGATGCAGGTGGCCGAAGGCTTCCTGCTCGGGGATAATGTCGACGTGCAGTGGCTTAGCGTAGGCGACGAGCTCGCGTACCTGTTCATGGGTCATGGCGCCGCCAGGCGGGCCGACCAGCGGGTCGCTGTCGTACGCGAGTGTCTGCTCGAAGTACGGTGAGTAGGCGTTCATCTTGAACGCCGCGATAGTGCGGATGATGTGCTTCTGGAACTCGAGCGTGGGGACGGGACCGCGCGAGAGGTCGTCGTGGAAGCCGCGCCAGCGCATGGCCGGCCAGTCGCGAATGATGCCGGTTTGCACGGCCATCGCATTGGCGGACGCCGTGAGCAGCTGCTTGGCCGTTTGCGCGCCGTAGAAGATGCCCGCGGCGGAAGCGCCGATGACGCGGATGGACTTCGGTTCGGCGACGAGGACGTAGCCCTCGGCGGTCATCTCGCTGGTGAACGCGAGCTTGTGCTTCGCGAGCAACGTCCTGGCCTCTGTGGTACTGCTGCGCAGCAACTGGATGCGCAGGCTGCCGTCAGTGGGGCTGATCTTCAGGCCGCGGTCCTTCAGTGCCGATGCAAGGTCGGCGGCGGCAAACTTGTCGTCGCGGTCGGTCCCGGCGGTGATGGTAATGGCGCCCTTGAATGACGCGGTGGGGCCGGCGGTGAACTCACGCGGGGCGGGAATCAGCCGCGGAACCTGGGCGGCGAGGGGGAGGGCGACGACGAGGGCGAGGCAGGCGCGCTTCATAATAGAGTGGGCGGCATGGGTGGACGTACACCGGAGAATGTCGCGGTGCGGGGCGGCCGGCGCCACCCGGAATCTCTTGAAGGAGGGGGCGACACGCACCCTTGCGGCCGACCTGTTCCTGCGCCGTATCCTCGGCATTCGGGCACCCGATATCGGGCCGGTGATATTCCGGTACGGATACGTGTTCTCCCTCGGACTTACGCTCCTGCCGATCCCAGTGATGATCTTCGGGAGCATTATGCGGTTCGTGCTCGGGGTGGGGGCGGCGAGTTGACCGTCCCCTGGTCGATGAACCGGCGACTTGCCGCGGGACGGCAACACAAATAGGCCGTGGCGTTCACCCCGGATGATCGTTAGCATCGAAGCGCCCGCGTTGCCTGCACGATCCCCACGAGTCCGTGCCGTGCCAGACGGCGGTCACGCGGCCTCCCCCTGCTCGCAAGGCTGCTGCGATGGAATTGCCGGAAGACATTGAACCGTATGTTCGGCGCACGTTCGCCGCGGCGGAATGGGCGACCGTCGTGGCGCTGGTTGCCAGCGCCGTCATCCATGACGGTCAGCCGGCCGAACCGCGTCTCATGCGGTGCGCCTTGCTGTCCAGCGGGGGAACCGTGGCAGGGCTCCGTCGCCAGCTCGACCAGCTGAAGCGCGACTATCGCGATGTCATCGTGGAGGGAGAATACGTGCCCCGGGCCGGTCAGCTGGTGCGAGTCCGCAACCTGAGCGATCCGATTCCAGACGACACCCCGCCCCCCAGATCATGACCGCCTCGATCTTCATAGCGACAAGCCTCGACGGCTTCATTGCGAGACCGGACGATGCACTGGACTGGCTGCCAGCCAGCGGCGGCAAGGAACACGGCTACAGTGAGTTCATCGCCGCGGAGGATGCCATCGTCATGGGCCACCGGACGTTCGAGAAAGTGCTGACGTTCGGCGCCTGGCCCTTCGGCAAGAAGCAGGTCATCGTGCTCAGCACGAAGCCTTCAGGAGTGGCAGTGCCCGCCGGCGCCGTCTGTGAGGCGATGGCGGGCACACCTTCGGAGGTCGTCACCCGGCTCTCTGAACGCGGCCTGGCACACCTTTACGTAGATGGGGGAGTGACTTTTCAGCGCTTCCTGGAAGCATCCTTGTACGGGAGAGAAGAGCATGGCAACCACTGAGGGGAGGCCTGACGCGTCTCTCGCCGACTTCCTCCACACCCGCGCGCTATCAGCCGCGCCACGTCGTCTTGCGCTCGATCTCATCGGCGGTGCACTCGTTGCCGGCGTTGCCCTGTGGGCCCGACCAGCCGGCTGGACAGTCCTTGCGAGTGCTGGCTCGTGCTTCTCGATGTTCGGGTTGTGGGCAGTTTCCGAACGTCGCCTGCAGACGGACTCCCTGGACATCCCGGCTCACATAGAGTTCGGGTGGCTTGCGTTGCGCACCAGCGCAGCCGGGCTCGGAGTGGCCGCACTCTTCGCGTTCCTCTTTGCGCTGCTCGGCCTCGCACTGGGTACGTGGATCAGCTGATCCTGCGCATGGCCGACCGGCGTTGCGGTGATTGCGGCAATGACGACGTTCACGCCGTGCCACCGGCCGGCAGCGCTATTTCACGTACACGAGCGTCAATCCCTGCTGCTCGAGCGTGAGCGTGTTACCGTTGATGG
>DATCGU010000336.1:0-22707 GCA_036508735.1 Gemmatimonadaceae bacterium
CGGCGGGCGCACCCGCCGGTGCGGCGGTGGACGTGGGCGCCGCAGCCTTGTGATCCTGCGCCGAGAGCGGGGCCGAGGCAACGAGTGCGGCGAGCGCGAGAACTAGCGATCCAAGCTTCATGGCTTGAGGAAGACGGGTTCGATCAGCGTGGAAACGAAGAAGAACGCAGCCAGGCTCAGCAGGGCGGGCGCGGGGGGGAAACCCAGCACCCTGATGCCAACCAGCGCGTGAATGACCAGAGTTACAAACCGCAACAGCATGCCCGCGCCCCAGCCGGCAATCATGTTGGCCGACATGAAGATGCGGGCGAAGAAGAAGCCAACCACCTGGATGGCCAGCGCGATTCCCGCCGAGAACCAGACGGCCTGCTGGGCCTGCGGTTCGGGCCAGAGCCGCGTCAGCAGCCAGGCCAGACCCACGATGAGCACCAGTGACAGCCCGGCGAACGACAGGGCCCGCTTCACTTCCTTTCCTTGTCCAGCTTGTCCTGTGCCTCTTCCTGCCGTTCAATGGCCTTCAGTTTGCGATACATGCTGTAGAAGGCCGCCGTCGCGCCCGTGAAGACACCCAGGATCATGAACCACGGCTTGGTGCCAAGCTTGCCGTCCACCCATTGCCCCAGGTACAGGAACAGGAGGAGCGACAACACGAACTGCAGTCCCAGCCCCATGAACTGGGCGGCAGGACCCGATGCAAAACTCCCCTTGTTGAGAGGGGATTCGCCACGCTTGCGCGCGTCCTGCGAGTCTCTCGCCACAGCCTTTATAAATACCCGCTCGTGAATGCTTATGCAAGCGAAACCCCTCGCGTGATTCCACGCGCCCTGAACAAGCCCGGTTGACCCCAGTCCGAGTGGATAAGTCCCTTTCATGCGCACGCGTTCATGCGCACGCGGTATCACTCTCCGGACCCCAATCGTCACATTGCGCCAATTCGGCGGTCGGTCATTGTGACCGACTTACCAAGTGCCCGTCAAATCTGCACTTGGACCGTGACCATAGGTTTGACGGATCGTCAACCTGACGGTAACTTCCTCGGCGTGACATGGTGGTCTCGCCGCTCAGGGATCACAAATATGCGTACTACTCGGCGAACAGAATGAACGGTCGCATTACTTTCGTGATGTTGGTCATCGCAGTGCTCGCTTTTGCGTGCACGCGTTCGCGTAGTACCGATTCGCTTGCCATCGGCAAATCGCCGCACCACAAGAAGGGCGCCGCCGTCGCGTCGTCGCTCGACGTGCGCATTGACCACGGCGTGCAGTTCGCGTTGCGCGTGGTGAACCAGGGCGACAAGAAGGTCGAGTTGAATTTCCCCAGTGGCATGACGCACGATATCGCGGTGCTCGACGAGCACGGCAAGCAGGTGTGGCGCTGGAGCGACGGGCGGCTGTTCACGGCGGCCTTCCAGAACAAGGTGCTGCGCACCGACGACACCCTCTCCTTCTCCGAGGCGTGGCGCATGCCCGCCCCGGGCCGCTACATCGCCGTCGCCCGCCTGGTGTCGCAGAACTACCCCATGGAGCAGCGCGTCGAGTTTGCCATTCCCTGACCGCTGAACGATCCGGCCATTGCCGCGTAGACACTCGGGCGCCCTTCCGACACACGGGGGCGCCCTTACCTTTACTGCTGACTGCAAGGGAAGCTTTACGCTGTACGCTCTACGTTCTACGCCGTCCGTATCTAGCTCCTAGCTCCTAGCTCCTAGCTCCTAGCTCCTAGCTCCTAGCACCTAGCCCCTATCCTCTGTGCCCACCTCCGACGCCCGCGACCTGCAGTTGCTCGACCGCCTCAAGGAGGCGCACCAGGAGATTGCCGCCGAGATCGGGCGCCGCATCATCGGGCAGCACGATGCCGTCGACAACATGGTGGCCGCCATCCTGGCTGGTGGTCACGTGCTCCTCATCGGTGTGCCGGGGCTGGCCAAAACGCTGCTGATCCAGACCATCGCCGAGACGCTCGACCTGCAGTTCTCGCGCGTGCAGTTCACGCCCGACCTGATGCCGAGCGACATCACGGGCACCGAGCTGCTCGAGGAAGACCACGGCACGGGCAAGCGGAGCTTCAAGTTTGCCAAGGGCCCGGTATTCGGCAACATCGTGCTGGCCGACGAGATCAACCGCGCCCCGCCAAAGACGCAGGCGGCGTTGCTGCAGAGCATGCAGGAGCACACGGTGACGGTGGCCGGGCAGACATATGCCCTGCCCGAGCCGTTCTTCGTGCTGGCCACGCAGAACCCCATCGAGCAGGAGGGTACCTACCACCTGCCCGAGGCGCAGCTCGACCGCTTCATGTTCGAACTGCGCATGGGGTACCCCACGCAGGACGAGGAGGAGCGCATTGTCACCACCACCACGGGGCCGCTGACGCAGCAGCTGCGCGCGGTGCTGGGCGCCGAGGAGCTGCGTGAGATGCAGAAGCTGGTGCGCCGCCTGCCGGCGCCGCCGAGCGTGGTGAGGTTCGCCGTGGAGATGGCACGCGCCACGCGGCCGGGCGAACCCGGAGCGAGCGACCTGGTGAAGAAGTACGTCGCCTTTGGCGCGGGGCCGCGTGCCGGCCAGTACCTGGTGCTGGGGGCCAAGGCGCGGGCGGCCATGGACGGGCGCCCGGTGCCCGACCTGGACGACGTGCGGGCCATTGCATTCAGCGTGCTACGTCACCGGCTGGTGTTGAACTTCCAGGCCGAGGCCGAAGGCATGGGCGTGGAGAGGATCCTGAACCTGAAGTAGCCCCGGCGTCCGGAAATGACGCTACTGTGACGCCATCATTCCATTTCGTAGCATGGACCAGGACGGGCGGACCCAGCTGGTAGTGCGCGGATTGGGGCGGGCGGAAATCGTCATCGGCTCGCTCACGCTCCTGCCCGACGCGGGCATGCTGTTCCCGCTCGCCTTGGTGCTCGCCCAGCGAGCCGGCGAGCGGATCACGCGTACCTCGTTGCGGGATCTCATCTGGCCCTCGGCTACCGAGAAGTCCAGCCGCCACTCGTTGCGGCAGGGGCTCTATCGCCTGCACGTCGCGGGGCTGGTGCACGAGGACCGGGGTGCCGAGATCGTGGTCAGCCCCGTGGCCGTCGAAAGCGACATCTCGGAGGCATTGCTTCCGGGGTGGCCGGAGCGGGCCGACGCCAGGATCATCGAGTCGGCGGCGACGGTGCTTCCCGGCTTCGCGCCAATCGAGGGCAGCGCGCTGGGCGAGTTCACCGAGCAGCTCCGTGCGCGGGTGGCCGCGCAATACCGGCGCGCGGTGTTGCATCGCATCGCGGCGGCACGCCGTGAGGGACGCTGGCGCGAGGTCGGGCACTGGGCGCTGATGTGCCTGCAGGCCGATTCACTGAACGAGGAAGCCACGCTGGCCCGCGCCGAAGCGGAAGCCATGGTCGGCGGCAAGCACGAGGCCCTGGAGATTCTGGACTCGTACCTGCGCGAACTCGGCGATCGCGCCAGGATCATCGGGTTGCCCGCGCGCATGCTCAGGCGACGCATTTCCGAATTGCCCGACGCCACCGGGCGTCGTGTGGCGGCCACGTCGGCCCCGTTCGTGGGGCGGCACGACCTCCTGGCCGCCGCGCAGGACACGCTTACCGCCGCTCGCGGCGGTTCCGCTACCGTGCTCTGGCTCGTCGGTCCGGCGGGCATCGGCAAGTCGCGCCTTCTGAAGGAGATCGAGCGCGCCTCGAAAATGGCGGGGTGGACCGTGGTGAGCGGCGATGCGCGCCCGTCGTTCGCGGACCGGCCGTTCGCCCTGCTTACCGACGCGCTTCCGGGGCTGCTGGAAGCACCTGGGGCCCTTGGCGCCGCGCCGCATGCGCTGTCGCTCATGCGGCAGATGGGGACGGTGAACACCGACGAGGAGCCGCTGGAGCCGGAGGAGGCGCGTGGCCGGCAGCACGCCGTCTATCACTCGTGGGTCGACCTGATGGACGCGGTGCTCGGCGAGACAGCGCTCGCACTGCTGCTCGACGACGTGCATTGGAGCGATCCGTTGACCCTGCTGATGCTGGCCAGGTTCATGGAGAGCCGTCCCAAGGCGCGTCTCGCGGTCATCCTGTCGGCGCGGCGCGTGCCGACGCGCGACGACCTGGCGGCGGCGCGCATTCTCTCGGCGGTTCACGCCCGTGTGGGGCCGTTGTCGGACGATGAGATTCGCGACTTCACGTTTGGGGCCGGGCTTGCCGCGGACGAACAGTTCGAGGAGGTCACGCAGCAACTTGGGCGAGCCTCGGGCGGCAACCCGCTCTTTCTCAGCCACCTCGTGCACCGGCACCAGTGGCGCCACGAGCAGTCGGAGGTGCCCAACGACCTCGCGTCGCTGATCGACATCCAGCTGCGTGGCCTGTCGCGGGAGGCCACGCGATTGCTGCAGGCGTGCGCGCTGCTCGGGCAGCATGCGCTCCTGCCACGCATCGAGCGTGCGCTCGGCGTGGAAGCTCCTTCGTTGGTATCGGCCTTCGGGGAGCTTGATGACATGCTGGCGCTGCCCACCGACCCCGGGGTGCCGTTGGCGCCGCACGACTTGTGGACGGAACGCGTGCGCCGGGGAATGACCAGCGGAGTCTTTCGCAGCCTTGCCGTGAGCGTCGCTCGCGTGCTCGAGGCCGACGCCGTGGCGGACGGCGGCATCGAGCTCTACTGGGACGCTGCGCGTCTCTACCAGGAGAGCGGCGAGAAGCAGCTGGCGTTTACGACGATGATGCGCTGCGCCGAGTACCTCATGCGCACGGGGGCGGCGTCAGAGGCCAGCCGTGCGTATCTGGCGGCGAGTGAGTTGGCGGTGACGGCGGAAGGCACCGCGAACGCCCTCGTTGGTCGCGCCACTTCCCTTCAGGTGATGGCAGAATGGCCTCAGCTACTGACCACCGTCGACCGCCTCCGCGAGCTCGATCAGCAGTTTGGACTTGCCAGAGAAGGACCGGACATTGGAATGATGACGCTGGAAGCGAAGCTGATGACGGTCGATATCGGCGACGGAGTCGGTGCTCTTATCGCAATCGCGTGTGACTCGGACGAGAGTCCCGAGCGGCGACTGCACGCAACTTTCGTCGGAATGATCGCGGCCGATAACGTATTCGAAGGCGAGACTGTGCGACGGTTCGACCTCGCCAGTCACGCCATCCCCCATTTTCCGGGTGATGAGATTCCGCGTCTGCGGGTACGCATGGTCTGCGAAGGAGCGGTCGGCAGCATTGCCGCATCCGTCGCGGTCGCTGAAGAACTCATCCACCGCGTTCGCGCGCAGCCGAGCAAGGCAACCCTGATCTCGACTCTGCGAAATACGTCGTTCGCGTTCCGAAAGAATGGTGAGTATGCTCGCTCTCGCGATTTGCTGCAGGAATCAGGTAGTCTGGCCGAGAAACTCGGCTTCATATACGCGCGCTTTCGCTCGCATGACGCGCTCGCCGGCGTCGCTATAGAGTTTGGAATCTACGACATGGCATACGAGGCACTCCTTGCCGCCGAATCGATCTTCGAACCAGAACTCGGTGGCTTCAACCGCGAATCCCTCGATCTTAGCTGGTTACACTGGGCGATCGGTATGGGCCGCTGGGACGATGCGCGGAGTCGAGTAGATCGTATCGGACCACTCGATCTTTCAAAGCGCTCGCGTCACTCGCTGCTGCAAGCGACGGCTAGACTACGAGTGCTGATGCATGACGGTCGCGACGCTGAAGCCCGCGCCATCCTCGGCGTGCTAATGGGCTACAGAGACTCCGTTCTTCGGCACTCATCGACTGATAGCATCGCCGTTGCATTGGCTATCGGCCTAGCCAGGTACGAGGGGGAGGAGCAGGCACACCTCTTTGCGACCGAGTTCCTCACGAAGGTTCGACGCGACCTGATGCCTCCACCGACCGAGCTGCAGGGACTCATTCGCTAGAATGGATGCGCGAGAACACAGGCACGAGATCACGAGTGCGCTGCGTTCGCAACCCTTCTCTTGATGGTCTGTGCACTGCGGTCGAAACCCTCGCCCGGGTCGCTCTCAGCGTTCGTCGCGTTTCGCAATAGTTAGTGAACGCGCAGTTCGGTCGAGTGACGCGGAAACTCGTCACCCATGAACGCGACTTCGCAACCACTCGTCGGGAATTCGCGCGCCGCAATCTCAACCTCAAGGGAGAGTTCTTCCCAGTTCTCCGCAGCGAACAAAGCCGCAAGGATCTTCGGATCAAACTGGACGCCCATCAACCGGAACAATTCCGCGCGCACTTCCGCAAGCGATCGTGCCGGCCGATACGGACGGATCGTCGTCATCGCGTCAATCGTGTCGGCGATGGTGATGATGCGAGCACCGAGCGGAATGGCATCACCGATCAGTGCGTCCGGGTAGCCCGTGCCGCCCCACGCCTCGTGGTGTCCTCTGACTGCAGGCACGACAATATTCTTGAACTGCGACACCGTCGACACCAACACGGCGCCCTTGGCCGAGTGCGTCTTCATGAACTCGTACTCGGCATCAGTCAGCTTGCGAGGTTGCCGAAGAATCGGCGCGAACTCTTCGTGGATCTTGCCAACATCGTGCAAAAGAGCAGCTGTTCCAATTTCCTCGACCTGCCGCGAGTTCAAACCAACAACGCGGGCGATCACTCGACTGTAACGAGCCACGCGCTGAGAGTGGCCAGACGTGTATGGATCTCTGGCCTCGATAGCGGCCACCATCAGCTGAAGGAGCTCTTCGTTAATGCGCTCAAGGTCCATTACCGTCTTGAAGAGCTGGCGGATGCCGAGCATCGGTAGCGCCAGAATAGCGGTCCAAAGTTCAAATCGCGCATAGGCGAGTGCAAATACCACGACCAGCGGCAGAGCCAGTAGATCATTTACCAGCGCTCCCTTGGTGCCTCGGACGAGTTCACGGCGGAACGCCGTCTTGTTGACCAACGACAGAACGAAAGCCACCACAGCCTTGTTGACGGCCATGTACGTGGCGAACAGCGCGAAGAAGGCGGCGAAGAAGACGGGGAAGTCTACAGTAGTATCGAGAAGTGACTTTCCGCCGAGCGCCACGTACGCGAGCTCCGCTGTGGCAACGGCTAGAACCTGCTGAGAGATATTGAACTGCGCCTTCAGGAAATCGCGCTTGGCGATCAACTCGCCGAAGAGCATTGCGGCAAACACCGAGGCGATGGCGGCGCTGTTCGGCGAAACGGCGGCGATGGACAAGAATGGGAGAAACGCTATCGTCCCAGCGCGGCCCTTCAGTTGCTGATAGCCAAGAACCTGAGCAAGGATTCCGAGCGACGCGAAGAACGCCGCCGCAATGACGTCCGGCCGCGTCCACGCTCCAGCAAAGACCGAAAGCGCCGCAACTGCGAGCAGCGCGGCGATACTGATCAGGAGGACGTAAAGGCGAAGTCCTTTCACGTGAGTCGATCCAAGTCCAGCTAGAAGAAGGGCGGGGACCCGTTCCCGAGATGCCGCTATGTCCAAATCCAGGTATCAGCCAGCATTCCCAAGACTTTCATGATTAGCGTCATTTGAGTTTCACCTCCCTTTCACAGAGTCACGCCAGGCGCTCGCCTGTCGTGCTGCCGCTTGGGTCGGCTTCGCTCATGGTGCACCTGTGCACCGGTACCGCTCAGCTCACCTACGCTCGCTCGGGAACGGGGAACCCCACTTCTGTTGTCCGGTGCGCGTTGAGTCGGGCTACGTCGCCCTCCCCGCTACCCACCGGTTCGTTGCATCCAGCACGGCCAGTACCGCCGCCGTCTCCGCACTGTCCTTCACCTCCGCGCTCCCGGTCAGCAAAGCGCTCTCGCGCCCCACCCGCACCGTCACGCCCACAAACACAAACTCGCGGTCGAACGCCTCGAATACCTTGCTCCCTTCCAGCAACAGCACCCGGTCCTGATCCCCACCGCTCTTCGCAATGGCCATCAGCGCCGCCCGCGCCGACAACTCCACCCGGCTGCGGTCACTCTCGAATCCCTCCGCCTCGCCAACAAACACGTCGTCGCCGCGCCGCAGTGTCACCTTGCACCCGACACCCTTCGCCCGCGACCCGCGTATCTCCACATCCTCGAAATAAAGCGTGCGCCGGTCATCCCTCGCGTCCACACGAGCGTCATCACCACTTCGCGTCGGAAGCACCGTCTCCAGGACCCCCGGGGGTGGTGTCGGCCGCGCCGACGTCGTCGCCACGCTCACCTTGCGGTGATCCACCCGCATGCCAAGATGCGCCATCAGCGCACTCTCGACGTTCCGCACCATCTGCTTGGGCACGGTCTCGCCCGTCGTCAGCACGTGAATGGTGTCCACCCCACCACTCTCGCTCGGCACAATCCGGACGCTGACCACCCCGGCAAGCGTCCCGATCAGTTCCTCAGCCTTCCGCAGCGGAAGCACCGTCCCCGCAATCACCGGGTCATTGTCCTGTTGGGCGGATTGGCTCACGAACCCTCGCGTGCGCGGTCACCTGCAATGAAATGATACGGGGACCGGCGCACCCCTCGTTGTGCACGAGAAGCCCAAGCCTTCGTCGGCGTGGTCGAACCGTCCGTTAATTGTACGCTTTTTAGCCAGTCAAGCGCAAGATCGGGCTAATTGTCCGAAATGCCAATGTCGTCCGGCACCCCGTAATCCTTCAGCTTCCGGTACAACGTCCGCTCGCCGATGTCCAGAATATCGGCTGCCTTACGACGATTTCCACGCGTCTCGCGCAACGCCGACTCGATCACCAGACGCTCCACCTCGGCCATCGTCGTCCCCGGATTGATCGTCACGCTGTTCGACGGACGACCCGCCCCCAACGGCTCTATCCCCACGCCAAGGCCAAGTCCGGTCGCCAGCCGGCCATCCACCCCGTGCAACTGCTGCAGCACGCCCCGGTCGTCCTCCACCCGGCGGCGCAGCTCCTCCACCTGCATCTTGAGCTCCAGCAGGCTGCGCACGATGAACTCGAGCTCGCGCCCGTCCGCCTTGGCCCCCTCCCGCAACATGGCGCCAATGGGGATGGGAAGCAGCCTGTCATTCCCCCCCTCGCGAATGCCGGGCGGAATGTCGCTCAACCCAATCTCGCGACCGTGCGCCAGCACCACCATGCTCTCCACCAGGTTCTTCAACTCGCGTACGTTGCCGGGCCACGAATAGCTCGCCAGCGAATCCATGGCCTCGGCGCTGATGCCGTGGAACTCGCGCTCGTGCAAGGTGGCGAACTCGTTCACGAACCGGCGCACCAGCAATCCAATGTCGCCACGCCGCTCCCGCAGCGGCGGCAGGTAGATGCGCAGCACGTTCAGCCGATAGTAAAGGTCGCTTCGGAACTCGCCGTTCCCCACTTGGTCCTTGAGGCTCCGGTTGGTGGCGGCAATCACCCGAACGTCCACCGGAATGGCCTGCACGCCTCCCACCCGCGTCACGTGCCGCTCCTCGAGCACGCGCAGCAGCTTCACCTGCGTACTGATGGGAATCTCGCCAATCTCGTCGAGAAAGAGCGTGCCGCCGTGCGCCAGCTCGAAGCGCCCCAGGCGCCGCTCGGCGGCCCCGGTAAACGCCCCCTTCTCGTGCCCGAACAGCTCGCTCTCCAGCAGCGTCTCGGGCAACGCCCCCACGCTGACGGCGATGAACGGCTTGTGCACCCGCGGACTGAGCGCGTGGATGGCGCGCGCCACCAGCTCCTTGCCCGTGCCGCTCTCGCCCTCCACCAGCACCGTGCTGCTCACCGGCGCCATCTGTTCCACCCGCACCAGGATCTCGCGCACGGCGTCGCTCTCGCCCCACAGCCCGGTCTCGCGCGCCAGCCGGTGACGGTCGAGCCGGCGGCGCACCAGTTGCGCCACCTCCTCCGCCGCCACCGGCTTGGTGAGCACTTCGCTGAATCCGACCTGCTTGAGCCGCTCCTCCAGCCGCACGTCGCCAACGTCCGCCAGGCCGATCATGGCGGTGCCCATCCAGAGCTGGTCCCGCACGATCGACACGGTCTGGGCGTCGAGAAGCGCACCGGAAAAGACGATGACGTCGGGTCGATGACGCTGCACCGCACCGGGCAGGTCGTCCATCGGCGACACGACGAACGTCTCGACGTCCGGCAGCCCCTCGAGCAGGGCGTTCAGCCGGACGGCGGGCTCGACATCCGTGAGAGTGATGAGTACGCGCATGGTCTGAGGTGCTAGGTGCTAGGAGCTAGGCATCTAGCACCCAGCACCTAGCATCTAGCATCTAGCTTCTACCTGTGGCTGGCGTGCGTCCAGAACGGCATTTCGCAGATCGTCGCCTTCACCCGCTTGCCACGGCAATCGATCTCGATGGAGTTCCCCACCACGGCATGCGCGGTCGGCACATAGCAGGTGCCAAGGGCAACCTGCAGCGACGGACTCATGGTGCCGCTGCACACGAGGCCGCTCGGCGCGCCGTTGACGAACACGGGGTAGCCGTGGCGCGGGAACGCCTTGCCCTCGATGGTGAAGCCCACGAGCTTGCGCGGAATGCCGGCCGCCTTCTGCTTCTCGAGGGCGGCCTTGCCCACGAAATCGCCCTTCTTGAACTTCACCAGCCAGCCGAGGTTGGCCTCGAGCGGCGTCACCGTGTCGTCAATGTCGTTGCCGTAGAGCGCCATGCCCATCTCGAGGCGCAGCGAATCGCGGCAGCCGAGGCCCACCGGCGTCACTTCTCCCGAGGCCATGATCGCGTCCCACACCACCTTGGCGTCCTTGATGTCGTGGTACAGCTCGAAGCCGTCTTCGCCGGTGTAGCCCGTGCGCGAAATGACCATCGGCCCCACGCCCGCCACCTTGCCCTCGGTGAAGTGGTAGTACTTGATGGGCTCGAGGTCCGTCTTGGTCAGCTTCTGCAGGATCTTCTGTGCGTTGGGTCCCTGCAGCGCCAGCAGCGCAATGCGGTCGCTGATGTCCTCGAGCTTGCAGTTGAACTTGCCCACGTACTTGCTGATGTGGGCGAAGTCCTTGTCCTTGTTCGACGCGTTCACGACCATCATGATGTGGTCGGCATAGCGATACACCAGGCAGTCGTCGACGAACGTCCCGTTCTCGTACAGGATGCCCGAGTAGTGCACCTGGCCGATGGCCAGCGCGGCGACGTTGTTGCTCGTCACGTACGTCACGAACTCGAGCGCCTGCGGTCCGGTGATCAGGAACTCGCCCATGTGGCTCACGTCGAACAGGCCGCACGCGGTGCGGACGGCGTTGTGCTCGGCGGTGATGCCGCTGGGGTACTGCACCGGCATCTCGAAGCCGGCAAAGGGAACCATCTTGGCGCCAAGGGCAACGTGCTCGGCGTAGAATGGCGTCTTCAGCAGGGTGGTGTTTTCGGCAGACATGGGGCTGGCTCTCAGCGGACGCTGGGTCCGCGGTATAGGACGAGGCTGGGGCGACGTTGCCCCGCGGGTGTTCATGCAATATGCCGAAGTGGCAGGGGGGCGGCTACTGCGGCTTGAGGATGATGCCCTCACTGCGACGCCCGTTCATCCGCACCACCAGGGGGCGCTCGAACTCGAGCAGGCGCACGTGCCCGTCTTCGGAGATCGCCGGCTGCGCCGAGAGCCACGCCCAGTCCACGAACCCATCCCCGAGTTCGGGGTTCGTGGTGAAGTACCCCACCTGGAACGATACCAGGTTCTGGAAGAAGTGGCTCCCCTGCGATGGCGCCACGCGGAAGTCGCGGAAGCCCGCCTCCACGATCACGCGAGCACCGGAGATCTCGTCCCATCGCACCGGAATTCCCAGCCATGGGTCGGCCGACCCCCACCGTCCCACGCCGACGAGCAGATACGGAACGCCACGCTTCACCAGCGTCGCGTTGAGGCGAGCAATCGCTCGCGCCGCATCGAGCGTCTGCGACCGGTCGAACTTGTGGAAGTCCACCACCACCACGTGACGCAGGGAGTCGATGATGCCGTCGCCCAGCACGCTCGGGCTGCGACAGATAATCGTCGCGGGGTCCACATCGCCAATGTCGGGTTCCTCGCTCTGGCGCGACAGCACCAGCGGCCGCAGCTGCAGGAAGCCGAACTCGTGCGACTCGTCCGGGTCCTGCGCCAGACGCACGGCGAACTCCATTTCACAGGGGCGGTTCATGCCGCCGGCGCCAATGTCCAGCAGGTCCGACACGAGCTGCGCCAGCGGGAACAGGCCGTGCTTCAAGATCGGCGCAAAGCTCACCAGCCGCACGCCGGAGCGCGACAGCCCATCGTACACGACGTCGTTCTCCTCCGAATACGTGGAGCCCAGCGCGCGCAGCGTGCCATCCTCCTCGGCGACGTCGAGGTCGTAGCTGCGCTCGCGCAGCCCATCGGCCGCGGCAATGCCCGTGCTCGCGTCCGGGCTGGCGTCGAAGTCCACCGCCCAGAACGACCGCTGCGAGTTGGCGAGGATGTCGGTGACCGACGAGAACTGCACCAGATGGCGCGGCGCGCGCGGACAGAAGCTCAGCACGCGCCCGCCTTCCACGACCGCCCGACCCAGGCCAAGCGCCACCGCGGCCACGCCGTCTTCGGGCTGCAGCGGTGATTGCGGATAGAAGTTGTACGACCGCGCCACGCCCGAGAAATCCGGATAGAACCGCGGCCCGTGCTCGGCGCCCACCACCTTCTGCACGATGACCGCCATCTTCTCTTCTTCCAGACGGTAGGGCGTCGCCCGCAGGTAGGACTTGGCGTTCCGCAGGAAGGTCGAGGCATACACCCGCTTCACCGCCTCGACCAGGCGCGCCAGGCGCTCGTCGTGGTCGGGTTGCCGGTTGGGCAGCATGAACGTGTCGTACACGCCCGTGAACGGCTGGTACTGCGAATCCTCGAGCAGGCTCGACGAACGCACCGCCAGCGGCCAGCGCACTTGCCGCAGGAACGTGTCGAGATCTGCCAGCACGTCATCAGGGAGGCGTGCGGCGAGGAACCGTCGCAGCAGGACCTCATCATCCGTACCATTGATCGCCACGTCGAGCAAATCGTTGTCGGCGAGAAACCGGTCGAAGACATCGGTCCCAATCACCACCGCCGGCGGCACGCCCACCTGTACGCCGGGGAAGCGGCGGTTCACGCCATGCAGCCCCACCAGCCGCCGCACAAACGCGAGCCCGCGCGCCTTGCCGCCAATGGAGCCGCCGCCGATGCGGGCGAAGAACGGCACCGACGCATCGAACGTCTCCCGGTCGAAGTCGCCCACCTGCAGCTGCGCCTGATCGTCGCGGTACTCGGCGATCGCGGCGATCAGCTGGGCGCGCAGGTCCTCGGAGGTCTTGTAGTCGGAGACGCGGCGCGCGCGCAGGCGGTGCGCGAGATCGAACTCGGCGCGCGCCGCCAGCCACGTGGAGAAGTGATTCCGTTCGCCGTGGTAGACCAGGCTCTCCGCCGGCACCGACGCGAGCCGCTCCTCGAGGCCTCGCAGGTCCTCGGCACGCCCCACCTCGCGCCCGTCGGGCATGCGGAACACGAAGTCGCCGAACGCGAAGTGCTCTACGATGAACCCATGCAGCTCGTGCAGCATCGTCGGCGAACCCTTGAGCACGAACGGCAACCCCGCAGCTTCGGCGCGCTGCTGGTACTCGGCGCGCCCCGACTGCATGAGGATCGGCACGTCGGGTACTTGCTCGCGTACGGCGCGAGCCAGGGCGAACCCCGCATCCCTCGCCAGCTCGCCCCCACGCGGGAACTCCACGTCGGTGATGATCCCCATCACGTGTTCCTGGTACGTCGTCCACCGCGCCCACGCTTCCTCGTAGGAGGTGCACAACAGGATCTTGGGACGCGCACGCAGGCGCACCAGCTTGTGCGACAGGTTGCTCCCTTCGCCCAGCGCGTTGGCCGACTGCCGGATGACCTCCGTGTAGACCGTGGGGAGGAGCGACGAGTAATAGCGCACGCTGTCCTCGACGAGCAGCACGACGCGCACACCCGTCGTTGCGGTGTCGTGCGCGACGTTGCGCTGGTCCTCGACGTAGTTGACCATCGCCAGGAGGATGCGCGCATCGCCCCGCCACATGAAGCACCGGTCGATGCGCGACAGGTCGGCGCGCGACTCGAAGTCCTTGAGCTCACGGTGGTCGTACGCCAGCACCAGCACCGGCACGTCGAGCCCCGCGTCGGCCAGCTGCTGCGCGAGCTGCGTCGCGTCCATGTCGCCCGGGTGGATCGTCGTGATCACCAGGTTGAACTGACGCTGGGCCTTGACCTTCGCCACCGCTTCGGCGCCGCTCGCCACATGGGTGATGTGCGGCGTGTGATGCGTGTCGAGGTCGATGAACTCGCGCATCACCAGCTCGTTCAGCCGGCCGTCTTCCTGCAGCGTGAACGCGTCGTACAGGCTCGACACGAGCAGGATGTCCTGCACCCGATAGGGCATCAGGTCCTGGAACAGCTCGGGCGGCAGCGCCTCATCCACCTTCGACACACGCCCTCGTTCGCTCACGCGCACTCTCCCCCCGGCCTGGTCGCGCACGACGCATCGGCGTCGCGTGCCGTTCGGTCATCGAAGCCCAACGTACGAGCGCGGGATGGCACTCGCCACCCCGCGCTCGCGCACGGTCTCCGAACCGGCCGGGCTCAGACGGCGCCCTGGTCCATCATCGCATTGGCGACCTTCAGGAAGCCGGCGATGTTCGCGCCGTTCACCAGGTTGCCCGGCGTGCCGTATTCGGCCGCCGCGCCGCTCGCCGCGCTGTAGATGCTCTTCATGATCGTGTGCAGCTTGGCATCGACTTCCTCGCGCGTCCAGCCATACCGCATGCTGTTCTGCGACATCTCGAGGCCCGACACCGCCACGCCGCCCGCGTTCGCCGCCTTACCCGGGGCGAACATCACGCCCGCCTTCTGGAACGCCTCAACCGCCTCCGGCGTGCATGGCATGTTCGCGCCCTCGGTGACGCAGAGGCAGCCGTTCTTCACCAACTCAGCGGCATCGTTGCCGTCCAGCTCGTTCTGTGTCGCGCACGGGATCGCCACGTCCACCTTCACGCTCCACGCCCGCTTGCCGGCGTGGAACGTCGCGCCCGTGAACTTCTCGGCGTACGGCGCGACGATGTCCTGGCCCGACGCGCGCAGCTTCAGCATGAACTCCACCTTCTCACCCGACACGCCATTGGGGTCGTGGATGAAGCCGTCGGGGCCGGAGATCGTCACGACCTTGCCGCCGAGCTCGTTCACCTTCTGCACCGCGCCCCACGCCACGTTGCCGAAGCCCGACACCGCCACGCGCTTGCCGGCGAAGTCGGTCTTCTTCTCGGCGAGCTGCTCCTGCGAGAAGTAGACCACGCCGAAGCCTGTCGCCTCCGGGCGGATCAGCGAGCCGCCCCAGCCCTGGCCCTTGCCCGTCAGCACGCCGGTGAACTCGTTCTTCAGGCGCTTGTACTGGCCGAACAGGAAGCCGATCTCGCGGCCGCCCACGCCAATGTCGCCAGCGGGCACGTCGGTGTCGGCGCCGATGTGGCGGAACAGTTCCGTCATGAAGCTCTGGCAGAAGTGCATCACTTCCGTGTCGCTCTTCCCCTTCGGGTCGAAGTCGCTGCCGCCCTTGCCGCCACCCATCGGCAGCGTGGTCAGTGAGTTCTTCAACACCTGCTCGAAGGCGAGGAACTTCAGGATGCCGAGGTTCACCGACGGATGGAAGCGCAGGCCGCCCTTGTACGGGCCAATCGCGCTGTTCATCTGGATGCGGAAGCCGCGGTTGAGCTGGATCTCGCCGTTGTCATCCACCCACGGCACGCGGAACAGGATCACCCGCTCTGGCTCGATCATGCGCTCCATGATGCGCGCGGCCTTGTACTCCGGATGCCGGTCGAGCACGGGGCTCAGCGAGTCAATCACTTCATGCACGGCCTGGTGGAACTCGGGCTCGGCCGGGTTCTGGGCTCTCACCTTCTCCATGATGGCGTCAACGTACGCCTTTCCGGAGAGGTTCTTTAGCGAAGTAAACGAGCGCGCGCCGGCGCCTGGACGATCGATCGTTGTGGTACTCATTTGGGGTCCGCTTCCTGTATGAAGAGCTCCGAAGAGCGCGGTTATGACGGGGACACTACGTGCGACTGCCTAGGAAAATAGCCTGCGGGCACGCTCACGGCGACAGGGAAGTTGCCAAAGGGCTATCAGGCAAAGCCTCGCGGGGAGGGCGGGGTGCGGGGTGCGTGCTGCGTGGTGCACAGGATAAATTGCCTGATTCCCTCAACCACCACGAGCAGACCATGAGCACCCACATTGCTTTTCTTGGAACCGGCCGCCTTGGAGCGGGCTTCGTGGAGGCCGCGCTCGGACGCGGCGATTCCGTTGCCGTCTGGAACCGCACCGCCAGCAAGGCCAAGGCGCTCGAGGCCTTTGGCGCGCGTGTGGCGGCGACGCCGGCCGACGCGGTGAAGGACGCCGTGCGCGTGCACCTGGTGCTCAAGGACGACGAGTCGGTGGAGAGCGCCGTGGCTGCCTTCCGTGCCGCCCTCGCGCCCGGCGCGATCATCGTGGACCACACCACCACCCAGCCCGCGCTGACCGCAGAGCGTGCCGCGCGGCTGAACGCCGAGGGGGTGCGCTACATTCACTGCCCCGTATTCGTTGGCCCGGCCATGGCGCGCAAGGGCCTGGGAATCATCCTGGCGTCGGGACCGCGCGCGCTGTTCGATGCGGTGCAGCCCGCGCTCGCGCGGCAGGCGACGAAGGTGGAGTACTTCGGCGAGCGCCCCGATGCGGCCGCCGTGTTCAAGCTGTGCGGCAATGCCTACCTCGTGGGCACGGGCGCGGTGATCGCCGACGTGCTGACCATCGCGACGAGCGCCGGCATTGGCGCGGCAGACGTGATGAAGCTGTTCGACTTCTTCAATCCGGCAACGATCGTGACCGGACGCGGCAAGAGCATGGCGGCGGGCGACTTCACGCCAAGCTTCGAGCTGGCGATGGCGCGCAAGGACGTGCGGTTGATGATCGAGACGGCGGGCGCCAAGCCGCTGGCGGCGCTGCCCGGTATCGCCAGGCGGATGGACGACCTGATCAAGGCCGGTCACGGCGGCGCCGACCTTGGCGTGCTGGCCCTCGATGTGGGGCGGTAAGGCCCGGCGTTCGTACTGTGAGTGCGGGGTGCGGAGATTGACTAGTCTGGTCTGACTAGATAGACTAGATCCATGAAGGACACCTACTCGCTGTACGACGCCAAGGCCAAGCTGTCGGCCATCGTTCGCCGGGTGCGCGAAGGGCACACCGTGGTGGTGACGGTGCACGGCAAGCCGGCGGTGGAGATCCGGCCGATCGCCAAGGCGAAACAGAGCCTCGAGGAGCGGTACCAGGAACTCCTCGAGCGCGGGGTTATCACGCCGGCGACGTCGAACGACCGTTCCTTCAAGCCACTGATCAATCGCCCGGGCGGGCTCAAGCGCTTCCTCGAGGATCGCAACGAGTGAAGCTGGCCTTCGTCGATACGTCCTGCCTCGCCGCCATCGTGCTGAACGAACGCAATGCCCCGAGCCTGAGCCGAAAGCTCGGCGCATTCGACCGCCTGGCCGCTTCACCGCTGCTCGAAGCCGAGCTTCGCACCGTGCTTCACCGCGAGGGGCACCGCGACGAGGCGCGCGTTCAGCCGTGGCTTGCGCCGATGCTGTGGGTGTCGCCCGACCGGCCGCTGAGCGCCGAGATCGCCACAGTGCTAGCGGCCGGGTACGTGCGCGGCGCCGACTGCTGGCATCTGGCGACTGCCCTGTATTTCTCGCCCGATGCAGCAGACATCAGCTTCGTGACGCTGGATGAGCGGCAACGGGAAGTGGCGAAGGCATTGGGGTTCAGGACGTAAAACCGCTTCGTCGGGCCTCTGTCCTCCGTACGCCGCTTCTGTCTAGTTCGCGTTCTGGAGTATCCCCAGCAGGAAGTCCCAATACCGCTTGACGGTGTCGATGTGGATCTTCTCGTCCGGTGAATGCACGCTCTCGAGCGTCGGCCCGAACGAGACCATGTCCATCCCCGGCACTCGCTCGCCGATGATCCCGCATTCGAGCCCGGCGTGGATCGCCTTCACGTGCGGCTCCTTGCCGTACATCTTCAGGTAGGTTTGCTTCGCCACGTTGAGGATCGGCGAGTTCAGGTTCGGCTTCCAGCCCGGGTAGCCGTCGCTCTGCGTTACTTTCGCTCCGCCGAGCGTGAAGATCGACACGACGGTGTGGCAGATCTCCCGGATCTCGGAGTCCACAGAACTGCGCTGGCTCGTGGTGAGCGAAATTCCCGTCCTGCCCGTCGTGAGGACGGCGACGTTCGTCGAGGTTTCCACGAGGCCCGGTATGTCGGCGCTCATCTTCACCACGCCGTGCGGCAGGGCGGAGATGGTGCGCAGCAGCTTCTCCTGCACCCGCTTCCCGATCACCTTGCCCCGCTTCCCCTTGTGGGGGGCGATCAGGACCTTGAGGTCCGGATCTTCCGTCGCGACTTCGGCCTTCGCCATGGCATTGAGGTCTGTCACCGCCTTCTCCGCCGCCTGCCACGCCTTCGGCGGCAGGAAGACGATCACCTCCGCCTCACGCGGAATGGCGTTGCGCTTGTTGCCGCCCTCGATAGTCGAGAGCCTGGCGCCAAGCGCGTCGAGCGCCAGCAACGCGCGATTCAGGATCTTGATGGCGTTGCCGCGGCCCGTCTGGATTTCGAGGCCGGAGTGGCCGCCCTGCAGGCCTGCCACCGTGATGCACGCCGCAACGAAGCCCTGCGGGGCCGCAGTGAAGGTGACCGGCCATGTCCCGGTGGTGTCCCGTCCGCCCGAGCATCCGACGTAGAGCGCGCCCTCTTCCTCGGAGTCGAGGTTCATGAGCGTGCGGCTCGCCACGAAATCGCCCGCGAGCCCCTTGGCCCCCGTGAGACCCGTCTCCTCGTCGACCGTGAAGAGGAACTCGAGTGGTCCGTGGACGAGGGTCTTGTCCGCCATGATGGCGAGGTTCGTGGCCACCGCGATGCCGTTGTCGGCGCCGAGGGTGGTTCCGTTTGCCATCATCAGGTTCCCCTTCCGTACCAGTTCGATCGGGTCCTTCAGGAAGTCGTGGATCTTGTCCTTGTTCTTCTCGCAGACCATGTCGAGGTGGCCCTGCAGGCAGATGCTACTGACCTTCTCCCTTCCCATCGAGGCGGGCTTCGTCACGACCACGTTGCCGAGCTTGTCGGCCTTGGGTTTCAAGCCAAGTCGCTTGGCGGTATCGAGGACGTACTGGGTGATCTTCTCCTCGTGCCTGGAGCCGCGCGGGATCCTGGCGATCTCGGCGAAGTACTTCCAGACGAGGGTGGGCTGCAGACCATCGATTGCGCTGGACATCGGGACACTCCTTGGACGCTTGGCACGTCCCGGGGCTCGCCCGCGGGTGCTCTCCGCTGGCTCGCCGGGCGGTGGGAACGACAGGGACTCTTCCTTCACGAGCTTGTGCACGAAGAGTAAGATGGCGAAGGCCAGCCACCAACGCGGGGTGTAGGCGCTATTCTTTTGGAGTGGTCGACCGGCCAGCTACCTCCGGTCAGGAGAGGTTGCCCTCGGCCACCCTGCAACTCCGCTGTGTCCCAAAGCGTTTTACCGAGCCATGCGCACCCTCAGAATCGTCCTCACCCTGCTGCCGCACGTGGTCTCGCTCCTGCGCGACCGCCGACGCTGGCTGTTCTGGGGTTCCCCGCTCAAGCGCACGCCCGCATACCACCTGCGCCGCGCCCAGGGTATCGTCGCCGACATCGCCAGCCTCGGCCCGACCTTCGTGAAGCTCGCGCAGGTGTTCGCCGCGCGCGCCGACCTCATCGGCGAGCCGTACATCGGCCAACTCGGCACGCTGCACGACCAGGTGCCGGCGGTTCCGATCGACGTCATCGAACGCGAAATCATTGCGTCCTACGGCATGCCCGCCGAAGAGATCTTCGAACGCTTCGACCGCACGCCGGTGGCCGCCGCCTCGCTCGGCCAGGTGCACCGCGCTCTCTACAAGGGCCGCGACGTGGCCGTCAAAGTGCTGCGCCCCGGCGTGGAGCGCATCGTCAAGCAGGACCTGGCGATCGCCGGCCGCATCATGCGCCTGGTCGCGGCACGCTGGCCGAACCCGCACGTGCACGGCATCCAGTCGGTCATCGAGGAGTTCTCGGCGCGCATCCACGAGGAGATGGACTTCCGGCTCGAAGCCGAGTACGCCACCGAGATCCGGGGCAACTTCGAGGGGAACTCCCAGGTGATCGTGCCACAGGTGGTGCACGAGCTCACCCGACAGCGAGTGCTCGTGCTCGATTTCATCGTCGGTACGCGCATTGATCGGCTGCAGATCTCGCCGGACGAGGCCAGGCGCATCACCGCCGTGCTCATCGAGCTGTACGTGCAGATGATGCTCGTGGACGGGCTGTTCCATGCCGACCCGCATCCGGGCAACCTGCTGGTCACCGCGGAAGGCACCCTGGCGCTGCTCGACTTCGGCATGGTGGTGCGCGTCGCGCCCGACACCCGGTTGCGCCTCATTCGCACGGTGCTCTCGGCGGTGCGCAAGGACGCCGAGGGGATCGTCGAGGGATTCTGCGCGATGGGACTGATCGTCGCCAATGCCGACATGGGCGAGATCCGGCGACTGGTGGAACTGCTGCTGAAGACGGCCTACGAGCAGTCCACGACGACCGAGGACCGCATCCAGATGATGCTGGCCGATCGCGTCATGCACACGCTGTACGACTTCCCCGTCACCCTGCCGCGCGACATGGTCTACTTTGCGCGCACGGCGACGCTCATCGAGGGAATCGGCACGCGGGGCGACCCGTATTTCCAGGCCATCCCGGTGGCATCGCCGATCGTGCTGCGCATGCGCTCGCGGATTCTGCGCTCGCTGGGTGAGACGCCGACGCCCAGCGTGGCGGAGGTCGCGACCATCGCGGGGTTCGCGGCCGGGAAGGCGTGGAAGCGGATACGGGCTTCGCTGGTGGCGGGATAGACTGGCTCTGAAAAGAAGCTGTACGCTTTACGCTCTAAGCTGTACGTTCGCCAGCATCTAGCATCTAGCATCTAGCATCTATCATCTAGCACCTGTCAGCCTCCCCCAAACGTCGGAGTCCCCCCGTGCCCCCCACACGCTCCTTGCTTGTCGTCGTTCTCGTCGCGCTGGCAGGTGCCGGCGCCAGCGCCCAGGGAATCATTCCCCCGGTCGAGCAGCAGATCGCCGCGGCGGTCCTTCCCCTTCCGGCCGACATGCGTGACGGGGCCATGGTGATGGGATACAAGGAGGCCGGCAAGCTGGTAACGCTGCGCGCGGGAAAGAACAGCATGATCTGCCTGGCACTGTACGTGTCGCGCCCCGACTTCCACGTGGCCTGTTATCACAAGTCCCTCGAGCCGTTCATGGCGCGCGGGCGCGCCCTTCGCGCGCAAGGCGTGAAGGGCGAAGCGGTCGACAGCGCGCGGTTCGCCGAGATCAAGCGCGGCAAGCTCAGGATGCCGGCGCAGGGGACGCTGTACACGATCACGACGAAGAAGGAGAACTACGACGCGGCCGCCAACCACGTGAAGGACTACCGGCCGTTGTTGGTGGTCTACATGCCCGGTGCCACGCCGGAGAGCGTGGGCATCACCGCCGTGCCCACCGACAAGGGGCCGTGGCTGATGTTCCCGGGAACGCCCAAAGCGCACATCATGATGACGGGGTCGATGGCGCCGTAGGGGCAGAGCGCAAGAGCGCGAGAGAGGGGCCCCTTGTGGGGGTCCCTCTCCCCGCGTGCGACTACTTCTTCTTCGAGGCGGCTCGTCGCGTGGGCGCGGCCTTCCTTGCCGGCGCCTTCCTGGCCGACGGCTTCCCGGTCTTCTTCACCGGCTTCCTCTTGGCAGGCGTCCGCTTCGCCGGCTTCTTCTTCGCAGTCTTCTTCGCAGCGGCCCCGGCCAGCGTCTTGCTCGCGACGGGCACCTGGGCGAGCACCCGCGCGTCATACTCTTCGCGCGCGATGCGCGCGGCTTCCACACCGCCCGCCAGGTACGCCATCACCTCGTGGGCGTGGCCATCCGGATCCACCTTCTCGAATACGTGCCGCACGTTGCCGTCGGGGCCGATGATGTACGTGGTGCGCCGCACACCCATGTACTTGCGGCCGTAGAATAGCTTCTCCACCCAGATACCGAGCCGCTCGGCGACGGCGTGGTTTTCATCGACCAGCAGCGTGAACGGCAGCTTGTACTTCTTCTTGAACTTCTGGTGCGACTTCACGCCATCGGGCGAGATGCCCAGCACCACGGCGTCGGTGTTCACGAAGCGTGGAAAGAGGTCGCGAAAGTCACACGACTCCATGGTGCATCCGGTCGTGTCATCCTTGGGGTAGAAGTAGAGGATGACGCTCTTGCCGCGCAGCGACGAGAGCGAAAGGAGTTCGTTTGTGTCGGTGGGAAGGGTGAAGTCAATCATGTGCAGGAGGGGACGGTGGTGGTTGGTGGTGGGTGGCTAGCATCTAGCCTCTAGCCTCTAGCCTCTAGCATCTAGCGCCTATCTGCCTCGCCTGGCTTTCGGCTTCACCGCCGCACGCCGCGCCGGCTTCTTCGGCGCCGGCTTCTTCGGCACCGCCAGCTTCTCCCCCCCCATCAGCACCGCCATGATGGCCTTCTGCACGTGCAGCCGGTTTTCCGCTTCGGCCCATACGCGGCTCTGCGGCCCCTCGAGCACCGCCTCGGAGACCTCCTCACCGCGGTGCGCCGGCAGGCAGTGGAGGAAGATCGCGGTCTTGTGGGCCCGCGCCATCAGCGCCTCGTCCACCATGTAGCCGGCAAATGCCTTGGCACGCACCACCTGCTCCTCCTCCTGGCCCATCGAGGCCCACACGTCG
>DATCGU010000337.1:0-4846 GCA_036508735.1 Gemmatimonadaceae bacterium
TGCGGCGCCCGTCGACGAGGGCCAGCGAGCGCTCCTCCTCGGTGGCGTCTTCGATGCGCGCCACGTCGCCCAGCCGGACCGTCAAGCCGCCACGGGTGGCGATGATGACGTCGTTGAACTGCGCCGGTTCCTTGATGCGGCCGCTCACGCGCACCAGCTGCTCGCGGGCGCCCAGCAGCACGCGGCCCGCGGGCACGTCGACGTTCTGCCGCTGCAGCGCTGCCTCGATCTGCGGTACGGTGACGCCCAGCGCCTCCATGCGCGCCGGCTGCAGGTAGACCTTCACCTCGCGCTTGAGACCGCCCGAAATACGCACTTCGCCCACACCCGACACCGATTCGAGGCGGCGGCGAATCGTCTCGTCGGCCAGCGCGGTGAGCGTGGCCATCGGCATCTGGTCGCTGGAGAGCGCCAGCGAGATGATCGGCATCGCGCCGAAGTCGATCTTCTGCACCACCGGCGACTCGACGCCGTCGGGAAGGTTGCGCCGGATGACGTCCACCTTGGCACGCAGGTCCTGCGCCGCGAGGTCCACGTTGCGCGTCAGCTGGAACTCGATGATGACCTGCGACACGCCCTCGAGCGAGACTGACGTGATCTTCTTCACGTCCTGGACCGGATTGAACGCCTCCTCGAGTTGCCGCGTGACCTCGCGCTCCACCGTGCCCGCGCTCGCCCCCGGGTAGACGGTCTGCACGGTGACGATGGGCAAGTCGATCGACGGGAACTGGTCGATGGGAAGGCGCCGGTAGCTGAAGAAGCCCAGCACGACGAGCGCCAACATCACCATGGCGGTGAAGACGGGGCGCCGGATGGCGAGGGCGCTCAGCCCCCCGCCGGACGAGGGCTCGGTCATCCTACTTCTCCTTCGCCGTGGACACCTTCGTCCCATCCGCCATCTCGACGCCCGCCGTGACGACCACGCGCTCGCCGGCCTTCAGCCCGCTCGTGATTGCAATAACGCCGGCATCTTCGTCGCGCGCGCCGGTCACCACCGGGCGGCGATGCACCACGCTGCCATCCAGCACCAGCACGTAGGCATCCTTGTCGCCCGTGCGCACCGCGTTCACCGGCACCACCACCGCTTTGATGCTTGCTCCCGTGTGAATGCGGCCGTGCGCGAACTGGCCGGCGACAATCCGTCCGTTCGCGTTGGGCAGCCGCACATAAACGCCTACCTGGCGCGTGGCGGCGCTGGCGACCGGGTCCACCCGCGCCACGCTGCCGCTGAATGCCTGGTCCGGCATTGCATCGAGCGTGAACGTCACCTTCTGCCCGGCACGCACCCGCGCGGCGTCGAGCGTGCCCACCTGTCCCTTGAGCTCGAGCATGCGCGGGTCGACGACAGTCAGCACGGGATCCTCGGCCTTCACCGACTCTCCATCCTCCACGCTCCGTTCACTCACCCACCCGTCGAGCGGCGACCGAAGGCTCGTGCGCGCGGCCGCCTCGCCGGCGCTGGCATTCATCGCCTTCGAGGCAGCCAGTTGCGCGAGTGCGGCGTCGTAGCCGGCTTCGGCCGACTTGAGGTCGATCTGCGACGTGGCGCCGGCAGCGAAGAGCCGCCTGCCGGCGTCGAGCCGCTGCCGGGCCACGGCGAGTGCTGCTTCCGCGCTGGCAACGTTGGCCTTGGCGCCCTCCGCCTGGCTCGTGACGCCCTGCGCCTCGATGCGAGCCAGCGCCTGGCCTCGGCTCACCTTCGTGCCACGATCCACGCGCAGGTCGCGAATGGTGCCGGCCACCTGGGCGCGCACCCGCACCACGTCGGCGGGGTCGAGCGCACCGCTCACGATCACGGTGGCCCCGACGTCGGCCGCCGTTGCGGCAACCACATCGGCAGCGCCAAGGACCACGGCCGCTTGCGCGCTGTCCGCGCCGGCACCCTTGATGCCTCCGCAGGCAGACACCGCGACCACGAAGAGAACGACGCACACGCCCCGGACGGGGCGGCGCACGGATATCGAATGCGGGATCATGGTCAGCGGGCCTGGGAGAGTTCGGCGGAACTGACGCCGCGCGCGCGCTGCACGCTGGCGTCGGCGATGTAGTACTGGGCAATGGCCTGCGCGCGGTTGGCGCGCGCCTGCAACAACGAGAGTCGCGCATCGGTGACCTCGAGTTGCGACGCCATACCCTGGTCATACCGGAGCACGGTGAGGTCGTACACCCGCTGTGCCTGGTCCACCGTACGCTGGCGGGCCGTGATCGAGGCGGCGGCGCGCTCGCGCTCGCCCACCGCCTGTTGGTACTGCAGCTGGACGGACTCGCGCAACTGTGCCAGCCGGTACTGCTCCTGCTGCAAACCGATCCTCGCCTGCGACAGGTCGGCGTCACGCTTGAAGCCGTTGAACAGCGGGACCTTGAGCGTGACCGATGCGTTCCAGTCGGTCAGCCAGTCGGTGCCGTTCAGCGCGAATACCTGCTGCGGGTACATGATGCGGCCAAGGCTCATGCGGAAGTCGATCGACGGCAGGTACTGGCTGATGGCGCCCTTCACCAGCTCGTTGGCAATGCGCACCTGCTGCTCCTCGGCGTGCACGGCCGAGCGCTCGGCAACCACGGCGGCCGGGTCCGTGCTCCCCATGGACACCGCGGCCGGTGGCGCGTCGAGCGGCGTCGTCAGCACCAGCGGGGCGGCGAGCGGCACGTTGATGAGTCGTTTCAGGTTGAGCATCGCGATGGACGCGGCATTCTGGGCGTCCATCAACTGCGGGCGGAGATTCTCCAGCGACACCTCGGCGCGCAGCACGTCGAGTTCGGAACCTGCGCCGGCCGAGAGGCGAAGCCGCTCCGACTCGAGGAAACGCTGGGCCTGGGCCACCGCCTCTTCGGCGCTCGCCTCGAGTTCGTGGGCGAGCAGGGCGCCTACATAGGCGCTGCGCACCTGGAATTCCTCCTCGGCCATCTGTTCCCGCAGCGTGAAGCGCGCGGCCGATTCGAACTCGGTGGCCACGCGCATCGCGATGCCGAGCTTCGGCGAGAACAGGGTCTGCGTGGCCGTGAGATTGGCCGTGTACTGGTTGACCCGGCCGAATGGCAGGTTCTTGAACAGCGCGAAGATGGGATTCGCCGTGTCGGCCGGCGCGCTGCTCTTCACCTGGAACGGCGACGCGTACGTGCGCAGGTAATTGAAACTGCCGTCGAGCGCTGGAAAGACCGCCGAGCGCGCCGCCTTCACTTGCGTGCCCGCGAAGTCCACCTGCGATCGGGCGAGCTTCACCTCTTCCCCGAGTGATGCAGCGCGCCCCAGCGCCCCGGAGATGGTCAGGCGAATGGTGTCGGGTGGCGGCGCCGCTTGGGCACGGAGCGTTGGGGCCGCGGCGCAAAGCCACGACGCCATCAGCAGGGAGAACGAGGGTGAAATTCGGTATGGCGTTTTCACGAGAGTCTTGCCCTGCGCTTGCCTGCGGCGGCGCGCACGAGGACCGTCGGCCGAAGGCTGTGAAGGAAGAGTTCGATGGTGGAATCCACCATCCGGTCCTTGTCGAACGGATCCAGTTTGTCGAGTCCCATGCCGCCACGCCACAGCTGCTGGAGAACCAGGCCCGAGGTGAACACCCGGGCCGCCACCTCGGCGTCCGCGTCCTGCCGGAATTCGCCTGACTTCTTTCCGAGCGCAATCAGCCGGGCGACGAGCGTCCATCCCTTCACGAGCTTCCGCTGGACGGAGCGGGCAAAGACCTGCGGCGCATCGGCATGCAACTCGAGGAAGACGACGTGCAGGAGTTGCCGCGACTCGTCCGTCGGCTCGCCGAAGCCCTTGCGCATCAACAGGCGAAGCTTTGACGACGCCGGCCCCGTGATGCTGCCCATGAGCGTCTTGAGATCGGCGAAGACCTCCTGGTTGCGACTGGCGACCAGCCGATCGAGGATGTCTTCCTTGTTCTTGAAATAGTAGTAGATGGTCCCCTTCGTGACCCCGGCTGCCGCGGCGACATCCTCCAGCCGGGTGGCGCTGTAGCCGCGCGCCGCAAAAACGCGCAGCGCCGCATCGAGGATCTCCCCCGGGCGCTCTCCCGGACGACGCTCCCACTTGGCGTGCCGTGGGTCTCGCGTGCTCACCTTCTTCTTGACCATGACGTCAGTTACTTCCGATGCGGGCGTTCGACCTTTCCAAGGGGTACACAGTACAGCTGTACGCACGCCGCGAAGGCGTGTTGGCGATGGTGACCGCGTATTTGTCGTACGGGTATAATACATTCACCTGCGCCAACGGTCAATGTTGCCGCCGGTGGCAGGCCCCGATCACCTCACCGGTGCCGGCCCTTCGATGCGGGCCATTCCTTGGTCTCGACGACTTCGGCCTGCTTCATCAGGCCGCCGACGAGCCCCGGAAAGACAAAGCGATGGAAGGGAAGCACGGCCCACCAGTACAGGTAGCCGAGAATGCCGAGGGGTTCGAAGAAGGCCGTCTGCTCCACGCGGCATCCTCTGGGGTCCGGTAGCACCTCGAACTGCAGCCACGCCCGGCCGGGCAGCTTCATCTCGGCCCGCAACCGCAGCAGGTGCCCCGCCTCGAGGGCCTCCACGCGCCAGAAATCCAGCGGATCGCCCACCCGCAGCTCGCGGGGATGGCGACGGCCGCGGCGCATTCCCACACCGCCGACCATGCGGTCCATGATGCCCCGCAGTTGCCAGAGAAAATTGCCGACGGGCCACCCTTCCTCGCCGCCCAACGTGCAGATGGCGTCGAACATCTGGGACGAGGTCGTCTTCACGCGACGGAGGTACCGGTCCAGCAGCATGCCCTCGTGCGAACCGAGCGCGCTGGCTTCCGGCTGGTCCTGCGTCAGGCTGGACAGGCTGGAGGCCCAGGTGGTCTCTACGCTGTCCTGGGCCAGGCGCG
>DATCGU010000338.1:0-3854 GCA_036508735.1 Gemmatimonadaceae bacterium
GGACGAGTACACGTCCTCCGACTACGAGGCGATGCTCGAGATGTACAACGGGACGCTCGCTTCCATCGAGGAAGGCGAGATCGTCAAGTCCGTGGTGCTCGAGATCCGCGACAACCTGGTGGTCCTCGACATCGGGTTCAAGTCGGAAGGCTCGATCCCGCTCGAGGAATTCAAGGACATGCCCGACCTCAAGGTCGGCGACGAAGTCGAAGTGCTGCTCGAGCACCTCGAGGACCAGGAAGGCTCGGTCGTCCTGTCCAAGAAGAAGGCCGACTTCATGCGCGTCTGGGAGAAGATCCGCGTCGCGTACGAAAGTGACCAGGCGGTCGAGGGCGTGCTCGTCAAGAAGATCAAGGGCGGCGTGGTCGTCGACCTCATGGGCGTCGATGCCTTCCTGCCGGGGTCGCAGATCGCGCTGCGCCGCGTGCCGAACATCGACGAACTGCTGGGCCAGAAGTACGAGTTCAAGATCATCAAGCTCAACAAGCGCCGCCGCAACATCGTCGTCTCGCGCCGCGTGATCCTCGAGACCGAACGCGCCGGCAAGCGCGAGAAGCTGATGAAGGAGCTCCAGAAGGACCAGGTGCGGAAGGGCGTGGTCAAGAACATCACGGACTTCGGCGCCTTCATCGACCTCGGCGGCGTGGACGGCCTGCTCCACATCACCGACATGTCGTGGGGCCGCATCCAGCACCCGAGCGAGATGGTGCAGATCGGGGCCGAGCTGGAAATCAAGGTGCTCGACATCGACTGGGAACGCGAGCGCATCTCGCTCGGCCTCAAGCAGCTCCAGGCCTACCCGTGGAAGGACGTGGCCGCCAAGTACCCGGTCGGCACGCGCGTCTCGGGCAAGGTGGTCTCCATCACGAACTACGGCGCCTTCATCGAGCTCGAGCCGGGCATCGAGGGGCTGGTGCACATCAGCGAGATGAGCTGGACGCGCAACGTCCGCCACCCGTCGAAGCTGGTCTCGATTGGCGAGGCCATCGAGGCGGTGGTGCTCAAGGTCGATCCGAGCGAGGAGAAGATCTCGCTGGGCATGAAGCAGACCGAGCAGGACCCGTGGATGGTGCTGCCGCTCAAGTACCCGGTGGGCACGCGCCTCAACGGCAAGGTCCGCAACCTGACGTCCTTCGGCGCGTTCGTCGAGATCGAGCCGGGCATCGACGGCCTCATCCACATCTCCGACATGAGCTGGACCAAGCGCGTCCAGCACCCGTCGGAAGTCGTCAAGAAGGGCGACGCCGTGGACGTGGTGATTCTCAACATCGACAGCGACAACAAGCGCATCTCGCTCGGCCTCAAGCAGGCCGAGGAAGATCCGTGGCTCAAGATCGGCGAGACCTACCCGGTCGGCACCGAGCTCAAGGGTCACGTGGTGCGGCTGATGGAGAAGGGCGTGGTCGTCGATGTCGGCAACGACATCGAGGGCTTCGTGCCGATTTCGCAGCTCAGCAGCGGCGGCGCGGCCATCCAAAGTCCCGCGGAGATCGCATGGGAGAAGATGGCACTCGACCTGCGGGTGCTCGAGGTCGATCCCATCCATCGTCGCATCGTGCTTGCGGTCACGAACATTCCGGAAGGGCAGGAGCGCCCCGCCGAGCCGTCCAAGGTGCACACCGAGGAAGGCGATGCGGTGGAGATTCCGGCCGATCTGTCGGCGGTGATCGAGGAGATCGAGGAGGCGTAGGCTGTCGCTCGACGACGAAGCGCCCCGTCCGGCAACGCCGGACGGGGCGCTTCCGTTGTAAGGGTGGAGTGCGGGGTTTCGACCACACCCTGCCTCTTCCTCTACCTCCGTCTTGTCGCTAGCCTCACCTCCCATGCGCCGTCTCCTGCTACTCTCCGCCGTGCTCTTCGCGGCCTGCTATTCGCCGAACCTGCTGGTTGACCCGGCCTCGTTCGCGCCATCGCCCACCGCCGCGCCCGACGCGCCGGACCCTTCGCAGCCGGGAAGCTTCACCGTACGGCGGCTCTACTATGGCAGCGGCACCGACAAGCGGCGGCGCGAGTACCGCGATTCGGTGATGCTCCGCACCGGCGTGGTGAATGCGACGCCGTTCATTCGCGGCGCCGATCCGAAGATGCTCCGCGAGCGATGGGCGTACTGGGGCTTCGACGCCAGGCGCCTGCCGGTCAACGGACGCGTCTGGTATCCCGAAGGGCCGGGGCCGTTCCCGCTGGTGCTCATCGTGCATGGCAACCACGACATGAAGAAGTTCTCCGACCCGGGGTACGCCTACCTCGGCGAGCTGCTGGCGAGCCGTGGCTACATCCTGGCCTCGGTGGACGAGAACTTCCTGAACGGCAACCTGCGCAACGAGAACGACGCGCGCGGCTGGATGCTGCTGCAGCACCTGGTGGCCTGGCGGCGCTTCAACGCCGACAGCACGTCACCGCTGTACCACAAGGTGGATCTCTCGCGCATCGCGCTGATGGGACACTCGCGCGGCGGCGAGGCGGTGGCCGTGGCCGCCGAGTTCAACCGGCTCTCCCGCTTCCCCGACGACGCGCGCGTCACGTTCGACTTCCACTTCGACATCCGGACGGTGGTCGCCATCGCCCCCGTGGACGGACAGTACCGTCCCGCCGACCAGGGAACGCCGCTCACGGACATCAACTACCTGGTGCTGCACGGCGCACACGACTCGGACGTCTCGACGTTCATGGGGCAGCGGCAGTACCAGCGCGTCCAGTTCACGCGGCCCGGACCGTGGCGCAAGGCCGCCATCTACATCTACCGGGCCAATCACGGCCAGTTCAACACTACATGGGGCTCGAGTGACGTCGGCCCCGAGCGGGGACTCTTCCTCAACCGGAAGAGCCTGCTCAGCGGTGAGGAACAGCGGCAGGTGGCCAAGGTGTTCATCAGCGGGTTTCTCGACCTCACGCTGAAGAACGTCACGGCGCTGGAGCCGGTCTTTCGTGACGCGCGCCGCGCCGGCGCCTGGTTGCCGCGCACCATCTACCTCACCCGCTACGAGGATCCGTCCACGCGCCGCCTCGCCACCTTCGAGGAGGACGTGGACGTGACCACCGGCACCATACCCGGCGTGCGCATCGACGGCGCGGGGCTGACGGCGTGGCGCGAGCTGGCGCTCACGATGCGGGCTCGCGGGTTGCAGTCGTACGACAACCACGCGGTGCGCTTGGGCTGGGCGGCGCGACGTGGCGCCGCGCCGGCCGCCCGCTACGAACTGCGGTGGCCCGATTCCGTGGCGGCGCAGCTCTCGGTCGATTCGCGCGCCTCCCTGGTGTTCGAAGCCGAGGGCGAAGCCGAGAAACCGCGTTCGCTTGCCGCTGCCGATACGACGCCGGGCACCGGCCCGATGCCGCGTCCGCCGCGCCTCGCCTGGCTTCCCGGCTGGCTCCGGCGGTCGCGGAGCGACACGGCGAAAAAGTCGGGATCGCCTTCGGCGCCCAAGGACAGCACCGCTGCCGAGGGTGGCAAGCCCAAGGTACCCAGCGACTCGGCCAGTTCCCTCGACTTCCGTATCGAGTTGGAGACGACGGACGGGGTGAATGCTTCGGTGGCGCTCGCCGAGCTGTCGCCATTGCCGCCCCCCCTGAAGGTCCGCCTGTACAAGTGGGCACGCATCGAAGCGAAATGGCGGGACGGTGGGCGTGACTTTGACCAGGTGCTGACCCGCTACGCCATCCCGCTCGACGCGCTGGAGCGCGCCACCCCGGGCTTCGATGCCTCGAAGGTGCGCATCGTGCGCTTCGTGTTCGACCGGTCGCCGGCGGGAAGCGTGTTGCTCGATGGCATCGGGTTCGAGCGGATGAAGAGTCCGTAGGAACCGTCGCCCCGCCGGACATCCGGCCGCCGACCTTTCGGCCCGCGCGGCGGCGCG
>DATCGU010000339.1:0-4501 GCA_036508735.1 Gemmatimonadaceae bacterium
AGGAACTCCGCCAGATCGCCCAACGGCTGCGTCCCCGCCTTCAGTACCGGCATGCCGCCTCCGTCCCACGAGACGGCCCAAAGTTACAGCGCCCGCTCGTACCGCACCAGACCTATCTAACAAAGTAGTACTAGGGGCGTCCTCGTAAAGGTTGTCGCGATAGTCGATGACTACGGAGGTTCTGGCCATGAGACACAAGAGGCTCGTTGTTTCGCTCGGCTTGGCAGGTCTCGCGATTCTGCTGTTTGGTGCGAACTTCGCGTTCGCGCACTGCGACGGCCTTGACGGTCCCGTGGTGAAGGCGGCGCAGAAGGCGCTTCAGACGAATAACGTCAACCTGGTGCTCATCTGGGTACAGAAAGAGAGCGAGCCAGAGCTGAAGGCCGTGTTCCAGCAGACGGTGGCGGTGAGGAAGCTGAGTCCCGAGAGCAAGTCCCTCGCTGACCGGCACCTGTTCGAGACGCTTGTACGCCTGCACCGCGGGGGCGAAGGCGCACCGTATACGGGTCTCAAGCCGGCCGGGCGCGATCTCGGCCCCGCCATTCCAGCTGCCGACCGCGCGATTGAACTCGGAGAAACCAGCGCGCTTGAGACGCTGCTCGTGAACGAGATGCGCGCCGGGCTACGAGAGGCTTTCGGGCGCGTGCAAGCCAGGCGGAAGTACGACGCAAACGATGTCGCGGCCGGTCGCGAGTATGTGAAGGCATACGTCGAGTACGTCCACTTCGTCGAGCGTCTCCACGAAGCGACCGCCAAGCCGGCGGCCGGGCATTTCGCCGAGACGGAATCGCATTAACTCACCGCAGAGCGCGCGGCTGCGAGCAGGAAAGACAGAGGTCGCTGGCGGATGCCGCACGGACTCAGCGGATGGCGGGACGGGGCTCGGCTGGAGGCGTCATGCCCGCGTGACCGTACTCGCTGGAGCGGATATCCCGGATCCGCTCCACGTACTCGGCGTCACCGATGCCATTCCGCCAGATACCCGCGACCCGGGCACCAGCGTACGCCACCAGCACGAGTCCCACCACCGCTGCCGCGTACGCCACGGGACCCATCGGCCGGCGCCCTGCGTGAACCTCCAGGGCGCCCTTGACCGGGCAGACCGCCACGCAGCCCAGGCAGCCAGTGCACTCCACGCTCATGATCGAGTTCCGCGAGGAGACGGGAAGGCGCGCCATGCAGGCCTTGTCGCAAAGTCCGCACGACACGCAAGTGTCGACGTTCCGTCGGATCCGGGTGGGCGACGCCCACGAGAAGAGCCCAAGAAAGGCACCGTAGGGGCAGAGGTATCGGCACCAGAATCCGTGGATGAAGACGGAGCCCACCGCGAGCGACCCCATGACGAGGATGCCGGTGATTCCCATGTCCGTGAAGAAGAGCCCCATCTTCACGTCGGCCACCCGGTTGTATGGCGAGGCCAGGAAGTCGGTGAGGGCCTCACGGCTCATCTTGAGGATGGCCAGTACGAAGAAGCCCAAGAGGAGGTACTTCAGGCTGCGAAGCGGGATGTCCAGCCACTTCCATGGCCGGAAATTCCGGCCGAAGGACCAGCGGCCGAAACGGGCCAGCAGATCGGACAGGAAGCCCACCGGGCAGACCCACGAGCAGAACGATTTGCGAAGCAGCAGCGCCAGTGCGATGGCCACCAGCACCAGCACCGTGGCCGCCGGGTGGATGACGTTCAGGCTTCCGCGATATACCCAGTCGAGGAGCCCCATCAACCCGCTGATGGGGAGGAAGGCCTCCACACCGGCGGGCCGCTCCGGAAGCGGGAGGACGCCCGCGCGGGCGGCGCCGACCCACCGCGCGAACTGGAGCCCCAGCAGTCCGCACGTGAGCGCGAACGCAGCCTGCACCAGCAGGCGGATCCGGAAAGTGCGGTCGGCCTTCCGGCCGGTGCAGCCGGAGAGCCAGGTACGGAGATCCGGGGTGCGCTTGGCCGGGCGTCTGTCGCCCAACCCTTCGGGGTCAGTACGCGGGGCGAGGATCGGCAACGGCTTCATGCCCTGAATCTGGCCGACGGTCATTACGGGGACATCGGGCGATTGCGGAACAAGACGCGGAGTTTCCCGTACTCCGTGGTCGTGGACGACGCTCGGTCGCCATCTCACGAAGGTAGATGCCGTGCTTGCGCTCATGGCGCTTCGTCACGAGTGCGACATGCTTGACCTGAAGGGCTCGCGCGGCCATCCGCAGTGCCCCGGATCCGTCGGTGGACAGGGTGGTGCCCTGCGAGGTGATGACGCTCCGCAGGGCCGCGGACAGCGCGGCGGCGGTTGCCGTGCCCGGAATGACGACGGACCACCAACGATGGTGCGCTTGGGTAAGCGCCCCCGGTCAAGCGGATGCGCCAATTCATCCAGCGATCAACCGTCCGCCTGATGAGGACGCTTACTCACCACACTCAGCGACGGCAGCGTCAGGCGCCTACGGCCTTTTCGATCTTGCCGACCGCCTGACGGGTCTTTCCACCGATCTTCTCCGCCGTGCCCTCGTCCTCAAGGTCGGGATTCCCGCTGATCTTGCCGGCCTCTTCCTTGAGTTTGCCTTTGACCGCGTGGAGTTTGCCTTTGACTTGGTCCTTTGTGCTGGGCTTCATGTGATTGCACCTCTGTTGGTCATGCGAGGAGGAAGTGGCGCACCGTACCTGTAGTCTGCCTGTGTGTGCGCCGAACCACCATCAGCCAATAGCATGAATGCGGAAGTAGCTCCTCCGTGTCAGGGCGGCCCGAACGCTCCGTCGTACGCAACCCTACCGATTGCGCAGCGGTCAACACGTTTGGCGCCGTGCTCAGAAGGCCGACTCGGGATCGCTACACGTATTGCCGCCAGTCATGCTCCACGGCCGACGCCATTGTCTTTGCCGCGGTGCGCAGCCAACCTGCATTTCGCCGGCGCAGATCGCTGAGAATGCGGCTCACGGCGCGGGTGCTTCCGAGGTGCACGTTCGCGGCCTCCGCGCCCATAGCATGCAACAGTCTGGCCTCGTCGCGCTGTTTCGGCAGATCCATGATGTCGATCAGCTGAGAATCCGGATCCAGCCGCCGGATGAGCCACCGTCCGCGAATCCGCTGAAATGGATCGTGGGAACGGACGGCTGTTTTCAGCACCTCCTCGTAATAGCTCTCGCGGCGACCCGGTCCGTCGTGGAGCCACCGCGACGCCGACGGCACCATCGCCTTCGCTTCGCGCGCAATCCGTCCTCCGTCACGTTCTGCGATCGCCACGAACCGCTGCTGGCCACGACTGCCCACTCCAGCCACGCGTCGCACGATTCGATACTCCATGCTGGGATGTGGCAGCGATTGCCTGAGCGCTCGACTCGCGTCGCTGGGAACGCCGTGGTGAACCGAGCGACACCGGTCGAACTTGTCCCAGAAATTATTCGTCGGTTTGGTGTATCCGAGTCCCAGTTTCTCGTGATGCTCGGAATGCTCAGCCAAAATGAATGGCCGGCCGCCGCTGACAAGCGCGCGGCGATATCCTTCGAGAATTGCGTCGCAACCCTCGCGCAGTCTGATGCCGAGCACCTGCCGATCCAGTACGATTTTGACGCTTGCCGCGAGGCGCACCAGGTCGTTGGTATAGGGCAGCGGATAGGATTCATCGAAGTCATCCACACCCCACGCGAGTCGACCCTCGGCATCACGCCACGTTCCATAGCTCCCGACGTGGAGGTCGCCCACCGCCAAGACCGAGGGAGCGCGGCAGAGTTCAGCACAGAGCACTGGCCAGTGCTGCGCCCACCGATAGTAGGTGCCGCGAAAGAACGCAAACGCATCGCCGCGCATGGCGGCATGTTTGGCGCGCAGGTCCGTCTCGACAATGGGCGTGCACCAGCGCATCCACGCGTCGTATCCACGCGTCGCTTCATGAATGTTCATCGTCACGATCTAGTCCTCGGTGAAGCGACGCTTCTTCATGCGCTGATTCTCAGGGTCTCGTGATGAGAAGATCAGAATATATCATCCGGCGCACCGTGACCCTGAGATTCCACCCAAGGTTGAGTACTCGCTGTCGTTGGATGGACTTCCATGAATCGCCCCGGGCCGACTGTGAAGTGTCTGCGGCTCAGCAACATGCGTGGGGGCGAGGGAGTAGGCCATACGTGTCTCATCCGTTCGGGCGATAGCGTCGCCCGCGCTGATTGCTTATGCCTCTAGAACTAACCTCACCAAGGCAGGCAGTCATGTCAGCGAGCGCCATGGAACCAGTGCGAGCGACCGAAGCGCACGGTTTTGGGTTTGTCGGGAAAAATGAGGGATCGCACTCAGCGGTCTCGTGGGCAGCAGTGGCGGCCGGCGCGTTCGTTGCGGCTGCGCTCGGCCTGATTCTCCTCGCGCTTGGCGCGGGCGCGGGGCTTTCATCGCTCTCACCTTGGTCCACTTCCGGCATGACACCGTCCGCGGTCGGAATAAGCGCCCTCGTCTGGATCACGGCCACTGAGGTCATCGCGTCGGCCATTGGCGGTTATATGGCCGGGCGACTGCGCACCAGGTGG
>DATCGU010000340.1:0-9941 GCA_036508735.1 Gemmatimonadaceae bacterium
GAGGGCCGCGTCGCACCACGAGCCGAAAGCGACCACCGGCCGAAGGGCAATGACCGCGCCACGCGCCACCGGCGAAAGCCGGCGCAGCGCCCGGGCTCCCAGCACATCGCCGAGCGATCGCGCGCCGCTCTCCGACACGATGACCACGAACATCCCGACCGCCGTGGCGAGCAGCACGTGTGACGCGGCGCTGAGCGCCACGGCCAGCGCGGCGCCGGCGCCCAGCTGCGCAAGGATGCGGCCAAACGCCAGCGCGCGGTGCGTCGCCTCACGATCGGCCAGCAGGCCGCGCACGGCTGCATCAGCCTGCGGTTCACCCTCGTCGATGGTCAGCAGCGCGCCGTCCGCGGCCGCGCAGAGCGCCGCAGCAACCGCGAACAGGCCGGCGAGCGCGAGTGCGTTCACTTGCGGGGCGCCGGGTGTCGCAGCAGGGCGGCCAGCAGAAGCTCCTGGCGCTTCCACATCGGGGACGCGGCACGGTCGGTATTCACCGGGTGGTCCCACCCCAGCACGTGCAGGGTGCCGTGGACCACGAGGCGCAGCAGCTCCTCACGGACGCCGCACCGCTCTGCGCGCGCATTGCGCCGCGCCACGTCAGGGCAGATGTAGATGTCCCCCACCACCCCACCCCCGGGCGTCGGGGCGAAACCGAAGGAGATGACGTCGGTGGCGCCGGCGTGCTCGAGGTGACGCCGGTTGAGGCGAGCCATCGCCGGGGCCGTCACGAGCGTTACCGAGAGCATCGCATCACGCACGCTCTCGGCACGCAAGACATGCCGCGCGGCGGCGGCCAGCCGATCGGCCGAGACGGCGGCGCGCGTGCCGTCGCTCGTCACGCCCACCCGAAGAAGCGCACCGGCCGGCGTTCCCCGATGGCCGCTCACACGCCCTGCCCCTCGTCGGTGGCGTACGCCTTCACGATATCGCGCACCAGCCGGTGCCGCACGATGTCGGCGTCGGTGAAGTAGTGAAACCCGATGCCATCGATGCCCGGCAGGATGCGTTCCACCTGCGTGAGCCCGCTGTCCGCACGGTTGGCCAGGTCGATCTGCGTCTTGTCGCCGGTGATGACGGCACGCGAGTTCACGCCAAGGCGCGTGAGGAACATCTTCATCTGCGCGCTGGTGGCGTTCTGCGCCTCGTCGAGGATGACGAAGGCATCGCCAAGGGTGCGGCCGCGCATGTACGCCAGCGGGGCAATCTCGATGGTGCGCGTCTCGAGGGCCCGTTGCATCCGCTCCGGCGGCATCATGTCCTCGAGCGCATCGTACAACGGACGCAGGTATGGGTCGACCTTCGCCTGCATGTCACCGGGAAGGAAGCCCAGCGACTCCCCCGCCTCGACGGCCGGGCGCGCCAGCACGATCCGGCGCACGCGCTTGCGGGCGAGCATGTCGACGGCGGCAGCGACGGCAAGGTACGTCTTGCCGGTGCCCGCCGGACCGATGCCAATCACGATGTCATTCTCGAAGAGCGCGCGAAGGTACTGGCGCTGCCCATTCGACTTGGGCTGGATGACCTTCCGCACGCCCGGCAGCACGATGCGGTCAGCGGCGGCCTCGGCGAAGGCCGGGCCCTCAATGGAGAACCGCAGCACGTCGTCACTGTCGAACGCCGTACGCTGGCGCGCCATCTCGATCATGCGCTGGGCCACGGCCGCGGCCCGGTCCACCACGTCGCCGGGTCCGGCGATCGTCATGGCGTCGCCACGCAACGTCACGCGCACCGGATAGATGCGCTGCAGTTCCGCCAGGTTCGCGTCGCCCACGCCGGCCAGCAGCAGAAGGTCGGCCCCCTCAGTGGAGAGCTTCCTCGCGTCACCGTCGAGGGCGCCGCCCACGGTTTCGCGCACGGTGGTGTCGGTCATTCGCCGGCCACCGTGGACCGGATGTGCAGGTCGCGGAGGTCCTCGACCGGGACGGTCGTCGGGGCGTTCTCGAAGAGCGCGCGGGCCGCCGTCGACTTGGGAAAGGCGATGACGTCACGCAGCGACGTGCCGCGGGCGAGCAACATCGCCATGCGGTCGAACCCGAAGGCGATGCCCCCGTGGGGAGGCGCTCCGGCGCGCAAGCCCTCGAGCAGGAAGCCGAAGCGGCGCTCCTGCTCGGCTTCACTGCCGATGCCGAGCAGCGTGAACATGCGCGATTGCACGCGCGGATCGGACGTCCGAATGGAGCCACCTCCCAGTTCGAGGCCGTTCAGCACGCAATCGTAGGCCTGCGCACGCCACCGCTCGGGAGCGTCCGGATACTGCGCCATGTCGTCGGCGTTGGCCGCCGTAAACGGATGGTGCACCGCGGCCAGCGCCCCGGTGTCCGGATCCTTGTCGAACATCGGGAAGTCGGTGACCCACAGGAACCGGCGCGCATCCGGGTCGACGAGGCCGAGCCGGCGCGCACACTCCTGGCGCATGCGATCGAGCGCCGGATTAGTGACTCGGTCCGCGGCGGCGACGAACAGCGCCAGATCGCCGTCAGCGAGCGCCAGCGACGCCTCGACCGCCGGCGTGAGGAACTTGGCCACGGGGCCGTCATACTTGCCGTCGACTTTCTTGAGCCGCAACAGGCCGCCGGCGCCGGCTCCCTTGGCAAGCGCTTCCAGCTCATCGACCTGCTTGCGACTCCAGGCAGCGGCGCCCGGCAGGCGAATGCCGCGCACACGCCCACCGGCGTCGATGGCGGAACGCGTGACCACGAAGTCGAGCGGCGCAAAGAGCGCGGTGAAGTCACCGACCTCCAGTCCATAGCGCAAGTCGGGGCGGTCGCAACCATACCGCTCCATGGCGTCGGCGTAGGTCATGCGCTCGAATGGCGCATCGACCTCGAGCCCGGCCTCGCGCCAGATGCTCGCCACGAGATCCTCGGAGAGCGCCATGATGTCCTCGCGCCCGACGAAGGACGCTTCGATGTCGATCTGCGTGAACTCGGGCTGACGGTCCTGGCGCAGGTCCTCGTCGCGAAAGCAGCGCGCCAGCTGGAAATAGCGGTCGAACCCGCAGCACATGAAGAGCTGCTTGTAAATCTGCGGCGACTGCGGCAGCGCGTAGAACTCGCCCGGATGCACCCGGCTGGGCACGAGGTAGTCGCGCGCACCCTCGGGCGTGGGCTTGGTGAGGATCGGCGTCTCGAGTTCGAGGAATCCCCTGTCGCTGAGCACGCGGCGCGTCACCTGCGCCAACCGATGGCGCAGCATGAGGCTGGCCTGCAACTCGGGACGGCGCAGGTCGAGGTACCGGTGGCGCAGGCGCAGCTCCTCGGAGGGGAGCTTCTCGCCCTTGCCGCGCGCCACCGGCAGCGCCGGCGTGACGGCCGGACCCACCACGCGAATGGACGTCGCCCGCACCTCGATGTCGCCGGTGGTGCGTTCGGCATTGCGCATCTCCACCGGACGCGCCGCCACGGTCCCCTCGATCATCACCACCGACTCCACACCGACGGCCGCGGCGGCGGCGATGGTCTCGGCGCTCGCCCAGTCGGGGCCGAAGTTCACCTGCACCACGCCTTCCCGGTCGCGAAGGTCGAGGAAGACCAGTCCGCCGAGGTTGCGCGACTTGTGCACCCAGCCGCCAAGGGTCACGGCGGTTCCGGCGTGCGACGCGCGCAGCGCACCGCACATGTGCGAACGCTGTGACGTGGCAAAGATGTTTCCTTCGGTCAACGGTTGAACTCCCGACGCCTGAGCGCCCATGCGGCGAAGATTGCGAGTCCGATGGCGGACCCCGCGGCATCCGCCAGAAAGTCCCCGAACTCCATGGATCGAGTGGGGACGAAATGCTGCTGAAATTCGGTGCATGCGCCAAACGCGGCGGTGGCGACGAACGCGACCAACTTCGGTCGAGCTTCGACGGCAAGCGCGCGGACGATGAGGAAGCACATGACGGCGAAGAGTCCGGCGTGCACCAGCTTGTCGGGCGCAATCGAATCGAGCCACACGAAGTTCCAGCCCTGCGGCACCGACGGCGGGTTGGGCCAGAGCACGAGCGCCTCGATCAGCACGGCCCAGAGCACGGCCGGCCGCCAGCGCGCGGCCATCACGACGCCTCCGCACGCCGCAGGACCGCGGCAAAGCTCGCCGCATCTGCTGCCCCGTACAGCGCCATGCGCAAGTCATCGCGTCGCACCAGTCGTGCGAGCCGCCCGAGCACCTTCAGGTGCGCTCCACCGTCGCTGAGCGGCGTGACCAGCAGGAAACAGGCGCGCACCGGAGTGCCGTCGGGGGCGCAGTAGTCATCCATGGCGCCAACGATTCCGGCCGCCATGACGGGTGCTTCCACTGCCTTGGTCCGCCCATGCGGAACGCCCAGTCCCTCGCCCATCGCAGTGCTCATGAGCGCCTCACGAGACAACACGCTCTGGAAGACGGCCTCCGTCGTCGCCAGGCCGGCGTCGGGGAGCGCCATCTCCACGAGTTCGTGCAGCAGTGCGTGGCGTGAATGGCTGCCCAGCGGAACGCGAATCCGTTCGGGGGGAAGCAGCTCGGTGAGCAACCGAATCTCCGCAAGGGTGGAAACGACGTAAATCTAACGGCCAACGACACTTGGTGGTAGCGTTGAGGCGCTTGACCGTGCCCTGCGTGCCGGGTATCCTGCCTCATGCGGCGACTCGCGCTTCTCTCGGCCACCACCGCGCTCATGGCGCAGCCGGCGGCGGCCCAACTGGTTCCCGGCCGCGACCTGCTGGCGTTTCCGCTTGGCCTCACCGCCGAGGCGCCCGCCTTGGGGACGACGGCCGGTTTCGGTTTCTGGAATCCCGCGACCATTGCCATACCCGTTGGCAGCCGGCTTCGCCTGGCGGTCGGGACGATGAGCGCCCCCGTCGACGTGGCCGTCTCGGCCCAACTCGCAACGGTCGCCACGCGCCTGCACGATGGCACCACGGTGGGCCTGAGCGTCGTGAATGCCTCGGTGCAGGACCTCATCCGCACGGAGAGCGATCCGCAGTCGATTGGCGACGAGATACCCTACTCCACCACGGTCCTCTCGCTCGTGGCGGCGCGACCGCTGGGTGGGGTCACGGTTGGCGTTGCCGCGCGATTTCGCAGCGGCCAGATGGACGACATCCGGCGACACGCCGTGTCGATGGATGTCGGCGCGATCTCCCGTGGGCTGGGACGCCGAGACCTCCGCTTGGCCGCCTCGACTTTTCTGGCCAGTCCATTTGGAGGCGGAAGGGAGCGGATGTCGGTGCTGGGCGCGGCGGACGTGCGACTCATGGGACTCGACTCGCTGCACACGAGCCGCGCCGGGATCAGCCTGATGAGCACCGACGGCCTGTCCCACGAGGATTACGGATTTGTCGGCGCTCGGTGGGGCCGCCTGGAGGGTCGCGTGGGAGCGGCGCGAACCAGACAGTACGAACGCACCAACTGGCGCGCGCGGCTTGGCATCGGGTTTCATCATCGCGGCTATGCCATAGGCGTGGCCCGCGAGGAGAGCGCCGGCAACCTTTCGGCGACGTACCAGTTCTCCCTGAGTTCGGTGCTGCGATGAGCGATCCGGAAGGAAAGGTCAACTTGCTCGATCTCGCGCCTGCCGACGCCGAGATGCGGCTGCGGGCGTTCGCCGAAGCGCGCGGCGCAGGCGCTTACCGTGGCAGCCAGGCGGCACGGCGACTGTGGACCTCGCCCGTGCGGACCTTCGCGGAGATGTCCGACCTCCCACTGGCATTTCGCGCGGCACTCGACGAGCAGTTCAGCCTGCCGCGACTCGAACTCAGCGCCGAGCAGCGCTCGACCGACGGCACGCGGAAGTTCCTGTTCCGGCTGCATGACGGACAGGCCATCGAAACCGTGGCCATCCCGGACGGCAAGCGCGTGACCTTTTGCATTTCGTCGCAGGCGGGCTGCGCGATGCAGTGCTCATTTTGCGCAACCGGAGCGATGGGATTCGCGCGCAACCTCCTGCCCTCGGAAATTGCCGGCCAGGTACGTGAACTCGCCCTGCTGGACGAGCCACTGTTGCCCACCAACATCGTGTTCATGGGCATGGGCGAGCCGCTCATGAACTGGAAGGCGGTGGAGGTGGTGCTGAGCATCCTCAACGACCCCAAGGGACTGGGCGTCGGGGCGCGACACATCACCGTCTCCACGATCGGCGTGCTGCCGGGCATCGAGGCGCTGGCCAGGCGAAAGGAGCAGTTCCGCCTGGCCATTTCGATCCACGCACCGAACGACGAACTGCGGCACCGGCTCATGCCGGTGAACATCAAGTTCCCGCTGGCATCGGTGATCGACGCGGCCGCGGCGTTTGAACGGCGCGTGACGTTCGAGTACGTCATGCTCGGCGGCGTCAACGACTTGCCGGAGCACGCGACCGAGCTGGCGCAACTCGCAAGACGCTGCGGGGCATTCGTGAACCTCATTCCGCTTCACCCCGGTGGTGGGGGGAACTTCACTCCCACGCCGGCCGCAGAGATCGCGCGGTTTGCCCACGCATTGTCGAAGCTGGGCGTAGAGGTGGCGGTACGAAAGAGCCGCGGCACCGACATTGCCGCCGCCTGTGGCCAGCTACGGGTAGAGCGTCTGCGGAGGCGGCCGCCACGATCGCCCGACGATCACGGTGAGGTCGATGTAGCGTAGCGAGTCGGGGCGGGCCTCGATGCGCGCCCCCCCCATGGACCTGGCCGCCAAGGCCGCCCACTCGGGATGACCCGATCCGAACAGCACCATCGAACTGTCGCGCCGGTCCTTTTCCGGAGCGGTGGTGGTGTTCACCACGTCGAAGCCGGCGTCGCGCAGCCACGCGGTGGCCTGGCGCCCGAGCCCGCGAACCTCGGTGGCATTCACGACTTCCACGGTGATGCGGAGGCTGTCGCCGATGATGCGCTCTGGTCGCTGCACACTCCGTGTCGTCGTCGGCACGGCGGATGGCATGCGGTGGCTGGTGCGGTTGCGACGCGCGATCCCGAACCACGCCACTCCCGAGCCGGCCACCAGCACGATCACCAGGACCCGGCGCCGGAGCCGTCGGCGCGCCTGATCGACGCCCTGCGGCGGAACTAACGGACCGAATTCCACAGATCGACGGTCGCGGGAAAGATCCCCCTGCCTTCGCGCAGCGTCCACTCGAGCCGCATGCGCACGACCTGGCGAAAGACGCCGTCAAAGTCGTGCGGGAAGCGGGCGGCGAGAAAGGCGCGTTCGGCCCCCATGAAGCTGCGTCCGGACTCGAGGAAATCCGCCATGAACAGCGCCCGCCCCGTGCGGTCCCAGTGTGGAGAGCCCACGGTGTGCCAGCGCACCGCCTCGAGCACGGAAGCGCGCGTCTCGCCGTCACGGGCAAGCCTGATGGCCGCCGCTGGTCCGTGCAACACGCCGTCGGGCATGTCGGGGTCACCGACCAGCTGGCGCAGCATGTCGTGCGGGCCGTCACGCAGCGCGTCGTGCCAACGGCCGACGTCGTGCCAGGCCTGCGCCTCGGCCGCGTCAAGCCGCGAGCGCGCCGCCCATTCATCGAGGAGGGCGGTGACGCGCGCGATGTGGGCACGTCGCTTCTCTCCGACGATTGCCCAGTCGGGGAGCACGGGCCCGGTCACGTGACGCTGGCCAGCCGGCGCGCGAGGTCGCCCAGGTTGGCGGCGACACCGCGCAGGGCGTGGGTGGCACCCTCGAGTTCGCGCAACGCCACCGCCTGGTCGGCGGCCGACGCCGCCACGTTTTCCGCCCCCACCCGGTTGCGGCTGGAAATGTCGGCCACGCGCGCCACGCGCTCGCGCAGGTGCCGGAACTCCGATTCCTGCTCGCGCGACGTGCGCGCGATCCGCTGGGCGCGCTCGGCGCCCGTGGCAGTGGCCTGCACGATCTCGTCGAGCGCGCCGCGCGCGGAGCTGGACAGCGCCTCGACGTCGCGCACCATGTCCTGCCCGGCGTCCATCTGGGCGGCCACGACCCGCATCTGCGACCCGAAGTCGTGCAGGAGGTCGCCGGCCTGATCCGACGCGGCGCGACTCTCCTCGGCCAGCTTGCGCACCTCGTCGGCCACCACCGCGAAGCCGCGCCCCTGGTCGCCGGCACGAGCCGCCTCGATGGCGGCGTTGAGGGCCAGCAGGTTGGTCTGCTCGGCCAGCTCCCGGATGGTGTGGATGAAGGCGGTGATCTCCACCGTGGCCAGGCGCAGCGCGTCAATCTGCCCGGAACTCTCGGCGACGAACGCCTGCACGCGCTCCAGCCGCCCGATCGTGGTGCCGATCGTGTCCCGATGCTCCCGGGCGATCTCGGTGGCGCGCCGGCTGGCCACTTCGGCCTCCCCGCCATCGCGCACCACGTGTTCGGTGGCGGCGAACAGCGCGTCGGTGGCCTCGATGCTGCGCTCAACCTGTTCGCCTTCCTCGGCCAGCGCGCGCGTGATGTCGCTTCCCGTGCGGGCCACCTGCTCGCCACGCGTACGCAGCGTCCGCGCCGAGTCGGTGAGCGTCTCGATCTCCTTGCTCAGCCGGTCCAGCAGTTCGAGCATCGGCAGCCGCAGGTCGTGAATCTGCAGCGTGGTCGCCAGCTGGGACGCAAACCGCGTGATGAGCATCGCGGCCTTGTGGCCGTACGTGTTGGGCTTGTGGTGCTCCAGCTCCACGACGCCAAGGCTCCGGTCGCCGAAGCGCAGGGGCACGACGGCCAACGTGCGGACCTGCGGCCGGTACCGTTCCACGCGCGCGTCGCGCGCCGTATCGGGCACGATCTGCCGCTCGCCGGTACTGAGCGCGAGGGCGCGGAGGCGGCGCCCATCGTCGCCCTCTCCCAGGCTCGGCTCCAGCAGTCCGTGGCCGCCGTGATAGATGACCGAGAGCGCCGCCCCGTCGTACCGGTAGATGCGCAGGTCGGTCCAGTCCACGAGCCGGTGCGCGAGCGCCTCGATGCGGCGGAAGCTCTCACCCAACGAAATGCCCGACGACACCACCTGCTCCATGGCGAGGATGATGTTCAGCTCTTCGGCCGCAATGGACTCCTCGATGATGCGGCGGACGAGCAGTCCCGAAAAGACGAGCACGACGACGACGAGCAGGCTCCCCATGCTGCCGAGCGTCTGGTAGCTCTGGAGGACGACGGACGCGCCGATGAGGCCCGCGCCGAAGCTGATGACCTCGTACCGCAGGATCAGCGCCCGCTCCTCGGGCAGCAGCTTGTCCCGGATGAGCAGGGAGAAGTACAGCAGTCCGCGGCTGAACGTGAAATGCGCGAGGAAGAACGAGGCAACGGCCGGCAGGTTGTCGCTGACGATCCCCGAGTGCCCGGCCGCGCCGCTGGAGACTGCGGCCGCGGCATAGACGCCGTAGGCGGCGACAAGCGCCACGACCTCGCGCCCGGCATTGATCCACGCGACGGCGATGCTCTTGCGCAGCGACAGCCAGTCGGCGAAGAACATCCCGAGCACCAGCCCGAACGCCGCCGCGGCCGGCCCGGCGAGCAGCGAGCCGCCCACCGCCAGCATTCCCAGCAGGTTCAGCGCGGAGTACTTGGTAAGCGGTAGCTGGTACGCGCGCAGGAAGAAGGAGGCCACCGCGAAGAGCAGCGTCACCTGAACGTGGAGGCTCCAGGCGGGGTCGTACCATGAAACGCCAATGAGCAGGAGCGTCCCGGCAACCGGAATCAGCCGCGCCTGGAAGCGAAGGATCGTGTTCACGCGGCGCACTCGTCGAGCGCGGCCCTCAGCGTGCGCGCCAGTTCCACCGCCGCGTCCACCGATTCGCCGGCGGCCTGCACGAGTGCGCTGCCAACGACGATGCCGTCGGCATGCGTCCCGACGGCGCGCGCCTGCTCGGGCCGGGAGATGCCGAAGCCGACGCAGATGGGCAGCGGACAGACCGTGCGCAACCGCGCGATGGTCTGGGGGAGATCCGACGGGAGCTCCTGGCTCACGCCGGTGACGCCGAGGCGCGAAATGAGATAAACGAAGCCGCGCCCGTGCCGCGCGATTTCCGCCATGCGCCCGATCGGCGTGGTGGGCGCGACCA
>DATCGU010000341.1:0-2961 GCA_036508735.1 Gemmatimonadaceae bacterium
GCGCATCAGTGTTCTGAAGTGTATAGAATGAGACGAACGTGCTCCGCACCGGGCACGAAGAGGGGCACGTCATCGGCGGCCGGCGGATACTCGCGGCCTCCAGCAACGGAGATAGCTTCGCGGTCGAAGAGACGACTCATGGATTTCCCGTCGATTCGGCCACAGGGATGCAAGCGCGAGCGCACGAGGCGAACGCTACCGCGCCACTCGGCGCTCCTTGCGTCCGCCATTCGGACACCTCAGCGTTCGCGGACGGCCGCGCCCTCGTCAGGCTCAGGCGCCTGCTGTTGCTGATGGTGCGCGATGGTGTCCAGCGCCAAGGCCGAATGCGCATAGGCGCCGCCGGCCCGCATTTCCGCGGCAACCCAGATCGCCTCCATGATCTCTTCGGCGGTCGCTCCGTTCCGCAGGGCGATACCCGTATGACTGCGGATGCAGTATGGACACTGCGTCACATGTGCGACGGCGACCGCGATCAACTGCTTCGTCTTTGCCGGGAGAGCCCCAGCCGCGAAGACGCTCTGGCTGAAGGCGCGAAAGGCCTCGGCGGGCCCGGGGGCCAGGCGGCTTCGCTGCGCCGCCAGTTCCCGACTCGGCGCCGGATAAAGCTGTTCAGGTTGCGACATGCTGAGCCCTTCCCCGTCCGGAGTGCATTCTGAGCGACCACGCGACACCTTGGCACGGCCTTGGTGCTTGCGTTCACACACCAAGACTGGCGAATGTGGCGACCATGGCCAATGGCACAAACGTACCATTGAGCTCAACATCACTCACAGCGGAGCTGGATCGGCCGTCACCTCAAACGCCGGAGGGTGCCGCTAGTTGTCGAGTAGCCCGCGCCGCTGCGCATGGGTGACCGCCTCAAGGCGATTGTGGGTGCGGAGCTTGCGGTTGATGTGGTGGAGGTGGTTGCGGAGCGTCTGGGCGGATATACTCAATTTTCTGGCGATGGTCGTGGAATTGCTTCCAGTCGCGAAGAGCTGGAGGATGCGGCGTTCCTGCTCGGAAAGCGGCTCGACGGGGGCGTGAGGGGACGTATCGTCGGCAATCGCCACGAGTTGTCGGGCCGCCGCCAGCATGCGGGCGAGCAGCTCCGCGGCGCGCCGGCTTTGCGCGATGTCATGCGCCAACCGCACAAAGAGTCGGCGTCCCGTTCGCTGGTTCTTGAAGATGATCGTCGCCACGTTCACCCAGACGCGGCTCCCGGACTGCGTGCGCACTTCCAGGTCGAAGCGCGGGATCCCGCCGGACGCTCCGTCCCAGTGGCGGGTGAACGCTTCGGAACCCCCCGCGAGCGCGTGGGTGTCCAGCGTGTCGCGCGCGTCGAGTAGATCGTCGATGTTGCGCCCGAGGACGTCACGTGCCGAGTGGCCGAACAGCCGCTCCGCCGCCGCGTTCCAGGAACAGATCTCACCGTCGTCGGTGACCGTGTACGCGGCGTCGGCTGTCTGTTCCAGCAGCGCGAACAGTTCCGTTTCGAGCATCGTGCGCCACGCCTCCGCTTCCGAGTGACTCAAGCGACTCAGCGGCGGCTGAGCCATGCCGGCGCGTCCCCAAAGGATGCCGGTACCTCCGCACGGTACGAATGGGCCATTGCCGCCCCATGGGCAGCGCCGCAATCATGCGCCCATGGCGATACGCGCTCAGGACAACACAACATATCACGGCCGAGCGCCGGGTGCATCCAGCCGGGCCGCGGGCGTGAGATGGTAACCGGCTCCGGCGCTATGACGATTGCCGAGCGGCTCGGTCGCTTTGCGTCGCGGGCATCCTACGACGACCTGTCGGAGACCGCACGCGAGCAACTCAAGATCCGCGTACTTGACGCCTTGGCGTGCGCGATCGGCGCTTTGGACGGAGAGCCCGTACAGCTGGTACGCGCGCACGTAGAAGAGTTCGACGGCTCCGGATCGTGCACGCTGATCGGTGGCGGGCACGCCGCACCGGATCGGGCGGCATTCTACAACTCGGCGCTGGTGCGCTACCTTGACTTCAACGACAGCTACCTCGCGAAAGGCGAGACCTGTCATCCGAGCGACAACCTCGGCGCCGTGCTCGCGGCAGCGGAATACGCCGGTGCGTCGGGACGCGACGTGCTCACCGCGCTCGCCCTGGCGTACCAAGTGCAGTGCCGGCTGAGCGACGTGGCTCCGGTGCGCGACGCGGGCTTCGACCACGTCACGCAAGGTGCGTACGCCGTCGCCGCCGGTGTCTCACGGGCGCTCGGCCTCGATCCCACCCGCGCGGCCCACGCGATCGCGATTGCGGGCACCGCCTTCAATGCGCTCCGCGTCACCCGCACCGGGCGGCTGTCGCACTGGAAAGGCCTCGCCTATCCCAACGTCGCCGGGGCGGTCACCGGCACGACGTTGCTTGCGCGCCGCGGCATTACGGGTCCGCTCGAGGTGTTCGAAGGTGAGAAAGGCTTCATGGACGCCGTGGCGGGCTACTTCGAACTGGACTGGGAGACCGAGGACCTGGAGCGGGTCACCCAGACGATCCTGAAGAAGTACAACGCCGAGATCCACTCGCAGAGCGTACTCGAAGCGGTGCTGGAGCTCCGTGCACGCACCCACCTCTCGGCGGCCGACGTGGCGCGTGTTGAGATCGACGTCTTTGACGTCGCTTATCGCATCATTGGCGGCGGTGAGGAGGGAGACAAGACGGTGGTCCGTACCAAGGAAGAAGCGGACCACAGCCTCCCATATCTCGTGGCCGTGGCCCTCCTGGACGGCGAGGTTACGCCGGCACAGTACCGGCCCGCGCGCATTCGCCGTGATGACGTGCAGACCCTGCTACGGCGCGTGGATGTGCGCCCCGATGATGATTACTCGCGCCGCTTCCCGGCGGAAATGCCTTGTCGCGTTGGGGTGGCCCTGCGCGATGGTCGCGTGCTGACGACGGAACTTGCGGACTACCCCGGCTTTCTCACGCGCGGACGCTCCTGGGAGGCCGCGCGGA
>DATCGU010000342.1:0-3782 GCA_036508735.1 Gemmatimonadaceae bacterium
GGCGGCGCCCCCTGCACGCAGCGCTGGGCCGACCAGATCGGCGCCGACGCCTACGCCGAGGACGCCAGCGACGGGGTCAAGAAGATCGACGCGCTGCTGGGGAAGTAACGAGTGGCAGAACGCCGCGCTCGAACCGGAGGATGACTCCGGGGTGGCGAGGCATGCAGTAGCGGATGTCCGCCGGACCGGTCGTCGCGTCCCCACCCCGCTCCCAAACAGGCGGGGACCCGGAACGCCCGGGTCGAGTGGGGACCCGGGAAGGGGTGCACGGATGACGGTACATGTGGAGTGGCTCACCACGGCAGAGCGGGATACCGTGTACGAGCAAGCTCTCGCGATCCTCGGCAACGTGGGCATGAGGATGAAGGGCGCCGCTGCGCTGTCGCCGCTGCGAGAGGCCGGCGCCCTCGTGAACGATGCCACCGGCGTCGTCAGGTTCCCGCTGGAGCTCGTGACGCGTGCTGTCGCGGCTTGCCCTCGGCACGTGCTCCTGGCGGGAGAGACTGCGGCGACGGATGCGCTGCTGGACGGCTCGCGGACGTTCTTCAACGTCAGTGGATGTGCCGCGAAGACGCTCGATGCGGACAGTGGGGTCGTGCGGCCGTCCACTCTGCGGGACCTGCGTGAAGGTACGATCGTCCTGGACGCGACGCCGGAGCTGGACGTTGTGTGGACGTTCGTGACGGCCACCGACATCCCGCTTGAGCGCCGCGAGGGCGTGGAGTGTTACACGTACTTGACCGAGACCGCCAAGCCGGTGGTCTTCGTGGACTGCCCCAGCGAGACGAGCCACGTGCGCCGCATCTTCGAGATCGTCTGCGGCGACCTTGAGCGCTTTCGCGCGCGGCCGCGCATGGCGCTGCTTTGCGCGGCCCGCTCGCCGCTCGAGGTCAACGGCGACCTGCTGGACGCGGCGGTCGAGTTCGCCTCTCTGGGGGCGCCGATCTGGGTGTATTCCATGCCGATCTCCGGGGCCACGGCCCCGATCACCCTCGCCGGCACGCTCGCGCTGCTCTGGGCGGAGGTGCTCGGTATCATCACGGCGATCCAGGCGGCCGCGCCGGGCGCCCCTGTGATCGCGTGTTGTGGCCCGGGCATCCTCGACATGCGTCACACAACGATGTCTCTGGGCAACCTCGAGAGTACGCTGATGGGAGCGGCTTCCACTGAGATCGGGCGCCATCTCGGCATCCCGGTGCACAACAGCGGATTGTCGACCGATGCCAAACACTGCGGTGTCCAAGCCGGCTACGAGAAGGGGCTCAAGGTGCTGGCGGCGGTCGGCACGGGTGCCGACATCGTCAGCGGCGGCTTTGGCTTCCTCGATTCGTCGAGCACCTTCAGCTTGACGATGATCCCGGTCGACGCCGAGATCGCCGCCATGGCCCGGCGCATGGTCAAGGGCATCGACATCTCGCCCGAGACCCTGATGGGCGACGCCATCGAGCGCGTTGGCATCGGCGGCGACTTCCTCAAGGAGAAGGCGACGCGGACGCGCGTTCGCGGCGGGGAGCACTTCCTGCCGCGCATCGGCTCACGACTGCCCTTCGAGCAGTGGCTCGCCGAGGGCCGCACAGAGACGGACGCCGCCGCGGACGTGGTTCGGGCGGCGCTCGCGGGCCGCGCGGAGCGCGGGCCGCACTTGACCGACGAACAGCGCCGTGAACTGGCTGAAGTCTGCGGCATCACGCCGGCGGACGCAGCGGGTCCGGCGCGGGAGAAAGGAGTGCATCAATGAGCGCACAGCTATGTTCAGGCGCGGCAAAGCAGGTGCGGCGGTGAAGCGCAATCTTCACGCAGGACGACGGCGCACCGAGGGCGTGCAGTTCCGCGTGCTCACCGACGACGACCTCGCCGATATCCATCTCGGCACCCTCGAGGTCCTGGAGCGCACCGGCGTCTTCGTCGAGGACGAAGAGGCCCGCGAAGTCTTCGCCGGAGCCGGGGCAACGGTGGACGAGAAGCGGGTCGTGCGGATCCCGCCTCACGTCGTCGAACAGGCCGTCCGCACGGCCCCCAGCAGGGTCTTCCTGGCCGGGCGGAACCCGAAGAACGACATCGTCCTCGAGTCCGGACGGGTGGGGTTCACCAACTTCGGGGAGGGCGTGCAGATCGTCGATGTGGATACGGGCGCGCTGCGCGTACCCACGAAGGAGGACGTGGCGAACACGGCCAAGGCCGTGGACTACCTCCCCAATGTCGACGTGTACGAACGCGCGGTGGTCGCGGAGGACGTCGACCAGCGCGTCGCGCCGCTGCATCAGGCCGAGGCGTGGATGACGAACACGTCCAAGCACGGCTTCATGGGCTCCGGCAATGGCTATCTGTCTGCCAAGCTCCTGGAAATGGCGAGCGCGATCGCGGGCGGCAGCGACAAGCTCCGCGCCCGCCCCATCATCTCGTTCATCACCTGCCCGGTGAGCCCGCTCAAGCTCGTGCGCGACACCTGCGAGATCATCATGGCGGCCGCGCGAGGATTCGTCCCTGTGAACATCCTTTCGATGGCCATGGCCGGAGGGTCCTCGCCGGTGACACTGGCGGGGACGCTCGTCACGCACAACGCCGAGGTTCTCGCAGGACTCACCCTGAGCCAGCTCACGCGGCCGGGCGCCGCGGTGGTGTATGGCAGTTCGACGACGGCCATGGACCTGCGCCTGGCGTCGGCGTCCGTGGGGTCGCCCGAATGCGCCCTCATCAACGCCGCGGTCGCTCAGATCGCGCGCTTCTACCTGCTGCCCAGCTGGGTGGCGGGTGCGTAGGGCGACTCCAAAGTGGTCGATGCCCAGAGTGGCCACGAGAAGACCCTGACCGGCCTTATGCCGGCGTTGGCAGGTGCCAACCTCATCTACGGTCTGGGGATGATCGAGTCGGGCATGACCTTTGATTTCGGGCAACTCGTGATGGACAACGAGTTCGCCGGCATGATCAAGAAGTGCGTGGGCGGCATCACCGTGAACGACGAGACCCTCGGCCTCGACGTAATAGCCGATGTCGGGCCGTTCGGCGACTTCCTGAGCCACGACCACACCCTGGCGCACATGCGCGAGCAGTCGCAGCCGGCTCTTATCGACCGCCGGGTTCGCGAGGACTGGCAGGCGCAGGGCTCCAGCACGATCCAGGAGCGCGCCCTGGAGAAGGCGCGGGAGATCCTCCGCACGCACGTCCCCGACCCGCTGACGGAGGGCGTCGGCGAGGAGCTGAAGAGCATCATCCGCGCGGCAGAGCGTGAGCTGGGGGTGCGGTGATGGACCACGCTTCTCACAGCGGAGGCAGGACTCTCAGCAAGATCCGCACACGCATGGGCGACGGCTACGTCACTGAGCTCTCCCCGGAGGAACTGCGCGCCGACCTGGACGCGGGATGCGCCGACGCCGTCAAGCGCGGCAAGGTGCCACCTCTCGAGGAGAACGAGCTCGAGTGGTTGTTCGACTTGTTCGCCAACCCGAGTCGCATCATGGGCGTCGAGGCCGGACACGAGGTCGTCCTGACCAAGGACGGGTCCGTCAACACGCTCTACTCGGCGCAGATGTCGAGCGGAGTCGGGCTGCCGCTCAGCCGCGAGCAGTTGTCGATCAGCCACGCGCTTGCCTCCGGCATGGGGGGGCATCCGCACCACTGGAGATCTGGTGGCCAGGATGCAACTCCGCAAGAAGATGAGGCTTCCGCAAGCCAAGAGGTACGTGGCCGACAAGCTTGGAGTGGGCGTAGAGGACCTGGCGGACTCCACCGTGATGAGGCAGTTGCGGCAGGAGCTGGACATCGGTGTGATCACCGCCGTGCCC
>DATCGU010000343.1:0-3433 GCA_036508735.1 Gemmatimonadaceae bacterium
TCGCCCGTTCCGGGCGCCCAAGGTACCGGATGACCTGCGCGTTGCCCGCGGCAACGCGCAGCCGCGGCGCCACAAAGCTCCACGCGCCCATGTTCCTGGGCTCTTCCTGCACCCACGCCACCTCGTCGATGTTTGGGTACAGGTCCACCAGATGTGTCACGGCGTCCAGCGGCCATGGGTAGAGCGCCTCGACGCGCACGATCGCCACGTGACTCCCCGGTGCCTTGGCGGCCAGGTCGTAGTACACCTTGCCCGAGCAGAAGACCAGACGCTTCACCGTCTCGCGCTTCGACGCCCCCTGCGGATCGTCGATCACCGGCCTGAACGAACCCGTGGTCAGGTCGCGAAGCTGCGACGCCGCTTGCGGAAGTCGCAGCAGCGACTTGGGCTGCATGAGGATGAGCGGCCGCCGCGGCGCACGCCGGGCCTGCCACTGCAGCAGGTGAAAGTACTGCGCCGGCAATGTTGGATAGGCCACCATCATGTTGTTCTCGGCGCACAGCTGAAGGAACCGCTCGAGCCGCGCGCTGGAGTGTTCAGGCCCCTGTCCCTCCGACCCGTGCGGCAGAAGGAGCACGAGGCCGCTGTCCTGGCCCCACTTGGCGCGGTCGGACGCGATGAACTGGTCGATGATCGGCTGGCCCACGTTCACGAAATCGCCGAACTGGGCTTCCCACAGCGTGAGCGTATCGGGGGCCGCCACACTGAACCCGTACTCGAACCCCATCACGGCCATCTCGCTCAGCGCCGAGTTGTAGATCTCCAAGGTCGCGCTGGTATTGGGCAGGTGCTGCAGCGGCGTGTACCTCCGGCCCGTCTTCACGTCGTTCAGCACGGCGTGGCGGTGCGAGAACGTGCCGCGCTCGGCGTCCTGTCCGGTGAGCCGCACCGACGTGCCCCCGGCGATCAGCGCGCCGAACGCCAGCGCCTCGGCGTGACCCCAGTCGATGCCGCCGGAATCGCCCATCGCCTCGCGGCGGCGCTCGAGCTGCTTGGCGAGCCGGGGATGCGGCGTGAAGTCCGACGGATACTTCAGCAGCTGTTCGTTGATGGCGAGCAGTGACACGGCGCTCACGGCGGTCTCGATGATCGGCGGCATCGCCGGGGTGCGGTCCTCATCTGCGGGGCCGTGCGTCGGCTGCACTACCTCGGCGGCGCGCCTTCGCATTTCATCGAACACGGACTGCAGATGATCGGCCACGCTTCGCTCGTCAGCATCCAGTTCGGCCTGCGTTGCCACTCCCTCCGCCACGAGTCGGTTTCCCCAGACCTGGCGCGGCGAAGGGTGCGCCTTGATGCGCTCGTACAGCGTCGGCTGGGTGTAGGTCGGCTCGTCGCCCTCATTGTGACCATGGCGGCGATAGCCCACGAGGTCGATGAGAAAGTCCTGCTTGAACTCCTGGCGGTAGGCCACGGCAATGCGCATCGCGGCCACGCAGGCCTCGGCGTCATCGGCGTTGACGTGGATCACCGGCATCTCGAAGCCCTTGGCCAAGTCGCTGGCGTAGCGCGTTGAGCGCGAGTCCACGGGATCGGTGGTGAAGCCCACCTGGTTATTCACGATGATGTGCAGCGTGCCGCCCACCGTGTACCCGCGCAGGCGCGACAGGTTGAACGTCTCGGCCACGATGCCTTCGCCCGGGAAGGCCGCGTCGCCGTGGATGCACACGGGGATGACTGCGTTGTCGTCGCGGTCGAGCGGATGCCCGGCAATGCGCTGCTCGGCGCGCACGAGCCCCTGCAGCACGGGATTGACGATCTCGAGGTGGCTCGGGTTGGGAACGAGCGACACCGAAAGCTCGCGTCCGTTCGACGTCACCTTCGTTCCCTCGAACCCGAGGTGGTACTTCACGTCACCCGTCGAGGCGTCCCCGAGGTGGTCGTGCCGGCCGTCGAACTCCGCAAAGACCTGCTCGAATGGCTTGCCCAGAATGTGCGTGAGCACGCTCAGGCGGCCACGGTGCGCCATGGATATCGCCACGTGGTGCGCACCGGCAGCGGCGGCCTCGTCGATTGCCGTATCGAGCATCGGCACCAGCGCGTCGGTGCCCTCGATGGAAAACCGCTTGTAGCCGACGAACGCCCTGCCCAGGAAGCGCTCGAAGCCGTCCACCTCCGAGAGGCGACGCAGCACGCCCTTCTTTTCCTGGGCCGTCAGCGGCCGCGTGAGCTGTTCGGCGGTGAAGACGGCGCGGAACCACTGCCGTTCCTCTTCCGAGCCACAGTGCACGAACTCGACCGCAAGATTGCGGGTGTAGCGGTACTTCAACCGTTCGGCGACGTCGCGACCGGTGGCCAGGTGCGGAAAGTCGATGGCCGCGCCGCTCACCAGGTCGAGATCGGCATCGGTGATGCCGTAGTGCTCGAGCGTCAGTTCGATGGCGCCGGGCGGCGGCGTGCCCAGTGGGTCGAGCTGCACGGCGAGGTGACCGTAGCGGCGGATGGCGGCGGTGTAGCGGGCCACGCCCGCCACCTTGTGCGCAAACTGCTGCTGGTCGGCCACTCCGGCTCCGGTCGGGGCGGCCCCGCCCAGGGACTCGGCAAGCCGGAAGAACTGGCGCCAGGATTCCTCGACCGAACTCGGATTGCGGCGGTACGCCTCGAACTGCTCGGCGATGTAGCCGTCGTTGAAAACGGAGGCGATCGGGTGGCTCATAAGCAGGGAAATCTAGTCAGAAACGGTCGGTCGTGAGAACGCGGAAAGGGGAAAACACGAGACCACGAGACCACGGGATCGCGAAAGCGCAGGAAGGAAGGTGACGCCGGAGCGTCCATGGCCCCTTCTACCGTGTTCCCGCTGCCGTCACCTCGTCCCCCACACGAATCTCCCCCTCACCGATGACTTTCGCGTACACCCGGCTCCATCCCGGGTGCTTCTTCTGCGAGATGCGGTTCGAATTGCCGTCGGCAAACGATGGCCGGATGCTCGAGCACGGCGAGGCGTAGGCCGTGATCTCCACGATCACGCCGCCCGTGCGGAGCGTTGCACCGGGAACCACGAGATCCCAGTCGAGTCCCCTGATGGTCAGGTTCTCTCCCGTCGTTCCGGGAGCAATGGGATGGCCCTCGCGCTGCACTGGAAGCTTGGGCACCCCACCCGGCGACACGTTCACCGAGATGATCGTGCCCTGTTCACTCGGCACGGGCGGGCACCTCGGCGACGATGAGTCGAACCGGAATGCCGCCGTTGGTCGACTTCCACTCTTCGGCAAACGGAAGCTGCACCTGTCGCTCCAGGCCGCGGTCCGCGCTCAGCATGGCCAGCCGCCAGCCGGCGGCCCTGGCGCGCGTGACGTTTCCCAGCTGGGCAAACAGGTTGCGTAGCGGCTTCTTGTCGCCCACGCGAATGCCATAGGGCGGGTTGACGATTACCAGCCCCGGACCCGGCGGCGGCAGCATGTCACTCAGGGACTGCCTGCTGACGGAAAGGTCA
>DATCGU010000344.1:0-3496 GCA_036508735.1 Gemmatimonadaceae bacterium
CATCCTCGGGAACGTGGAGTTCGCCCTCGAACAGGTGAAGCCGACGGATCCAGTCCATGCCGACCTCGAGGAAATCCGCGGAGCGGCCAAGCGGTCGGTCGAGTTGACACGCCAACTGCTGGCCTTTGCCCGCAAGCAGACCATCGCGCCCAAGGTGCTGGACCTGAACGAGACCGTGACGGGGATGCTGAAGATGCTGCAGCGGCTCATCGGCGAGGACATCGACCTCCGGTGGCTGCCCACGGCGGAGCTCTGGCCGGTTAAGATCGACCCGTCACAGGTCGACCAGATCCTGGCGAACTTGTGTGTCAACGCGCGGGACGCGATCTCCGGCATCGGCAAGCTCACCATCGAGACGGGGCAGCGCACCTTCGACCAGGCCGACTGTGCCGATCGCCCGGAGTTCATGCCCGGCGAATACGTGATGCTCGGCGTGAGCGATGACGGATCCGGCATGGATCAGGAGACGCTCGCGCACCTGTTCGAGCCGTTCTTCACCACCAAGCCGATGGGCGTGGGGACGGGCCTTGGGCTTGCCACGGTCTACGGCATCGTCCGGCAGAACAACGGATTCATCGACGCCTACAGCGAGCCCTCACACGGCACGAGCTTCCGGATCTATCTGCCCCGCCATGTCGGCAAGGCCGAGCGAGCCTGCTTGGAAGAGCAGCGCCCCGATGCGCCGCGCGGCAATGAGACCATCCTGCTGGCGGAAGACGAGCCGGGCATCCTCGCTCTGACGGCGAAGATGCTCGAGCGCCAGGGGTACACCGTCCTGCGCGCGGGGACGCCAGGCGAGGCGATCCGCCTGGCCGGTGAGCACGCGGGTGAGATCCACCTCCTGATGACCGACGTGGTGATGCCCGAGATGAACGGCCGGGACCTGGCGAGGAAGCTGCTGACGCTTTATCCGAACCTGAAGCGCCTGTTCATGTCGGGTTACACGGCCGACGTCATCGCGCATCGCGGCGTGCTGGATGACGGCGTGCAGTTCATCCAGAAGCCGTTCTCGATGGACGGCCTGACCTCCAAGGTGAGGTTGGCGCTGGATAATGAGTGACACGATCAGACCGCAGGATGCTGTCCCTCTACTGGAGATCCTGTGACCGCACTCGTCGCGAAGCGCGCATTCCTCAGTTCACTCACGTGCCCAGCACAAGGCTGGTACGAACAGCATGCGGACGGCGAGACGCCGGGTCATGGCCTCACTTGGCGTTTCTGGTTCGGCCGAGAGTTCGAACGCCGTGCCCTGGAATGGCTGGGCTCGGGACTCTCTCTGCCGAGAGCCCCTCAGGAGCTCGCCATTGCCGCGACGACGGCTGCACTGGCCAACCCAGATAACGAGAGGATGTTTCAAGCCACGTTTTCATCGCGCGGCATGGTCGCGCGTGCAGATGCGGTGCGCCGGACGGTAGGCGGTCTAGAGCTGTTCGAGATCAAGGCCAGCAAGTCGCCGGAACACACCAACGCCATCAGGGATGACCACCTCGCAGACGCGGCCTATACGTATTGCGTTGCCGCCGGCGCCGGCACCCAGATTTCGCGCGTGTTCCTCGTGATGATCAATCGAGAGTTCGTGCTCGACGGCCAGCACGAGCTCTTCTCTATCGTCGATGTCACCGCGCCAGTGAGGGCACTCGCTACGGCATTTGCCGCGACTGCCCGCTCCGTCGTGCCAGCCGTCACCGGCGACGCGCGTCCGGACGCCACTCTGATCCACGCATGCAAGGACTGTCCCTATTTCGCGTCTGAATGCGTAGGACGCGACGTACCAGACCCACTCTTCCTCTTGCCCCGCCTCAGCGCGAAGAAGTTCGAGGAGCTTCGTAAGTACGAGCGTATCTCTCGTCTGCCGGCAAACGTTGCGCTCACACCACCGCAGAAGCGGGTTGCGGATGTGACATGCACCGGGAAGCCGCAGCACGACCCGAAAGGTCTCGGGCGCCTGGATGACGTCGTCTGGCCCGCACGCTACCTCGACTTCGAGGCAGTCATGCCCCCGATACCCTGGTTTGCGGCGGCCCCTCCCTTTGACGCCGTGCCATTCCAGTACTCGCTCCACACCAAGGATTGGGCTGACGCGGAACCGACGCACACCGAATTTCTTGCCGCGCACGAGGGCGACTGGCGACGTGAGTTGGTTGAACACCTCCTGGACGACCTCGGTGATTCGGGGTCGATCATCGTGTATTCGTCGTATGAGAAGACGCGCCTGAACGGCCTCGCCGCGCTTTTCCCGGACTTGGGGCCGCGCTGCGAGGCGGTCGTCGCAAGGCTTTTCGATCTCGAGAAAGTCTTCGTTGAGGGGTACTGGCACCCCGGCTTCGCCGGCCGGACGAGCATCAAGAAGGTCCTACCGGTCTTGGTGCCCGACCTCAGCTATGCCGACATGCCGGTCAACAACGGCGACGATGCGCTTGGCCTCTTCGCGCTCATGCGTGTGGGCATGATCCCCGCTGACGAGATTCCCGCGCAGCGCCAGCGACTGCTCGCGTACTGCCAGCTCGATACGCTAGCGATGGTACGCCTCCACGCTGCCGCGTTGGAGCTTCGGGCCTCTCTGGCGACGCATTAGACGTCGATCACCGATCCTTGCCACGCGCGCCACGAGCGCTGAGATGTCGGCTGGCTGCCGCATGGTCTACCCCTCCAGCGACCTCACCGCCTCACTCCGGCTCCGCCACCTTCGGCAGTAGGTACGTCGTGCCGAGCGCGCCCTGGTACTCGCCGAACAGCGCCTTGATGCCGGCGAACTCCTTCTTCACCGCGGCGCGATACTCCGGCCGCGTGGCGAAGTCGAAGAGAAGCGCCGTCATCGCCTGCGCGTCCACGACGAAGCCCGTGTGGCCGAGGTCGAGGAGCGCGTCCGCTTCCATCTCGTAGGTGTGATTGGGTGCGTGCGACGTCTGCGTGCTGAAGCCCATCCCCGGGATGTTGCTCGACGCGCTCCCCGTCTCCTCGTAGCCCTGCGGCTTTCCCGGCTCGGCGATCACGTTGGTGCCGCCGTACTTCTTGAGATAGGCGAAGCCCACCTCCGACAGCGTCGCGATGGAGATCCCGTCGCGCGCCTGGGCATAGTGATCGATCTTCACCTTCGTGCCCGTGCCGAGCGCCGCGGCGCGCGCCGCGTTGTCGATCATCTCCGTGAGCTGCGCGAGATAGACTGCGTCCGGGTAGCGGATGTAGAAGTCGGCCACCGCGCGATCGGGTACCACGTTCGGCGCCGCGCCGCCCTCGGTGATCACCCCCTGCACGCGCGACTCCGGACGGATATTGCTGCGCAGACCGTCGATGTTGTCGAACAGGTGGATGACCGCGGTGAGCGCATTGCGGCCGTTCCATGAGGTGAGCTGGTGCGCCGGCGCGCCACTGAAGATGTACTTCGTGCCATTGATGTTCATGCAGCAGGTGCCGAAGCCAGGCGCCGGGCGCGAGGTGCTCATGCTGGAATGGCTGCGCATGAGAATGTCGGCATCCTTGAACACTCCGGCGTCGT
>DATCGU010000345.1:0-2672 GCA_036508735.1 Gemmatimonadaceae bacterium
GAGGCGAAGCAGGCCATCGCTGCCCTCAAGGCCCTGAACATTCGCTGCATCATGCTTACGGGCGATAACAAGGCGACCGCCAAGTGGGTGTCGGACCAGGTCGGGCTGGACGAGTACTTCGCCGAGGTCCTGCCACAGGACAAAGCCGCGAAGGTGAAGGAGGTGCAGTCGCGCGGCGTGCTGGTGGCCATGACCGGTGACGGAGTGAACGACGCCCCGGCGTTGGCGCAGGCCGACCTCGGCATCGCCATCGGCGCGGGTTCCGACGTGGCGGTCGAGACCGCCGACGTGATCCTCGTGCGCAGCAATCCCATGGACGTCGTGGCCATCCTGGCGCTGTCGCGCGCCACGTATCGCAAGATGGTCCAGAACCTGCTCTGGGCCACGGGCTACAACGCATTCGCCATACCGTTGGCGGCCGGCGCGCTGTTCGCGTGGGGCATACTGCTCACACCGGCACTGGGCGCGGGGCTGATGTCGGCGAGCACGGTAATCGTGGCGATCAATGCGCGGTTGCTGAAGCTGGGACGCTGACGACGCGGGCACAAAGCAAGGGACGAGGATCGCAGGAGGCTGGGCTGTCCACCATGCAACTACTCGGAGCTTCACGATGAGTCACATGAACGGTTGGATGAATGACTGGACCGGCGGACAGCCGGTGATCGGGACCGTGATCGGCATCCTGGTGATTGTCGCGTTGGTCATCGTGATCATGCGGCTCTTGAAGAAACCGTCGTAGGCTCGACACTCGCCTGCGTGGGGCGCGCGAATCCTCGTCCCTGTCAGGCGGCCGGCTTTCTTGCGATCACCTGCACCACCGCGCTCCGGCCGTCGTGATGGACGCCCTCGTGGATGTCGCGCTCGAGCTCGACCGCGTGCAGCAACTCGAGCCCGGCGAGTTCGGCCGTCAGCACGTCGAGCGTCGCCAGCCGCTCAACGGAAGTCGGCCCACCAGTGCCGTGGCGGAGCTGGTGCACGGAATACGCTTCGAGCACGAACAATCCGCCCGGCGCGAGTCCGCGCACGACCTGCTCGTGCACCCGGCGCCGTAGCGGCTGGGCAAGGTGCAGGAAGATCGAGACGATCCCCTCCCACGATGCCGTTGCGATCTCATAGTCGGCCAGGTCGGCGACGATAGCCGTGAGCGGCACGCTGCGCGCCGAAGCGAGCAGCTGCGCCTTCGCCACGCCCACCGGCGACGAATCGACGGAGGTCACGGCGTAGCCGAGTGTGGCCAGGTACACGCCGTTGCGCCCCTCGCCGTCGGCCAGCGAGAGCACACGGCCGGGCGGGATGCGCCCGGCGACGTCCATGAGGAAGTCGTTGGGCTCGGTGCCGTAGGCGTAGCCCGGCGCGCCGTAGCGTTCGTTCCACATTGTTGTGCGCTCCGCTGAAAGGTCTCTGACGCCCGTGCCCGTACAGTCGGCTCGGACCGCGCCTACAAGCGTACGCGCTAATGCTATCCTTGCCAACCGGGCGTTCATCGACTCTGGCGGCCCGTGCCGGGCGCGCCGCATCTTGGTGCACCGGCACTGCCGCCGATTACCAAGGGATTCCCCGTGTCGCGCTCCCGCCCGCTCCGCCGCCTGACACTGCCGCTCGCCGCATTCGCGCTTGCCGCCGCGTCGCCCGCATCGTTCACCGTGCGCTCGGCGCGAGCGACCGTGCCGGTCGCCCACGCGGCCCGGCCCACCGTCTTCCGGCGCGCCGACTCCCTGGGCATTCGCGACCTCCTCGACATCGCCACGACCGCCGTCGCCGACCTTTCGGCCGACGGACAGTGGCTCGCCCTCACCGTCACGACGCGCCGCGATCAGCTCGGCGCCGAGGCCGCCCGCGACGGCGATCCGACGTACCTGCGCGCCGTCGCCATGCGCCTTCTCGTCGTCGACACCCGGTCGCTCGCCCAGCGAGCCGTCTTCACCGACAAGAAGGCGGTGCGCACGGCGAGCTGGTCACCCGACGGCACGCGCCTTGCCATCCTGCTGGTCGAGAACGATGCGCTGCAGGTGCTCGCGTGGAATCGCGCCACCGGCAAGACCACGTCGCCTCGACTCCCGGCGGGGCAGTACGTCGCGGAGAATAGTGAGCTGCGCTGGACCGACGACGGCGCGGCGCTCGCGTTCGCGCTGCGCACCACCGTGTGGAAGGCGAAGGCGAAGAAGCGTTTCGACGAACTCACCAGGGGCCCCGTCACGGTCCTCGACGGCACGGAAGATTTCCTCGAGTGGGATGCGATGAACCGGCTGGCCGAGGAGCGCGCCATCGTCGCGTGGAATGTCGCCAGGAACACGGTGACGACGCTCCAGCCCGAAGGGCTCGTGGGGCAGTGGACCCTCGCAAAGGACGGTTCGGCCATCACCACGCAGCAGGACATCACGAAGAAGACAGACTACGACATCATCGGCGGCCGGGAGTGGAAGCTCGTCGCGCAGTCGCTCGGCAGCACAGCGGCAGCCGGGGCCGCGGCGACGGTGGGCGCGGCCATCGCGCCCCGCACCGTTGTCGCCACGCTCAAGGGCGCCCAGATCGCCTGGGCCGACGACGGCAAGCAGTTTGCGATCACGCGCGACGGTCGTGTCTCGGTCGGTTCCATTGCCGACACCACGCTGCGCCAACTCCTCGGCCCTGCCGGCACTGGTCGCACCGGAGGACCCGGCGGAGCCGCACCT
>DATCGU010000346.1:0-3791 GCA_036508735.1 Gemmatimonadaceae bacterium
CAATCGCATCGCGACCAAGTTGAACCGCCGACCGCGCAAGCGCCTCGGCTACCGAACCCCGGAGGAGTGCTATGTCCCGTGACGCTCAGTGTTGCACTACAAACTTGACCTCAGGCGATGCCTCCGTGCGCCGACATCGGCGCTAGTATATCCGGAATCCCAATCCTGATGCGAGAAGGGTGTACGCGTTGCCTCGATATCGCGGCAGCACTGTGCCTCGCAATGACGCGACGACGGCGAGATGCGAGAACTTTGCCACCGCACAATCGACCCGCACCGGCAAGCCAACCGTGTAGTCATACCTGTCCGCGTAGTCCTTCTTGTCCGCGCGCACAGACGCCACGCCGCCAAGCACTCGTACCCTCCCGGCGGCACTGGTCCATCCGGCGAGGACACCGACAGTAGAGAATTGCGGGTAGTCATCTAGGCATTGCCTGTCTTGGCCAAGCCTACATATATCGCCGCTTGGCGGAGGCCCCTGCCAGCCTACGCTCATGCCCGCCAGCAACCCGCTCCTGCCGTCTTTCGCTAACCGCATGGTGAGTAGCCCGTCCAACACGATGCTGGCGCGCGATAGCACCTCCGGTCCGCCAAGGAGATACCCCGGTCCGACGTTCATATCAAGCGAAAAACGCCGCGCCAATTGTGCGGTTGCGCGAAGCGGGAAGGTCAGCGCTACGACGATCAGGGCAATAGCGGAGCATCTTGTCAATGACATGATTGGACTCGCTGAGGTATAAAGAACGCCGTTGTGCTGCGGCGCTTCCGTAATCGCGCCGGCAGCACCAACGCGGGTCAGGCGGTTCACTCACGGACCGCTACCTGACGATGACTATGCCGCAGGTCGGTAGATTGTGCTGCCGGGACACTGGGCAGCCTTGCCGCACGTTGTCACATACCGCAATTGGAGTGTCCCCTGGACCGCGCGCGCGCGTCATCGGGGAAGGCCCTACGCTAGCGTGGGTTTTGCCTCTTCTCGCGCTGTGGGAGCCGCAATGCGCATCAGCCGAATATCTGCGGTCACCCTGCTGTTGATCTGCGCGCTGACCGCCTGCGTGCGACCGGCGGCAGTATCGTCTGGTGTGAACATCTCCTCGGATGGCAGTGACTACTCGCCGACGGCCAGGCTTGCCGTCGCGTTAGCGCCACTCGGTCTCGCGGGTGATACGATCGACGTTGTGATCGACAGCGGTAGCCTGTCGGTGCCCGGGGTGCCGCTCGGTGATACCGCCGTGAGCATGCGGGGCTTCCATCTCACCGCCCTAATCGTGGGTCCCGGACGTGCCGGAGGCGATGCTGGCGGCCTTCCGCGGCCGTGGCACGCCTTGGCGCAAAGCGACTCGCTCAGAGTCCTGGATGGCCTGCGCCGCGGCGAACATCGCGCAATCGGGACGGTGCGGTTGCGTATCGCACGCCCCGTCGCCTTCGACCCAAAGAAGACCTGGCTGGTGTTTCGCATCACCGGCATCGCTGTCGCGCGTATCGCTCGGATGGAGGGCGAGCAGGTCGACGCTGCGCCGGTACGCGAGATGAGATTCCGCGTCTACGCCTGTGCGGATTGGAGTCTTGCCGGGCGCGTTGATCGCACTCGTTCTCGACAGATGCGCGTCTCGTATCTGGCCGCCTGCTGAGGTCCCTACAGGACCACGCGTTGGTGCGGATGGCGCAGGTAGGGAAGCGGCCGCGGGCGGCCGGTCCGGGCGCACCGTTTGGACTTGCGGCCCGTCTGCGGCCGCGTCTATTAGAAGCGCCGCAGCACCGCGTCCTTTGCAAGGTAGCACTTGCCGCGCTTCACCCAAGGAACTGAAGTGAGCACATGGCTGTCGAGGAACCGCCGCCTGCTGTGGACCGGCGGACTACTCTTTCTTGCGAGCGTCGCCCTCAAAGGGCAGACCGCCATCCCGCTTGTCGTGCAGGGGCAGCCCGCAATCTTCGCCGAGGAGATTGGCACAGTCGGGCCCACGATCATCGTCGTGCATGGTGGCCCCGGCGTCGCGCATGACTACTTGCGACCCGAATGGGACCAGTTGGCGGGCTCGGCGAGGCTCGTGTACTACGACCAGCGTGGGTGTGGACGAAGTGCGCGCCAGTTGCCCTACTCGTGGCGTTCCCACTTGGACGACCTCGAACGCGTCGTCAATAGTGCGGTCGGGGCCCGAGGCCAAGTCGTGCTTGCGGGCAGTTCGTGGGGTACTCGACTCGCCATCCTCTTCGCCGCCGAACACCCCGAGCGCGTCTCGGCGGTCGTGCTTTCCGGGACTCCTGGTTGGCCGAAGGAAGCGGTCCATCGCTGGCGCGCGAGGCTTTCGACCGCAATCGTGGCACGCCTCGACACTTTGGAGGCGGGCACGTTGGTTCGCGACACCCTCGTTCGGGATTCGCTGACAGTGGCGAGAACGAATCCCCAGTTGTCACCGGCTATCGTGGGCCGCTTGGTGAAGCGCGGGTTATGCGATGATATTGCTCTTGCGACGGCCGCGAGCTGGGAGAGCCTCCCGGATCTCAGTTCACTCACACTCGCGATGCCGGTGTTCTTCGCGTCCGACATGGACAGCCTGGGACGCGCAACTGCGGATCCTGCATGGGACGAACTGCGCCCGAGCCTGTCGCATGCCGAACGAGTCAACATCGCTGGCGGTGGGCATGACCCGTGGTTCAGCCGGCCGACGGAGTTCTTTGACACACTCCGTCGGTTCCTGAGTGTATCGCCGTGAGGGTGCCCCTTTCGCGGTGCGGCAGTTCGCTGGCGACGACGCTTGGAATTCACTTAAAGGTAGAGAAGTGACGCCCTTCATGAGCCGGTGCGCCGTCTTCCTGTGGCTGATATGTGCTTGCTCCGCTGCCGCCGCGCAGGGCGTGACGGAGACCATCAAGGGGCGTGTGACCGACGATTCCTCGCACGCCGTGGCTGGCGCAACGGTCTTCGTGACGCGCGGCCCGGACCGGCTGCTCAAGCAGTCCGTCACCGACAGCACCGGGCGATATCAGGTCGGCTTCGAGAACGGCACGGGTGACTATCTCGTGGCCGTCTCGGCGGTCGGATTCAAGGCGGCCCGCCGGCGCGTGCAGCGGGCAGGCTCAGCACTCGAGCTCATCGCCGACTTCGTGCTGGCGCACGACCTCTCCACGCTCGCGACCGTGAAGGTGACCGCGGAGAAGCCGGAGCGCGCACGGAACGACGTATCGCGCTTTAGTGGCGAAGTGGGGTCCGCCGAGAAGTGGCAGGAAGGCGTCAACGGGCAGATGAACCCGGCCATGGCGGGCGACCTTGCCGCAATCGCCGGCACGATGCCTGGGATCACCCTCGGGCCGAACGGGATCTCGATGCTCGGCGCTGGGTCGGAATCGAACCTTTTGACACTCAATGGCATGGCGATGCCGGGGGGATCGGTTCCCCGCGCGGCGCGAGTGGAGACCCGCGTGACGGGGGCCACATTTGACGCGACGCGTGGTGGGTTCTCGGGGGCGAACATCGACGTGCGGTTGGGAGGCGGAGACCGCAGCTACCAGAACCGCAATGCCTACGCGACGTGGGATGCACGGCCGCTGCAGTTTACGGACGCCGTAGGGCGAGCCCTCGGCGCAACACAATCCAACCTCCGCACGAGCGTCGGGGCGGATGGCGAACTCATCCGTCGTGCCATGACGTACAATGTGGCGCTCGATTACACCCGCGCGGCCAGCGACGTGGCGACGCTGCTGGGCGCGAGCTATGACGTGCTCGCCAGTTCCGGCGTTGCGCGCGATTCCGTTGCGCGTGCCCTCGCCGTGGCGCGTGCCCTGGGGTTGCC
>DATCGU010000347.1:0-16434 GCA_036508735.1 Gemmatimonadaceae bacterium
CGGCTGCCGGCTGCGCGGTGCTGTCGCCGGGCGCGCCGCCGCCTCTGGCACCGCGACCACCACTCGGCGCAGTTGGCGGAGCCGGCGCTCCCGTCTCCTCGTCGCTCTCCGGCATCAGCGGCGTGGAATCCGACTTCGAGAGGATGGCGAAGTAGAGCCCGAAGGTTTCGTCGATGGAGTAGTTGGTCATGTCGAGCCACTGCGACTTGAGCCCGAAGTCGGTGCTCGCCAGGAACCAGAGGTACTTGCCGCTCGCGTCCCACGCCGGCCACGAGGTGTCGGAAAGGCCGTCGGTTACCGGCTTCGATTCGCCCGTTTCGACATTCACGGCCACGATCTGCTTGTACAGCGAGTTGAGGTGGCGCACATAGGCAATCCACTTGGAGTCGGGGCTCCACTCCGGGTTCATGGTGCGCGAGGGCACCATCCATGGATCCTCGCCGACGACCTTCCCCTGGCCCGTGACGACATCGAGCACCCAGAGCTTGAGGTCGGTGTCGGTGTAGAGAATCCGCTTGCCGTCGGGCGACCACGCGGGCGTGTAGTAGTGCTTGTGATTGGGCAGCGCGATCTCACGCGGCGGCGCGATGCCGTCTGCCGACTCTACGTACAGCTTGTACTCGCCACTCTTGTCGCTGAAGTACGAAATCGACTTGCCATCGGGACTCCACGCCGGATCGCGCTCGGCCGAACCGCTCGACGTGCTGATGTTGCGCACGTCGCCCTTGTCGGCCGGAATGGTGAAGATCTCGCCGCGCGCCTCGACCGCGGCGCGCTTGCCGGTGGGGCTCAATGCCATGTTGGCGATGCGGGCACTCACGTCCTTCCACCCCGCCATCATCCACGGAAAGTCGCCGGCGGCCGTGATGTTGACGCGATGCTCCTTGCCCGTCTTCGGGTCGAGTTCGTGGATGTACCCGGCCTGCTCGAAGACCACCGCGCCGGCGCCGGCGTCGAGCGTCTTCACGTCGAAGTCGGCAAAGTCGGTGACCTGGGCCAGCTTCTTCGCCTTCGTGTCGTACGACCAGACGTTGGCCACGCCGTCACGGTCGGAAATGAAGTACACCACGTCGCCGATCCACGCCGGTTCCATGTCCTTGGAGTCAGTCCACGGCGGCGACTCGACGTCGAGCGTCTTGAGGTCGGCAATCCAGATGGGACGGTTCTGCCCGCCGCGGTAGTTGCGGCGCTCCTCGTCCCAGCTCGGGTTCATCCGGTAGGCTATGCGCTTCCCGTCGGGAGAGATGCGCCCCTGGTAGCCGCGATTGATGCTCAGGTACGTCTCCGGGCCACCGTCAACCGGCACCGTGTAGAACTTCGGGGCCGCCGACGGACCGAACGTTTCGCGCGTGGACGAGAAGAGCACGGCCTTTCCGTCGGGTGTCCATCCCTGCACCAGGTCGGGAGCCGAGTTCCACGTGAGGCGCTTCGGCGTTCCGCCTTCGACGGGGACGACATAGACGTCGGTGTTTCCGCCGTACTCGGCGCTGAACGCCACCAGCGCGCCGTCGGGGGAGAGCTTGGGGTTCTGCGTCTCACCCTGGAAGCTCGTCAGCCGTCGCGCCGCACCGCCGGCGCGGTCGACCACCCAGATGTTCTGGGCGTAGGCAAAGGCGATGTGCGTCGCGCTCACCGACGGGGAGCGGAGCATGAGGGTCTGTGCCGGAAGCGTCGCTGCGCCAAGCAGGCCCGCGAGGAACATGGAAGCACGGAATCGAAGCATGGGCGTGTGAGCTGGAGGTCTCGCGCGCCGCCCGGTGCCCCGCCGCGGCGCGCCGTGAGGTGCACAAGATTCGCGATCCACGGGTGTTGCGGCTAGGGGCTGGAGTGGTAATCTCCCCACATGCCACGCACACCGCCGACCGCCCATACCGACGCAACGCTCGACCCGAAAGACTGGGACGCGTTCCGCGCCCTTGCCCACCGCATGGTGGACGATTCGCTCGACTTCATGCGCACGCTTCCCGAACGCCCGGCCTGGACGCCGGTGCCCACTGACATCCGCTCGGCGCTCGCGCGCGAGCCGCTGCCGATGGAGGCACAGGGCGAGCAGGCGGTATACGACGAGTTCCTCACCCGGGTGCTTCCCTACACCAATGGGTCACGCAGCGGCCGGTTCTTCGGCTGGGTGCAGGGCAACGGCACGCCGCTGGGCATGATGGCCGACATGCTCGCCGCGGGAATGAACGCGCACATGGCGGGATTCAACGACTCGGCCCGCCTGGTGGAGTTGCGCGTGATCGCCTGGATCGCCGAGCTGATGGGGTTTCCCGCGGACTCGAGCGGCCTGCTGATGAGCGGCGGTTCGATGGCCAACTACCTCGGCCTCGCCGTCGCGCGGCACGCGAAGGCCGGCTTCGACATCCGGAAGCTCGGCGCGCTCGGCGGCCCGCGACTCATGGTGTACGCGTCCAGCGAGGCGCACAGCTGGGCGCAGAAGGGCGTCGAGCTGCTTGGTCTGGGCAGCGATTCTCTGCGCAAGGTTCCAGCGGACGGCGAGATGCGAGTGGACGTCTCCGCGATGCGGGCGATGATCACCGCCGACCGCGCCGCGGGGTTGCACCCCATCTGCGTCATCGGCACGGCGGGCACCGTGAACAGCGGCGCCACCGACGACCTCGACGCACTCGCCGACCTCGCGCAGGCGGAGAACCTGTGGTTCCATGTGGACGGCGCGTTCGGAGCGCTCGCGCGGTTGTCGCCGACGCTCGCTCCGATCGTGAAGGGGATCGAGCGCGCCGACTCGCTGGCGCTCGACCTGCACAAGTGGGTCTACCTGCCGTTCGAGATTGCCTGCGTGCTGGTGCGCGACCCGCAGGCGCACCGCGACGCCTTTGCGCTGACGCCGAGCTACCTGCGCGACGAGGGGCGCGGCGTCATCGCCGGCGGCCTCGTGTTCGCCGACCGCGGCCCCGAACTGACGCGCGGATTCAAGGCACTGAAGGTCTGGATGTCGTTCAAGGCGCAGGGCATCGATGCGTTCGCCGAGCTCATCGAGCAGAATGTGGCGCAGGCGCGCGCGCTTGCCGAAGCGCTGGCACTGGTGCCGCACGTCGAGATCAGCGCGCCGGTGCCGCTCAACATCGTCTGCTGGCGCTATGTGCCCGCCGCCTTCTCGGACGTCCAATGCGATGCGCTCAACCGGGAGTTGTTGTTGCGCATCCAGGAATCGGGACTCGCCGTGCCCAGCGGATCGATGGTGAACGGGCGCTACGTTATTCGCGTCTGCATCACCAACCACCGCACGCGGTGGGCCGATCTCGAGGCGCTTGCCGACGGCGTCGCGCCGCTGGCGCGGGCGATCGAGGCGGAGATGCGAAGCTGACGCTGTTCGTCTGGTGCGTTGAACTGCTTTGCCACAGATGAACACGGAGAAACACAGACTGGAACTTGGAGGGGCGTGGCTCACCAGTATTGATGCACCACGCCCCTTCGAAGCTTCTCCACGCCTATCTGTGTTCTTCTGTGTTCATCTGTGGCAAAGCAGTTGGTGATTCCCTCCCGATCTATGGCGCGATCTGATGTTCCGCGTCGGCCACTCCGCCGCGCGTGCTCGTGTAGCGCACGCTGAGCTTGCGGTCGTCGGCCGTCGTCCCGGCTTTGACGCGCAGCGTGACGACTTTCGTCTCGCCGCCGTTCAGCCAGAACTCCGGCGGCCGGCCGATGAGCTTCGTGTTCGGCGTCGAGCGGAGCGCCAGCCCGTCGGGATGCACGATCTTGACGCGCTTGGCCATGTCGAGCGCGGTGGGAAGCCGGCCGTTGTTGCGCAGCGTCACCTTCACCTCGTGTGTCGCCGAATCGGCGGGGGCCTTGGCGCCCTTGGCGAACTTCACCGGCACCGACGTGACGCTTACGATCTCCACCGACGGGAGCGATTGCGCCAGATAGAGGTTGAACATCGCCTCGTTCTTCGCCCACTTCTCCAGCCACTCGGGCGGCGGGTTCTGCGACCAGAACTTCGGGTTCATCCCGCCGATCTCGACTTCGCCGAGTTGCGGATGGTTGAACTTCGTCCACGGCTTGAAGCACTTGCCGCCGTACTCCTCGTCGCAGAAGCGCAGCACCTCGTAGTCGTCGATCTTGCCGTCGTTGTTGTAGTCCTTCTCGCGGCCGCCGTTCCAGATTTCGTCGCCATACCAGATGGCGCCGTACTGGAAGTAGCCGAAGTCGGGGCCGTGGCCAAAGAGCGGCGCCGGACGCGCCGAATCGCCGGTGATCGGGTTCACGCCGCCGCGCGTGTTGTAGACACGAAAGACGTCGCCGGCCCACGGATAGCCCGTCTTCGCCTTGCCCACCGAGTCGAAGTGCTGGTAGAACTTGAGGTCGGTGGGGTACATGCACTCCTTTTCCTCGCACGTCGACGGCGCGCGCAGCATCATCGGCACCGCCGTGTCCATCGAGTTGGCGACGCCGACGTTCGGGTGTGCCAGCAGAAAAAGCACCACCGCGCGCGTTTCCGTCTCGGAGAGCGGGTATTCGCCGGCGCCGCCCTGCGTGTAGCCACGCCCCGTCGCCTCGCGCATCGGGCGCCAGTTCTCCGGATAGTTTCGGTGCAGGTCGAGCCCGCCAACGCCGTCCTCGTTGTAGCGGCCGTCGCCGTCGTTGTCGATGCCTTCGGAGTACATCAGGTAGTCACCCTTGCCGGCGCCGACGCGCCGCATCAGGCGTCCCGACTTGTCGAGCGTGTCCTTGACGGCGTCGCCCTTGCCCGGCCCGGCATACTTGCGCATCTGCATGATGAAGCCGTCGCCGTCGAGATCCTCGGGCGGGTCTTCGTCGAGCAGCCCGTCGCCGTCGTCGTCGAACGGGCGCACGGTGCTGCGGTTGGCCTGCGCCGTGAGCCGGTACATGTCGGAGCCGTCGACATTGTTGATCGGCTTGATGTACACGGCCTTCGTGTCGAGCAGCTTCGTGACGTCGGCGTCCTTGCCGTAGTTCTCGATGAGATACCACGCGAGGTAGAGGGCGCTCTCGGTGCCGGTGATCTCGCCCGAGTGACGGCCGCCCTCGAAGAATGCGGCCGGCTTGTCGGTGTCCTTGCCGGTCTTCTTGTTGGTCAGCGTCATCTGCCAGATGTCCTTCTCGCCGAAGCTCTTGCCAACCGAGTAGAGCGTGACGAGATCGGGATGCTCGTTCACCCACTTCCGCATCCACTCCCCGATCTCGGCGTTGGTGTGGTAGTGCTTGAAGTCCATCTGGCCGGGGACGAGGGGCTTCATCTCGGCGTAGTTGGTGAGCGCGAAGGCGCTCGTGCCCGCGCGGACGCCGGGCACGACCAGCACCTTCGGCGGACCCGACGGGCCTTCGTTGCGGGGAGCACCGCGCTGCGCGATGACGGGCGATGCCGCAACGCACAGCGCCGCGGCGAGGAATCCGATGGAACGCAGGGTCATCATTGGAACCCGGTTCGGGTGATCACCGCGAATCGTGGCGACCGCGGTCACAGGTGATACGGTACGGAGGGTCGGGACGCTGGGAATCTACGACGGCGGAAGGGGTGCGGCTCACAGCTGCCGTGAGCTGTACGCCATACGCCATCCGCCGTCAGCTCACCGCGCCCTACGCTATCCCCTTCGCCATCGCCTTCAGCACCGCATCCCCGAACGTGTCTATCTCGTCCACGCTCGTGTAGACGCTGGGCGTGATGCGGATGCCGCTGAACTCCGGGTGCCCGATCGGCGTGGTCACGATCTTGTGCCTGTCCAGCAGCCAGCCACCCAGCTTGCCCGGGTCGATGCCGTCCACGCTGAACAGACAGATGGCGCCCGCGCGGTCGTTGTCGAGCGGGGTGAGCACCTTCACGCGGTCGCTCGCGGCCAGCAGGCGCCTGGCCCAGCGGTCCCGCAGGTAGCGCAGTCTCGCGATCTTGCGATCTGGCCCAATTCCGCGACTAAAGGCGAGCGCCGCCGATACTGCGTTGAAGTTTGCCTGCGGGTGCGTGCCGATTTCCTCGTACTTCCGGATGTTCGCCACGTTCCCCTCGCTCGACCCCATCAGCGACCAGAGTTGCGCGATCTTCTCCCTGCGCACGTACAGGAAGCCCGTGCCGATGGGGGCGTGGGTCCACTTGTGCAGCGACGTGCCGTAGTAGTCGCACTCCAGGTCGTCGCGCTTGAACGGGAAGTGGTTGAAGGCGTGCGCCCCGTCGACGAAGACCTCGATGCCCAGCGGCCGGGCCATGCGCACGATGTCGCGCACGGGCAGGATCTGGCCGGTGAGGTTGGTGATGTGCGTGACCTCGATCACCTTCGTGCGCGGCGTGATCGCCGCCCTGAACTGGTCGACGATGTACTGGTCACTCGGCGGCGGTACCTTGAACGAGATCTGCTTCAGCACGATCCCCTCGCGCTTCACGCGCTGCTGCCACGAGGTGATCATGCGCGGGTAGTTCTGGTTGGTGAGCAGCACCTCGTCGCCGCGCTTGAGGTCGAGGCCGAAGATCATGATCTCGTTGGCCTCGGAGGCGTTGCGAACGACGGCCATCTCCTCGGGGTCGCAGCCGAAGTCCCTGGCCAGATCGCGCCGCGTGCTTTCCATCCGCGGCTCGAGCACGCGCCACATGTGCTCCACCGGAAGCTCGTTGGTGAACTTCAGGTCGCGGATCATCTGCTCGAGCACGTGCGAGGGCGTCGGCGAGATTCCCCCGTTGTTCAGGTTGATCATCGTCCGGTCCGCATCGAACGACTGCTGGATCTGCGCCCAGTACAACTCGTCCTCGGCGAGGGCCAGGGGCGGCCGGTCACCGGCAATGACGTTGGCCTTGAACAGGTTCTCGAAGGCGTTCGCGCGGAAGGCCGGCAGCGTGATACCGGCGGCAGCGAGACCACTGAGGAACTGGCGTCTTTCCATGGGAACGTCCTGGGGGTAGACGGTAAGCGGCGACTAGCAAGGCAAATATGGCGTCTCGGGGGTCGAGCGCCAGCAGGGGAGGCTTCTACTGCGGAACTCCCGATAACAAGGATTTCAGGATAACCACTGATGCAATCCCTGTAATCCCTGTTATCGGGAGTTCTGCAGTTGCAGTTGCAGTTGCGCGGTCGCTACGGCACCACCACCAGCCCCGCTTCGCCGCCAAACTCGTCGGTCACCTTCGTCAGGTTGGCCGGCGCCCGCCACTGGCTTCCGTTGATGCGCACCGCCACCCGTTGCGGCCCGGGTGGCAGGTGCACCTGCAACTCCCAGGCATCGAGCACCCACTGCATCTGCACGGGCTGCCAGCCACTGAAGCTTCCGTACGCTTCCACACGGGCTGATGCGCTGGCCAGCACGCGGATGGTCAGCGTGGCACCGCCCGCGGGGTCGGCATGCGTGAACGCGATGGCGCCGTAGCGCTCGATACTTCGTACCGCGGGATCGCGGCGAAGGAACAGTACGCGTAGCGAAGCCGCCACGAACCTGGCGTCGGGAAGAGCCCGCAGCGGATCGGCAAGCTGCCGGCCACCCGATACGGTCAGCGCGACCACCGGCGACAGGTAGAGGGCGGCCGCGAGCATGAACGCGCGGTCATTCGCGCCGGCGCTCACACCCTCACCGCTACGCAGCGTTCCAATGGCCGCCAGGTCAATCTTCGCCAGCGAGTGCTGCACGCCGAGCGTTGCGTCGCGCACCACATACGTTCCCACGGGGCGGCGCGAAGGCCGGCTGCTGGCCGCCAGCAGGTCGGTGTCGTACGAGCGCGTCGAGACGGCGGAGAAGGTGGCCGTGGTCCGCTTATACTCGCCCCACGTGCCCACGTCATAGGCGGTGGAACGCATGGGATCGCCCGTGCGGTTCGTGACGCCGCCGGCTCCCCCGATCCAGACACCCCGCGCGCCGTTCTCGTGCTGCATCCGCAGGAACGTGGCGCCGTTGCCGCCGCCGGTCAGCCGGTCCAGCCCGAAGAGGGCGCCGGCCACGCCCGTCTCGACGTGCCAGTGCGGCAGAGCCACGAACTGGTAGCGCAACGCGAGCAGCCCTTGCGCGGTGTCGATGGAATCGCGCGCCATCGTTATCGAGCCACTGGCGGTTGTGGTCAAGTTGTCGCGCGAACGGCGCCAGACGACGCCCAGCAAGGCCGCATTGCGCGAGCGGGTGCCAGCCTGGCGCACTTCAGCGGCGCCAGCCTCGATCCGGATCTCATCAGGGGCCTGCGCCGCCGCACCCTTCATGGCGGCGATCAGCAAGCAAACGGTGGCGCAACCCCTCATGTCATTGGCGCTACGGCCTCCGCGGGTTCGTAAACGCGGACGCGGCAGGAGCGGGTGGAAGGAGCGACATCACCCCGCGGGCGCGCAGATCGAGTGCAGCTTCCGGCGCCCAGCCGGCGGCAACGTCTCCCTGGACCGACTGCGCGAGCGTATACAGCTGCACGTTGGAGGCCCCGCGCGTCATCAGGTCGGTGACCGTACGGGCGGCGCGATCGGCAGGCAGTCCCTTGGCGACGAGCTCGGTGAGCACGCCGAGGGGGAGGGCCAGCGACCGGTTGGGCCAGGCCGCGCGCATCTTCTTCAGGATGGGCGCGGGCACGCCGACATATAGCGCGTCGGCGCCTGCAGCGATTTCGTCCTCGCTCGGGTTGGGCGCGAGCTGGTTGCTCGCAACCTGCAGCCGCTTCCCAAGGGCGGCAACGGCATCCGCAATGCGCTTCGGCGTCGCCCGCTTGGCGATGCCCTCGTTGGCCTTGGCAATCAACAGGCCCTCGGGCAAGCCGATGGAGCGCGCGGTTACGACCTCACGCTCCACGGCGCGCCGAACGCCGGCGTCCGCGGTGGCATCGAGGCGTGCTGCCTGTGCGTGCACCGCCGAGGCGGCGCACGGAACAAGCGAAATGAGGAAGAGACGGCGAAGTGTCATCAAGGTGCCTGTACGATAAGTACGGAGTTTGCATGCCCGAAGTCCAGATCCCGGGACGTCCGGGCGCGCGGATCGGTCATCCAGGTCTTGCCATCAACGAGGAACGCATAGACATGCCGGCCGGCGGAAAGCGGAACCGTGACGCTCCACGTGCCGGCCACATCGCCCGGCTCGAGCGGGGTGGCCGAGGGCGACCAGCCATTGAAGTCACCAAGAAGCGCCACCTGCGCCGCGCGCACGTCGCGCAGCGTGAATTGCACCGGGAGCGGCAGGGCCTCACCCGTCACCCGGGCGGCCGGAGTCACGGGCAACGTGCGCGCGGCGGGCACCCCGGCGAGCTCACGCTCGTTCCCCGGGCGTTCGGTGGCCTGGCGGGTGAAGAAGCCGAGAATCAGCGAGGCCGCGATCAGCAAGCCGGTTGCGGCGAGGGAATACGGCGCCGAGGGCCACGAAACCGAACGCCACCAATGGCGGGGACGGCCCTCCACCGCGGCAAGGATCCGCGCAATGGCCCGGGGGTTCCGGTGCGCTCGGCGACGCAGCGTCGTCGCTGCCCGCTCAATGAGTTCGTCGTGATCAGCGTCCACGTCCCTGCTCCTTTATCAGGCGCGTGCGCAACGCATCGCACGCCCGTTTCACCCGCATGCGGAGTGCGGAGAGCCGCACCCCGGTAATGACCGCCATGTCTTCGTACGACAGATCCTCGACGTGCCGCAGCAGGAAGGCTTCCCGCTGCTCGGTGGGGAGGTCGTCGAGCGCCGCCTCCACCTCTTCCAGCAAGTCCCGCGTTTCGTCGGGAGCCTCGGCCACCATCACCGGAAGCTCGCCGGTTATCACCAGCGATTCCCTCTGTCGGCGCCGGGCGCGCAGCGTCCGGCACCGGTTGGCAAGGATTCGGAAAAGCCAAGGCTCGAACCGCGCATCCGACCGAAACTGACCCAAGTGGTCGTACACGCGAATGAACGTGTCCTGTACCGCCTCCTCCGCATCCTCCTGCTCGCCCAGCATGTACCGCGCGTACCGCATGCACCGCGCGTGGAAGTACTCCACGAGTTCGGCGAACGCTTTCGTGTCACCACCGCGCGCGCGCAGCGGGACGGCGGGGTCGATATCGGTACTCGGACGCACGGTAGAGTGGTTTGCAGGTTGGATAGCCCACAATACCGCAGGCGACTCCTCCGTCGCTACCGCCACCGCACGCTGTACGCGCCGTGCCATCTGGCTCCGCTTTCTTGAGTCAATCCGACTGCCGGACGCCCAAAGCCTGCTTGGACGAACTCCGCGTCGGCTATCAACTCATTGTGAAACAACACGTTACGACTACCGTCACCCCCGAACTCCGCACCCTGCGGTTCCCTTCACTCTCAAGAGGACATACCCGCATGCAGAGGGTAGCGTCACAACTATTGCGGTGACATTCTCTCTGACACCCTCTGCCCGGGAAAGGTTCGTGAGCAGCATCGCCATTGAATCCTCAGCCTCGTCCTCCGCTCCGGCGGGTCGAGTGCCCGAATCACGCGACCCAGCCACAGGCGAGGTCTGGCGCCGGTACGCGGTTGCCGATACCGGCGCAGTGCAGGCGGTCGTGGCCCGCGCCCGCGCGGCGCAGCCGGCGTGGGCCGCGCTGCCGCCGCGTGTGCGCGCCGGGTCCATCGAGGCCTTCGTCCAGAAGCTCCTGTCACGACGCGAGGAAGCGGCGACGATCATCGCGCGCGAAAACGGCAAGCCGGTTGGCGAAGCCCTCGGCGTCGACCTCGGCGTTTCGCTGGGACTCGCCGAGCACTTCGCCAAGGTGGCGCCGCGCTTCCTGCGCCCGCGCTGGCAGCGCTCGACGGCCCTCATGGCGTGGCGCAAGCGCGTGACGCTCGTTCGGGAACCGCACGGCGTGGTCGGCATCATCTCGCCGTGGAACTACCCCATGTTCCTGCCGCTCAGCTCCGCCATCCCCGCGCTGCTGTGCGGCAACGCCGTGGTGAACAAGCCCAGCGAGTGGACGCCGGGCATTGCCGAATTCCTGAGGGAGTGCCTGCTCGAGTCGGGGGTGCCCGCCGACATCTACCAGGTGGTGCACGGCGCCGGCGCCACCGGCGCGGCGCTTTGCGAGGAAGTGGACAAGATCTTCTTCACCGGCTCCGAAGCCACCGGACGCAAGGTCGCCTTGGCGTGTGCGCGCCGGCTCATTCCGTGCGCGCTCGAGCTGGGTGGCAGTGACCCGGCCATCGTGCTCGCGGACGCCGACCTGCAGCACGCCGCGAGCGGCATCGCGTGGGGACGCTTTTCCAACGCCGGGCAAACCTGCGTGGCGGCCAAGCGCGTCTTCGTGGAGGCGAGCGTCTACGAACCCTTCCTCGCCGCGCTCACGAAGGCCGTGGGTGCGCTGAAAGTGGGTCCCGGCACCGATGACACCACGGACATCGGTCCGATGATCCGCCCCGAGCAGCGCGCGACCATCGCCGCGCAGCACGCCGATGCGATGGCGCGGGGGGCGCACGAAATGCTGCGGCTGCCAACGCCCGAGGGCGCCGGCTACTTCGCGCCGACGATCCTCACCGACGTGCCGCCCGACAGCCGCGCCATGACGGAAGAGACCTTCGGGCCGCTCCTCCCGGTGACCGCCGTGCGCGACGTGGAGGAGGCGATCGCGCGCGCCAACGACACCACGCAGGGACTGTCGGCGAGTGTGTGGACCGGCGACGTGATGCGCGGTGTGGCCGTGGCGCAGCGTCTGCAGGCCGGCTCGGTGGTGATCAACGATGCCTGCTCCGCGGCGGGCATGGGCGACGTACCGCACGGCGGCTTCAAGGCCAGCGGGCTGGGCAAGGTGCACGGCGAGATGGGACTGCAGGAGTGCGTGCGCACCAAGGTGGTGATGGTGGACTGGTTCCAGGGATGGCGACAGCCATGGTGGTTCGGCTACTCGCGGGCGCATCGCGACAACATCAGCGCCTTCCTCGTCGTCGCGCACAGCAGCCAGGTGCTCGAGCGCATCCGCGCGCTGCCGCGCGTGCTCCGTCTGGTCTTCGCGCCAGCGCGCAAGGTGTAACCGGCGCTTGTTCCGTGATGCGCACACACGCAAATTTTGTGCGTGAGCGCGATCCTCTACGGCTTCGACTATATCACCGCCGCACTGCGCGGGGGCCTCTTCGCCTTTGCGGTTGTCGTGGGGATCTTCTGCGCCCTCGACTGGATGGTGCGCACGCGGCGGCTGAACCCGTTCGGCCCCGTGGCCAGGTTCCTGCGGTCGACCATCCGCCCGCTCATCGTTCCCGTGGAGCGCCGCATCCTCCGCTCGGGCGGCAACCCCCAGAACGCGCCGTGGTGGACGCTGGCCGGCGTCATCCTCGGCGGCATCATCCTGCTGAGCCTGCTCGATTTCGTTCGCGACCAGATCATCTTCGCCTCGGCGCTGCTCTCCAGCGGCCCGGCCGGGCTGTACAAGCTGGTCGTCTCGTGGGCCTTTGCCGTGCTGCGGCTGGCGCTGATCGTGCGCGTGCTGCTCTCGTGGATGCATCCATCGCCGTTCGCCTGGTACGTGCGATGGTCCTACGCGCTCACCGAGTGGTTCCTGCGCCCGATGCGCGGCATCATTCCGCTCATTGGAATGATCGACATCACGCCGATCCTGGCGTATTTCCTGCTCGGCCTGGTGCAGACGTTCCTGGTACGGCTCGCCTGATGGCGTTCACCGTGACACCGCGCGGCGCCGGCGTGCGCTTTGCCATTCACGTTCAACCTCGCTCCAAGCGCCCGGGCATCGATGGGCTGCACGGCGACGCGTTACGGGTGCGCGTGCAGGCACCACCGGTGGAGGGTGCGGCCAACGAGGCCGTGGTGGCGGTAATCGCCGCGGCGCTTGGCGTGCCGGCGCGGGCCGTGCACATAGCGGCCGGACAAAGCGGACGACAGAAGCTCGTGGACGTCGATGGCGTCGATGCCGCAGCCGCACTTTCGCGGCTGCTCGCGACCTGACGATGACACACTGCAACCCAGAATACTGATCGTGGCTGACATACTGCTGGTCGGGGCCGATGCGGCGCTCCTGGAAGGAATCGCTCAGGCGCTCGCCGCCGCGGGCCATCACGTGCTGACGGCGGCGTCCATCGACGAGGCATCGTTCGTGGCGGCTACCGCACCGCCGCTGCTCGCCGTCGTTGACCGCGTGCTGCTGGCAACCGTCTCCGACACTCGAAGCCTTGGCCTCGCGCCTGGTGGCGCGCTGGTGGCGTTCGGAGACCCGGGCGTCCCGTTGCCGGCTCACGTGCGGCGCTCAGTGCTCGCCGAACTGCTACTTCCGCTCGAGCGCTCACGCCTGACGGCGCTGGCCGCTCACGTGCAGGCGAGGGCGCATCGCACGGGGCGGGATGTCATCGCCGAGACGCCGTCCGATGCGCGACCGGCGCTCTGAGAGCTGGCTTCGTGGCAGGGATGGTTCTACTGCGGAACTCCCGATTGAACGGATGAGTGTCTTGCCTCCATTATTCGTTTCGCGCGCGACGCTCTGGCGTTGCCCACCCTACGCGCTGTATGATCTTCCATCGGGAGGCCGCCTCCCAATCACCCCTTCGGCGCAGGTCCGTCATGGCACGTTTGTCTTGTCCCGCACTCATTCGCATTGCCGGTGCTGCCGCGATCGTCGCTGGCTTGCACGCGTCGCCCGCTGGCGCGCAGAAGCTGACGAGCGGTGTCGATACCACGAACTTCGACCGCTCCGTGAGGCCGCAAGACGATTTTTTCCGGTACGTGAACGGCGGCTGGTTGAAGAAGACAGAGGTCCCGGCTGACGCATCGAGTTGGGGAGCTTTCGCCGAGTTGACGGAGCGCAGCCGCAACGCGCTCCACGAGATTCTCGAGGAGGCCAGCCGCGCCAGTGCACCGGCAGGCTCCGAGAAGCGAAAGGTCGGGGACCTGTACGCGAGCTTCATGGACACGGTGCGCATCGAGCGACTCGGCCTCACGCCGCTCGCCGGCGAGCTTCACATCATCGCGGGGCTGAAGACGGCCGCACAGCTCCCCGCCGTCTTCGCGCATTTCGCGCAACTCGGCGTGGGCCCGTTAGCCATAGGCGTCGGACCAGACCCCAAGCGCTCGTCCGTGAACATCGTGCAGGCTGGACAGGCGGGCCTCGGGCTGCCGGATCGTGACTTCTACCTGAAGCAGGATGCAAAGACGGCGGCGACACGCGCGGCCTATGTCGACTACATCACGCAGCTGCTGACACTCGCCAAACAGTCCGACCCCGCCGGTGCCGCGCAACGAATTGTTGCCCTCGAAACGGCGATTGCCACGCCGCAATGGGACCGCGCGCGACTGCGCGATCGCAATGCGACATACAACAAGATGACGGTCGTTGAGTTTGAAGCACTGTCGCCGTCGTTCAAGTGGTCGGCATATCTCGCGGCGGCCGGCCTCACGAAGGCCACCGAAATGGTCGTCCGTCAGCCGGACTACGTGAAGGCGCTTGACCCGATACTCGTGAACACACCGGTGTCTACGTGGCGCGAGTATCTCACTTTCAAGGTGCTCGACGGCACCGCCGATCTTCTTCCGGCTGCGTTCGCGCAGGCACGCTTCGCCTTCCGCGGCCGGACGCTTTCCGGTCAGCAGGAGATGGCGGTTCGCTGGAAGCGCGCGGTCGACCGCACGGATGCAATCCTCGGCCAGCCGGCTGGCAAGCTCTACGTCGCCAGGTATTTCAAACCCGAAGCGAAGGCGCGCATGGATGCCCTCGTGAAGAACATGCGTGCGGCCTACCAGGCGGGGATCGACAGCCTGGAATGGATGAGTCCCGAGACCAAGACACAGGCCAAGGACAAGCTTGCGCACTTCACGGTGAAGATCGGCTATCCGGACAAGCCGCGCGACTACACGGCGCTCCGGATCGCGCGTGGCGATCTGGTCGGGAACGCATTGCGATTCGCGGCCTTCCAGTACAACGATGCGATTGGCCGCCTCGGCAAGCCGGTGGATCGCACGCGCTGGGGAATGACCCCGCAGACCGTCAACGCCTATTACAACGCGTCGAATAACGAGATCGTTTTCCCCGCCGCCATTCTCCAGTCACCGTTCTTCGATGTGAACGCCGACGACGCGGTGAACTACGGCGGCATTGGCGCGGTGATCGGCCATGAGATCGGTCACGGTTTCGACGATCAGGGCCGCAAGTCGGACGGTGAAGGAAACCTCCGTGACTGGTGGACGGCCTCCGATGCGCAAGCGTTCGAGGCGCGCACCACGAAGCTTGGCGCACAGTACAATGCCATCAATCCCATCGACGATCTGCACATCAACGGACAGTTGACGATGGGCGAGAACATCGGCGATTTGAGCGGTCTGGCGCAGGCCTACCGGGCATATCATGTGTCACTCGGCGGCAAACAGGCGCCGGTGATCGACGGTTTCACCGGCGACGAGCGCTTCTTCATCGGCTACGCGCAGATCTGGCGCACGAAGTTCCGCGACGAGGCGATGCGCCAACAGTTGCTGACGAACCCGCACTCGCCGGGGCCCTACCGGGCATTCGTGCCGCTCGTGAACAACGACGCGTTCCTGCGCACCTTCAAGGTGCAGCCGGGCGACAGGATGTACCGGGCGGCGACGGACCGAGTGAAGATCTGGTAGCTGCGGAGAGACTTACGGCAGAACTCCCGATTGAACGGATAACTGCCGATTTTGGGGATACTGCACTTCTGGGATGACTGGAGGGCGATGAAGCGCGCGCCAAGCGCACCATTGCCTCTGGCGTCCCCCTGAGGGCGACGCGACCTTCCTTTGGTTCCAGTGGGAGCTGTCCGCACGACCCTGAGGGAGAGTGATGGCGAAGCAGAAAGCAAAGAAGAACGACACTGGTGACAACCTCGGCTTCGAAGCCAAGCTCTGGGCCGCCGCCGACGCCCTCCGCAACAACATGGATGCGGCCGAATACAAGCACGTGGTGCTCGGCCTGATTTTCCTCAAGTACATCTCGGACGCGTTCGAATCGAAGCACGCGGAGCTGGAAGCGCAGAAGAAGTCCGGTGCCGACCCCGAAGATCCCGACGAGTATCGCGCCGCCAGCATCTTCTGGGTGCCCAAGGAGGCGCGCTGGACGCAGCTCAAGGCAAACGCGCCGCAGCCGACCATCGGCACGCTGGTGGACGATGCCATGGCGGCGATTGAGCGCGACAACCCGTCGCTGAAGGGCGTGCTCCCCAAGGACTTTGGGCGCGCCGGCCTGGACAAGCAACGGCTGGGGCAGATCATCAACCTGGTGAGCGACATCGCGCTCGGCAGCGCGGCCGATCGCGCCAAGGACACGCTGGGCCGCGTGTATGAGTACTTCCTCGCGCGCTTTGCCAGCGCCGAGGGCAAGAGCGGCGGACAGTTCTACACGCCGTCGCGCGTGGTGCGGGTGCTGGTGGAGATGCTCGCGCCGTACAAAGGCCGAGTGTACGACCCCTGCTGCGGCTCGGGTGGCATGTTCGTGAGCAGCGAGAAGTTCATCGAAGCTCACAGCGGCAAGCTGGGCGACATCTCCATTTACGGCCAGGAGAGCAACTACACCACGTGGCGCTTGGCCAAGATGAACCTCGCTATTCGCGGCATCGACGCGCAGATCGGCCACGG
>DATCGU010000348.1:0-4520 GCA_036508735.1 Gemmatimonadaceae bacterium
TAGCCCGCCGAATCGTCATCGCGACGGCGGAGTCGGACGCAAACGTCCAGTCCACGCGCTGATAGGTCACCGTCTGGTCACCCGCCGTGTTGAAGAAGACGACGGCTCGAACCGCCGGATACCGCCGCGGCAGGCCGGTCAGTGCCTCCCGATACCACGCCGCACGATCTCCGCCGACCGCGAGAGAACCAAACTCCGCGACCATCACCGGCTTTCCGAATGCCGCCAGCCGCGAGTACTTCTTCCCGAACAGATCGGCGAACGACCACCACTGCGACCACTGCGCGATCGGTCCGAAATTGAGCGCACCGGTCGCGACCCAATCCACGTACGCGTCGCCCGGATAGTACAGCTCCCAGTATTGATACGCGATGTGCGGTGACCAGACCCACACCACGTTCTGTGCACCCGCCGATCGAAGCGCTCGACGATGTGCCGCCAGGCGGCGATGAATTCTTCCTTAGTGTTGTTCTGCGGTCCCCACGGATAGCGGTAGGGATCGTTCATCTCGTGGGCAAGGCGCACGAAGAACGGATGGCCGTATTCCCTGGCTCCCGCCGCCCACGCGTCGATATAGAAGTCATAATCTCCGCGCGCGACTGCGATGAGTCCGTGCCGCTCGCGCGCGTCACGAAGCGCGATCTCCGGATGACGTCCGTTGTCGAATTCCGTGAGCCACGGCTCCCATGTGATCAGGGGCGTGGATCCGAGGTCGTGGATCGCGGTCACCACCTCGATCGGAAAACGGTGCTCCGGCCTGTCTCCCCAGGCGCTGTACAGCTGGATGATCGGCAGCGTCGTGCCGATGCTCTGCTCGAGTTGTACGATACCATCGAGCGTTTGCGGAATCCCGCTGTCGTACGCGCCGAGCAACACGGCGTCAGGGTGGCGCAGTCGCTCCACACTCGCGCCGTACGGCGCGAACCATGCGAGCGCCGCACTCCGGCCGGGACCGCCAAAGCGCTGGTGCAGCCGGTGCTCGACGGAACCCGCGACGGCGCCCAGCCATGAAAGGGTACCGGACAGCGGCCCCGCGGCGCCCCTGCTCAACGACGTCAGGAGACCAACGGCAACGACACCGCTGGCTACGAGCGTCGCGCTGAGCGCGATACGGTTTCGTCGCTTCACGGTGCGTCTCCTCCGATGCTGGTGACATCGACGTTGTCCCATGGCGCACCGGGCGCGGGCCGTCTTGCCTGCCAAGCCGCGTACAGAGCGCCGGCGCTGCCGAGCACGGGCAAGGCCGCGAAGACGAGCATCCCCCACACGGCTTCGCTCGTGAGTTCGAGAGATGCCTCCGTCGCATGAAATGCGCGAACGTAGACGATGCGGGCGATGGTGACGAGGTAGAGGACGATGAGTCCGAGCTGAGGCCACGCCAGTCGCAGGAACTTGCCGCGCACCGCCTCCTTCGCCGTGGGGATGTATGGAATCTCCGCGCGAAATATCGCGAGTACCGTGCCTGCAAGAAAAACGGGCCAGCACGCGACTTTGAGGACGAACCCCCGCCAGTGCATCCCCCGCTCCGTTGCCGGATCGCAGAGCCACCGCTGCACTACCGCGTACATCAGGATGCCGATGGCGGCCACCGGCCCCGCCAGCACGAAGAACTCCGCAAACGGCATCGAGGCGGCCTGCCGTCCGGTCCAGAGATACAGGTATGGGAGCACGAGAAAAACGAGCGTCGTCACTCCGAACAGGTAGTAGGTGCCGATCGTCAGATACGACAATCGCTGTCGCCAGCTCAATTTGCCGAACAACCGCGGCAACTCGGTAAATGCCACCTCGTATACGCCGCGGGCCCATTTCAACTGCTGCTTGTAATAGGAACCGAGGTCTTCCGGCACCAGGCCACGGCTCAGCACCTCCGGCACGTAAACCGATCGCCACCCCGCCGCGTGGAGACGGATCGCCGTGATGAGATCCTCGGCGAGTCCGATCCCGTGTCCGCCGATGGATTCGAGCGCGTCACGTCGAAACGTGCAGTTCGCGCCGATGGCCACGCAGGCCCCGTGACCGTGAAGGCCCATTTGTCCCGGGCCGTAGAATGCGTAGGTCTGTTCGGCGGCGCCCATTGCGGTAAAGGAGCGCTCCTGGTTGTAGTATGCCTGCGACACCTGTACGAAGGCTACGCGCGGGTCGTCGAGGTGGCCGAGCACCCGGTCGAGGATTTCCGGAAACGGAATGTGGTCCGGGTCGAGCACGAGAATGAACTCCTCGTCGGTCCGTTCCAGGGCACGATTGATCTTTCCCGCTTTGGCCCCCGGGATCCCGATCAGTTCGAGCCAGATGGCGCCGTGCCGGTTCGCGACCTCGCGGAAGCGGGGGTCGCGCGTGTCATCCAGAAGGTAAGTGGCGTGCGGATACCGCACGCGCGCACACGCGGCGAGGGTCCGCTCGAACATCGCGAGCGGTTCGCCCGGCGAGCTGGTCGTGAAGATCGCAACGCGTCTTCCGGCCGGCGCGGGGCGGAAGGCGGAGTGCGAAAGCGCGGCGTAGTTCACCCATCCGAGGGCGATGCGGCTCACGCCATACCAGAACACGAGTGAAAGCGCCGCGAAGAGAAGGGGCTGCGCAACCTGTTCGGCGCGAAACCACCAGTCTGCGAGCCGCAGTATCGCCGCCACGCCCACTCCGGTCAGCGCACTGAGAAGAAGCCGCTCACGAAGCCGCACGGGCGCGGCCACGCGATGTCGCCACAGATCGCGGGTCAGTATCGCTCCGCGCGCCGTTTCGCGGCGGCAACGAACCGGTACGTGAGCTGCACGCTGGTTGTGACAGCTGTGTAGAACGCCGTGTGCGCGTATTCGCCCGCAATGTCGAGTCGCCACCCTTCGGAGAGCGTCGCCGCCAGCGAGCCGCGGACGTTCCATGGCGTGAAGACGCGTCGCTGGAATGTCCGCTCCACCGTCGTCGATGGGGGTGACGCGACGGAGACGACTTGAAAGCCCGGCGCGTCGTCTGTGGCGCGCACGCCGAACGCGCCGCTGGCGCGGAATTCCGTGCCGGACGACGATCGCAGCGCAAAGGCCGCGAGCACGGACTGCGCGAACAGATTGCTCGGCGTGTAATACGGAGCGTACACGCCGAGGGTGCTGTAGCGTGGATCTCCCGGCGCGAACGGCTGAGAGGTCTGCGCGAGCTCGAAACGGCTTTGGCTCGCGTTTTGCGCGGACACGCTGTATCCCACCTGCAGTTCACCAGACGGCCCGTACAGCAGCGGCGCCAGAAGCCAGGCGTAGCCCGTAGTCACGGAGTTGGCGTCGGGATACCGTTCCGACTGTGCGGCCGCCTGTCCCAGCCAGCCACGCGGACCGTTCAGGTCGAGTGTTGTCGCGAGCGTCTGTGTCATGACCGGCGTCGAGAGGCTTGCGAGCGTGTACAGGTACGGCTCGCGCTCGGCGCGCACGCGCAGCGTCAACTGCTGCGGCAGCCGGAATCCGAGGACGAGCCTGCCGACCCAGTCCGACGACGAGCCATACGAGCGCTGCAGCATGCCGGCCGACATTTCGGTCTCGAGTCGCGCACTCGGGGCGAAATCGGAAAATCCAAGTTCCGCGAGGGTGAGAGTGCGTGTCACCGTGTCACCGAGCCGGAACTGCATGGGACGAACGCGTGCCGAGAGTGCGAGCAGGGGCGTGGCGTACCAGCCGGCCTGCACGTCGCCGCCGATCCGGTCGAGTGTTTGGTCGTCGTGGCGCAACGCCGTCGCGATGCGAGCCCAGGGCGCGGTGAGCGTCAGGATCTCCGCAAGCTGGCGGCGAGCTTCCCGTTGGCTCGAGTCCGCGCGCAGGGCATCGCGGAACAGCCGCACGGCCGTCGTGTAATCACCGCCCCAATAGTACAGCGTTCCGAGCAGCGCTTCCGCCCGGCCACGCGATTCCCGCGATCCGCTCATGGGGGCAAGCAGCTCCCGTGCCCTGTCGCGATCATTTGTATCCATCAGCATGCGGCCGTAGTCCAGCCGCAGGGTGATGTCCTCAGGGTGGCGCAACAGCGCCGCCTCGTACACAACGCGCGCCTCTGCGGGCCGCCGGAGCCAGTAGAGCGTATGGGCCAGGAGGCTCGCGGCGTCGCCGTTATCGGGGTGATTCCGGAGATAGGAACGGAGCAGCGCCTCGGCCGCTCCGAAGCTCCTCGAGTCGTCAAGCCGCCGGGCTTCCGCGATCGTGTCGGTGACGGGCGCCTGCGCCGCCGCCGCCGCGGGTGCGGCCAGCGAAAGAGCGATCAGGAGCGCCGCCCGGCGAGCCGCGGACCCGCGCGCGCCGCGTCGCACCGCCGTGTGTCGCACCGCGGTGTGCCGCCCGCCGTCTAGTGTAGCCGTATCAGCAAGGATGCCTTGAATCCCGTCAGGTCGGTTGCCGGCTGGCCGACGGTGTAGAGCGAACCGAACGAATACGTCGCGCTCGGATTCACGCTCAGCCCGCCCAAGGCGAAACGCAGGCGTACGCCCGCGTTCGTGAGCAAGCCCGCCTTGTTGCCGTCCACGTTCCAGATTCGCTCTTCGATGTTCGGCTGGA
>DATCGU010000349.1:0-2620 GCA_036508735.1 Gemmatimonadaceae bacterium
CAGCGCAACGAGTTCGCCGAACTCAAGGGGCAGGTGGAGACCCGCACGCGCGACGCCCTGGCGCGCGAGGAGCATGCCCGCGCGCTACTCAATTCGACGATCGACGCCATCATCACGGCGGACGCGCAGGGAACGGTCATCGGCTGCAATCCGGCGGCCGAGCGGATGTTCGGGTGGTCGGAGGCCGAACTGCTCGGCAAGGGCGTGCGCGAGCTGATGAGCGAGCCGTACCGTTCGATGCCCAAAGAGGCGCTTGGTGCGTACTTCGAGCGGGCGCGCGCGAGCGTGCACGGGGTTAGCGAGATCGTCCGGGGACGACGGCGCGACGGGCGCGAGATCACCATCGACATGTCGCTGAGCGCCGTGCGCATCGGCGACGACGGCGCGGGATTCATGGCCGTCATGCGCGACATCGGGGATCGGGTGGCGGCCGAGCAGCGGTTCCAGGTGCTCTTCGAGCATGCGACGGCGGCGCACGTCCTGCTGCGCGGCGAGGGCATCGTCGACTGCAACGGCGCCGCCGTGCAGTTGTTCGCGGCGCCGACCAAGGCGACGCTGCTTGCCCTCGAGCTGGGCGCGCTGTTCCCGGAGCACCAGCCCGACGGGCAGACCTCGCGGGACGTCATTGCGGCGCTCGCCCTGCGTGGGAGCACGCCCGGCGCCCAGAAGAGCGACCTGTTTCTGCGGCGACTCAGCGGTGAGTACTTCCCGGCCGAAGTGATGCTGACCGCCGTGGAGCTGGAGGGGCAGCACATCACGCTCCTGGAAGTGCGCGACATGTCGGAGCGGCGCCACAGCGAGCAGGCGCTGGTGGTCGCCAAGGAAACCGCCGAGGCGGCGGCGCGGGCCAAGAGCCAGTTCCTCGCCACCGTGTCGCACGAGATCCGCACCCCGATGAACGGCATCATCGGCATGACCGGGCTGCTGCTGGAGAGCGGGCTCGACGACACGCAGCTGATGTACACGCAGGCCGTCAAGTCGTCGGCCGATTCGCTGCTCGCCATCATCAACGACATCCTCGACTTTTCCAAGATCGAGGCCGGCAAGCTCACCATCGAGCCGCTGCCGTTCGACCTGGTGAGCACGCTCGAGGAGGCTTGCGACCTGCTCGCGCCGCGCGCCGACGAGAAGAAGATCGCCCTCGCGATGCATGTGGGCCGCGGGATACCGGCCCAGCTGGTCGGTGACGCGGGGCGCATCCGGCAGATCGCGCTCAACCTGCTGGCCAACGCCGTGAAGTTCACGACGTTCGGTCACGTGGTGCTGGAAATCGACGTGCTCGAGCGGCGCGGCGCCGACGTCACGCTGCGGCTGTCGGTGCACGACACCGGCATCGGCATTCCCGAAGCCCTGCAGTCGCGCATCTTCGAGGACTTCAGCCAGGGGGATGCCTCGATGTCGCGGCGCTTCGGCGGAACGGGCCTCGGGCTCGCCATCACGCGCCGCCTCGCCGAGATGATGGGCGGCGCCGCGGGTTTCCGCTCGGTCGACGGGCGCGGATCGACCTTCTGGGCGACCCTGCACCTGACAGTGCTGGCCGACGCGCGCGAATCCTCGCCGATGCCCGACCTCGCCGACCGTCGCGTGCTGGTGGTGGATGCGCACGAGGTCACGCGGCGCGCGCTCGCCCAGCGGATCGAGGAGTTCGGCACGCAGGCGGATACGCGGGCGCTGGGTGACCAAGGGGTGCAGCAGATGCGCCTGGCCGCCGCGCAGGCGCATCCCTACGACGTGGTATTCGTCGAGGTGGGAACGCGCACCGACGCCGACGAGGACTTCGCCCAGGCCGTGCGGAAGGAACGCGCCCTCGCCCAGACCCCGATGGTGCTGCTCGTGCGCGCCACCGATGCCGTGTCTGCCGAGACGGCGCTGGAGATGGGGTACGTGGACATCGTCACCAAGCCGGCGCACGGCAGCGCGCTGCTGGGCGCCATGCGGCGGGCCCGCGCCGCACGTGAAATGGGACTGTTAGCCACGCCGGCGACGCCGGCGCCGCCGCCGGCAACGTCGGGATCTGCCGTCACCGAGGTCCCGAAGGCGAGCCCCAAGCGCAAGGCGGCCGCGCGTTCCTCGGGCGAGACGTCCGCCGAGGATGGCGGGACGCGGCCGCGCGTGCTGCTGGCCGAAGACAATCCCATCAATCAGATGGTGGCGCGTGCGCTGCTCGAGCGCGCTGGGTGCGACGTGACCATGGCGAACAACGGCGATGAGGCCGTGGCGTTGTCGGCTGCCGGCGAGTTCGCCCTGATCTTCATGGATTGCCAGATGCCCGTGCTTGACGGCTATGCCGCCACGGCGGCGATTCGGCGCCGGGAGGGCGATGCGCGACGCACGCCCATCATCGCCATGACGGCGAATGCCATGCCGGGGGACCGGGAGCGTTGCCTCGCGGCCGGCATGGACGACTACCTCGCCAAGCCCATCGATGATCCCCGGATTCGCGCGGCGCTTGGGCTCTGGCTGAATCGCACCGGGCGCTGACCCGCCCGAGCGCGCGACGCGGCGAACGACGAAGGGCCCGGCGACTGCCGGGCCCTTCGTCGTTGCGGTCCTGTCGTTCAGCGCACCTGCAGCAGCGAAATCTCGAACACGAGGATCGCATTGCCCGGAATGCCGCCCG
>DATCGU010000350.1:0-13247 GCA_036508735.1 Gemmatimonadaceae bacterium
TCTCGCTCGCCGGCCGCCTGTTTGTCCTGTTCCCTCGTCCTTGTCCCCGGGGTTACGGTATCTCGATGATTACCACGCGCCGGTTCTCCGCGCGCCCCGTGGCGGTGCCGTTGTCGGCGGTCGGCTGGCTCTCGCCAAAGCCCTTGGTGGTGATGCGGCTCGCGGCGATTCCCTGCGAAACGAGATACGCCTTCACCGAATTCGCCCGGCGCTCCGAAAGCGCCTGATTGTACGCATCGGTCCCGACGTAGTCGGTGTGGCCTTGAATCTCGGCGTTGGCCTCCGGGTGCTCCTTCAGGAGCGTCACGGCTTGCCCAAGCGTGTCCTTGGCGGCCTGGGTGAGCGAGGACTTGTCGAACGCGAAGTGCGCGCCGCGCATGGTCAACAACTCACGCCTGGCGGGTGCGGGCGGTGGTGGCGTCGGCCGCGGAGCGGGCGGCGGCGGTGGCGGTGGGGCCGGAGCGGGCGGCGGGGGCGGCTGCGTGCACGACGGAAAGCTGTTCGCCGGGCCGCCGAGCGCCGTCAGCGCCGCATGTATGGCCAGCATCTGAGGATCATTGAGCGCGGAGATTGGCGTGCCCGTGTTCGCGATCAACGCGTTGAAGGCCTGCGATGCCGCGACGACCCGCGCGAACGACGGATCGTTCCCCAAGCCGCTCAGCGACTGAACCAGCGTACCGACCGGCCCGGCCGGAGCTCCGGCATTCGTCAGGGCAGTCGTCACGCTGGCCGCGCCGCTCGACGATCCGTTCATCAGCGCTGCGAGGTTCGTTACCGGCGCGCCGGTGATGAACCTCCCCGTCGACGGCGAGCAGATGCTCCCGGCGTTCAAGGCGTTCATGACGTATGCGGCTACGCCCGCCGAAATGCTCCCGACAGCGCCACTGTAAGGCCCCGCCTTGCCGGGAGCGAACATGCCGTTCGCCGACGCGTTCGTCATGCTAGACATCAGGTGGTCCGAATTATTGAACCCCTTCAGTTGGGCGCCTGCCGCCGATGAGACGGCCATAGCCAAGGCGCCCATCACACCGACTTTCTTCAGAATCGCGGTCACAGTGTCGAATCCTCAGTCTGAGTGTAGAGCGCTTTACCAGCGGAAGGCGAGACCAGCGCTGAGCACGAAGCGCGGGCGGACCGACTCCGTGCGACCATAGGTTCCCGCCGTGCCGGTCAGGTCCGCAATCCCGGGCGTAATGACGAGCGGGAACGCAGCGAACGGTACGAACGAAACCGCAGCCGTCAGGTCCTGGCCGCCCCAGTCGGCGATCAACGAGACCTGCTCGTGCACGCGCAGCGCCGCTGAGCCGAATACCCCGACCGTGGAGTTGTTTTCGCGAATGTCCTTCTCGAGGCGGAAGCCGTTGTTCCCCACGCCGCCGGAAAGCGTGAGCGCCGGAAGGCTGGCACCGTTCAAGTCTATCACTTTCGAGATCACGCCGAAGATCGACGGATCTCCGCTGTCCGGGTTCTTGTTCATGATGATGTCCTGCACGCCGGCTGCGATGCCCCAATTACCCACGAACAACTTGTGCAGTTTCGCGCTGAATCCGACTCGATTTCCAATGCCCGAGCGGAACGTCGAAAGCGGATTCACCACGAGTTCGAGGCCGACCGCGTCCCTGGCGTTGCCGAGACCGAAGCCGATGGCGGCACCGCCGTCCGACGCGTTGCCATAGCGCACCGGCGACTGAAACCCCACACCGACGAAGGCGTCGTGCCAGTTTGCGCCGAACGCAATGGGCGAACCCGAGCTGATACCCGGCGCGCCACGCGGGAAGTGTCCAACCTCGGACTCGAGCCCTTGAGGAATGCTCAACTTGAGGCGATCGCGCGCATCCTGCGCATACGCGCCGGAAGTGAGAACGGCGCCCGTGAAGGCCGCGAACGCCAGCGACTTACGCAACGAACCCATAGGTTGTTCTCCGTTAATAACAATAGACAGAATCGCGCGACAACGGCTGAATGTCGACCCAGCGTGAGTCTTTGTCAAGCCAATTTGCGCTACGGTCCAAGGACTCCGCACCGGTCAGGATGTAACGCTTCAGTCAGAGCGGCGTCAAACGGGCGCATTCCCCCCAGCTTGGTGGTGTCCAGCCGCCCGTTGGCCGGCCGGGGAGCCCTCGCCCCATACTCGAGCGTCGAGCAGGGGGTCACCAGGACCGGGTCGGCCCCCACGGCCGCGTACACCGCCCGGGCCACGTCAAACCAGGTGGTGAACCCCCCCGCCGCCGCGTGCCATATCCCTTCGCGACCCTCGCACACCAGCCTCCACAACACCCCCGCCAGCTCTGCCACGTGGGTCGGAGCCCCCCACTGGTCGTCCACCACCCGAGACGCCTGCCCACCCCTGGCCCGCTGCCACATGGTGCGCACGAAGCTCGGCCCCCCACCGTACAGCCACTGCGTGCGCACTACCGTCCACCGTCCATCGTCTACCGTCTCCAGCGCCCGTTCCCCCGCCAACTTGCTCCTCCCATACGCCCCCTGCGGGTTGGGCACGTCGTCCTCGCGGTACGGCCGACTCAGCGTGCCATCGAACACGTAATCGGTGCTGATGTGCAACACGCGCACGCCGTGCGCGGCGGCCACCTGAGCGAGCAGCCCAACCGCCGTGCCGTTGATCAAAGTCGCCTCGCGCTCGTGCTCCTCGGCGGCGTCCACGTCTGTCCAAGCCGCGCAGTTGATCACCCAGTCGGGACGGCTGGCCAGCGCACGCTCAAGCGCCGCAGAGTCGGTGATGTCGAGTTCGGCCTGCGTGATGGCCCGCAATGCCACACTGGCCGGCACGGCCGACTCCACGGCACGCGCCAGCATCCCACCGGCCCCCAGCAGCGCGACCTTCATGCGGTGAGGTACAGGGCGTCGGCGGCCTTGTACGCCTCGCTGATCACCCGCCCCCACCACTCCGGGTTGGCCTGGTACCAGCGCACGGTCTCGGCGATGCCCAAGTCCCACGAATGCTCGGCGCGCCACCCCAGCTCGCTGGTGAGCCGCCCGTTGTCCAGCGCATAGCGGCGGTCGTGCCCCAGCCGGTCGGTCACCCGCGTCATCAGCGATTCCGGCTGGCCCACCTGATGCAGGATGCTGGTGATCACCTCGCGATTGGTGCGCTGTTCCCCGGCGCTCACATGATAAGTGCGCCCCAGCGTGCCGCGTGTCAGTACCGCCCACAGGGCGCGCGCATGGTCCTCGGCGTGAATCCAGTCGCGTACCTGCGCGCCGTCGCCGTATACGGGAATGGACGAGCCGGCGACGGCCCGCGTGATCACCAGCGGGATCAGTTTTTCCGGGAACTGATACGGGCCGTAGTTGTTGCCGCAGCGCGTGAGCAGCACCGGCGTGCCAAACGTGCGGTGCCACGCGCCGATCAGCAGGTCGGCTGACGCCTTGCTCGCCGCGTACGGCGAACTCGGCTTCAGCGGCGCCTCTTCCGTCCACGGCGCGTCGTTGGGCTCCAGGTCGCCGTACACCTCGTCGGTACCCACGTGCAGCAGGCGAAACGGACGCGGGGCCGTGTCGAGGGTGCTGCGCACGCACTCCAGCACCACCTGGGTGCCCACCACGTTGGTGGTGATGAACGCCGCCGGGCCCATGATGGACCGGTCCACATGCGTTTCGGCGGCCAGGTGAACGATCGCGTCAGCCCGGGGCACCGGCCGTCCTGTGCCTGTGTCTGTGCCTTTACCATTTAGCACCGCCGAGAACGCCTCGGCATCACAGATATTGCCCTTCACAAAGAAATGCCGCCCGTCACCCTGTGCGCCGTGCCGCGCAAAGACCTCGGCCAAACTGTCGAGGTTGCCGGCGTACGTCAGCGCGTCGTAGGTCACCACGCGCACGTCGGGGTCATTGGCCAGCAGCCAGCGCACCAGCGTGCCGCCAATGAAGCCGGCGCCGCCCGTGATCACCACCGTCGCCGGCTTGAAATCCACCTCAAATTCCTTCACAGCAAACACTCCGTCGCCGGTAGCCAAGTCATCTGCGGCAGAAGTCTCTCACGGAGACCGTGAGAGATCACACGAACCAATCCCTGGCCTGCGCCAGCGCGCAACCGCCTGCGTCCTTCTCGGCCAGGATCGGCGTCGCGCCATCGATCAGCGGCCACTCGATGCCCACGTCCGGATCGTCCCACCGCAAGCACCTCTCGTGCCCGGGGGCGTAGTAGTCGGTCGCCTTGTAGTGCACCGTGGCCCGTTGGCTGAGCACGTAATAGCCGTGCGCAAAGCCCGCGGGAATCCACATGGCCGTATGCGTTTCGGCGTCGAGTTGCGCCCCGCACCACTGGCCAAACGTCGGTGACGGCGCGCGAAGGTCCACCGCTACGTCGAACACCGCCCCCGCCACGCAGCGCACCAGCTTCCCCTGCACCTGCCGCACCTGGCAGTGCAGGCCGCGCAGCACGCCGCGCACGCTCTCCGACATGTTGTCCTGCACCCAGTGTTCGGGAATGCCCGCTACGGCATACTCCCGCGCGTTCCATCCCTCCAGGAACACCCCGCGCGCATCGCCATGCACCACGGGCGCGAGCAGCAGCACGTCCGGCACGCGCATGGGGAAAACGTTCATTTCGCTACCCCGTGCGACGCAGCGGCTCGAGTCGCGTAATACGGCGCGCGCCCTCAGACCGCAATGCGTGCCATATATCCCAATCGAATTGAAGGCCGAGCCAGAACTCGGCGCTCATCCCGGTAACGCGGGCAAGACGCAGGGCGGTGTCGGCGGTGACGCCGCGCTTGCCGCGCACGATCTCGTTCAGTCGTGGAAACGAGACGCCCAGCCTGATGGCGAAGGCCGACTGGGAGACCTCGAGCGGCTTGAGGAACTCCTCAAGCAGCATCTCACCCGGATGCACGGGAGGGATGTTCGCCGGAAGGCGGCGATGGGGCGGCGCCAGGGGCGCACTGCGCCGCTTAGTGGTAATCCGTGACTTCGATTTGGTCGGCATAACCGTCCTCCCAGCAAAAACAGACGCCGTATTGGTCATTGACGCGAATACTGTACTGCCCTGATCGGTCTCCGCGCAGCGGCTCCAGGCGATTTCCGGGGGGAACCGCCAGTTCCCTCAAGTCCCGTGCCCTGTTGAGCATGGCAAGCTTGCGCCGTACGGCCGGCCACAACAGGGCCGGACACGCCACGCGAGCCCGACGGCTGTTGACACCGTGGAAGATGTCTTCGGTGGATCCGTGCGCGAACGACCGTATCACGGTATGTATTATAACGATGTCTGTTATAGCCCGCTAGTCGAAACGCGAGCCTATCGCGCCGCCAGCCCCAGCAGGTAACGCCCATACGCGTTGTTGCGCATCGGGTGCGCCAGCCGGTGCAATTGCTCGGTGTCTATCCACCCCTGCCGCCACGCAACTTCTTCGGGGCAGCCTATGCGCAGCCCCTGCCGGCTCTCCAGTGCGTGCACGAACTGCGCGGCCTCCAGCAATGCCTCGGGCGTGCCCGTGTCGTACCACGCCACCCCTCGCCCCATCTGCTCCACCGTCAATTCGCCCCGCTGCAAATACGCGCGGTTCAGGTCGGTGATCTCCAGTTCCTGCCGTCCCGACGGCACCAGCCCCCGCGCCAGCTCGGGGGCCTGCGCATCGTACAGGTACAAACCCGTCACCGCCCACCGCGATGGGGCAACCGCGGGCTTCTCCACGATGTCAGTCACCGTGCCCCGCACATCGTAGGCCACCACGCCATACGCCTCGGGGTGCGCCACCTGCTGCGCAAACACCGTGGCGCCGCGGTCTCTAAGCATGGCCCCCCGCACCTGCGCCAGAAGGTCGTGCCCGAAGAACAGGTTGTCCCCCAGCACCAGGGCGCTCGCTCGCCCCGCCAGGAACGACTCGCCAATCACCAGCGCCTCGGCGATGCCGCGCGGCTGCGACTGCATGGCATAGGCAAAGCGCACGCCCCACTGCGCACCGTCGCCAAGGAGTCGCTGGAAAAGCGGCGCGTCCACCGGCGTGGTGATCACCAGCAGCTCCCGCACCCCCGCCAGCATCAGCGTGCTCAGCGGATAGTAGATCATCGGCTTGTCGAACACCGGCAGCAACTGCTTGCTGAATGCCGCGGTGGCCGGGGCCAGCCGTGTGCCACTGCCACCCGCGAGAATGAGGCCGGGACGCAAAGTCGTCACTGGAGTCCGAAGAACTGGGAACGTGCCTTGGGAGTGCGCGGAAGCCCGGTCGGGGCGCAATAAGGCGCGCGCGCCGCTCACCATCGCGTTAGCTTAGGCACGGTATCCCTATCCCGCCACCCACTGACCATGCGGATTCTCCAGTCCACTGCACTGCTCCTTGCGCTCGCCGTCGCGGCTACCACGCCGGCGCTCGCCCAGTCCATCACTCCACAGCAGGCCCAAGCCCTGTTGCAGCAGCGTCCCGACCTCGCCGCGCAGGTGCGCCAGCGCGTCGGCAGCAGCGGCCTGACGCAGGCACAGATACGGGATCGTCTGCGCGAACAGGGCTACGATCCCTCCCTGCTCGATCCGTACATGGGTGGCGCGGCAGCCGGTGATGCGGCCGCCCCCGGTAACGATGTCCTGAGCGCCATGCGGGCACTCGGTATCGCCAGCGATGCGGACCTCATCGTGGCACCCCGTGCGGCAACGGTGCCATCGGCCCCCGATGACGGACGCGCCAAGGCCGCCCCTGCGGGCCGCGCCGAGAGTGAGCGCATCTTCGGGTTAGACCTTTTTCGCAACCCCAATTCACAGTTTCTTCCCAACCTCGACGGCCCGGTCGATCCTGAGTACCGCCTTGGTCCAGGCGACGAACTGGTGCTCATCCTCACCGGGGACGTCGAACTCGCCCACACGCTGCAGGTGACCCGCGAAGGCTTCGTCGTCATCCCGCAAGTGGGGCAGCTCAGCGTCGCCAACCTCTCGCTGGCCCAGTTGGATAACCTGCTCTACGCTCGGCTCGGCAAGGTCTATTCCGGCGTCCGCCGTGGCGCCGACGCCACCACGCATTTTTCGGTGAGTGTGGTGCGCCTGCGTTCCCTGCAGGTCTTCGTCACTGGCGACGTCGTGACTCCGGGATCGTATCGCGTGTCCAGTGCCGGCACCGCGCTTACCGCACTCTACGCGGCGGGCGGTCCCTCCGACCGCGGCTCGCTGCGCCGCGTCGAGCTGCGGCGCGGTGGCAAGGTGGTCAGCCAACTCGACGTCTACGACTACCTGTTGAAGGGCGATGCCTCGCGCGACCTGCGCCTGCGCAGCGGTGACGTGATTTTCGTGGGCGTGCACGGTCCGCAAGTGCGCATCGACGGCGAGATCATACGCCCCGCCACGTATGAAATGCTCGCCACTGAATCGCTGGCCGATCTCGTGTCCGCCGCCGGGGGCTATACGCCCACGGCATCGGCGCGACGGCTCAGCATCGAACGCATCGTTCCCGCTGCGCGCCGTTTACCCGGCGGGCGCGACCGCGCCGTCATCGACGTCTCGCTCGAAGCCACGCCTACCATTGGCCTCGAGGCCGGCGACATCGTGCGCGTGCGCCGCGTGGCCGACCGCCTGCGCGGTCGCATCGTCGTGGCCGGTCAGGTCTGGCAACCCGATACCATCGGCCTCGGCTCTGGTCTTACCCTGTCGCAGGCCCTGCGGCGCGCTGGCGGTCTCAAGCCTGACGCCCTGCTCGGCGACGTGCTTATCTCGCGTCTGCGCGACGACTCCACACGCGTGCAGTTGCACGCCGAAATGCGCGATACTTCGGGTGCGGTCAGCAACGACATTGCCCTGCAGGAAGACGACGAGGTCACCGTCTTCAGCCGCACCGAATTCCGCACGCCGCGTTATGTGGCCATCACCGGCGCCGTGCGCCGCAGTGGTCGTTTTGCCTGGCGCGAGGGAATGACCCTGCGCGATCTCGTGCTCCAGTCCGGTGGCCTGAGCGAGGGAGCGTCGGTGGACTTTGCCGAGATCGCGCGTCAGCCCCAGGTGCGCGCCGAGGGCGAACTGGCCCGCACCGAGCGTGTGGTGCTCGATTCCAGCTATCTGTTCGACGAAGGGCACCGCCGTGGATCCGCCCCCGAGGTCGCCCTGCAGCCGTACGACAACGTGCTCCTCTTTCGCCGTCCCGACTGGGAGGCGGCCCGTGTGGTCAGCATCACCGGCGAGGTGAAGTACCCCGGCAACTACACCCTCAAGAGCAAAGCCGAGACCATCAAGGACTTGGTGCAACGCGCCGGTGGCGTGACGAAGGATGCCAACGCTGACGCCGCATGGTTCAGCCGCCTGCGCGTGGCCGCGGCGTATCACACTACCGCCGACTCGTTGCGCGGTGTCGCGCGTGTCGCGTCAGACTCCGCCGCCCGCACTCGCATTGGAGTCGATCTCACCAGCGCCCTGCGCAACGCCGACGCCACCGACAACCTGCTGTTGCAGGCGGGCGACTCGCTTGCCATCCCGCCGCGCCGCCAGACGGTGGAGATTCGCGGTGAAGTGAATTCACCCACCGTCACCGCCCTCGCCCGCGACCAGAAGCTCGGCTACTACGTGCGCGCCGGGGGAGGCCCCACTAAGAACGCCTCCACGCGCCGCGCCTACGTGCTTCAGCCCAACGGCAAGATGGAAACCCGCCGGCGACTGTTGTGGCTCATGGACCTCGACCCCACACCTCGGGCCGGTGCCACGGTGGTCGTCCCCATGCGCGACACCACGGCCACCCTCAACGGTGCCCTCGCATCGGTTGGCATGTTCGCCCAGTTGGTCGCCTCGCTGGCCGCCGTCTGGGCCATCACCCGCAAGTAGCGAACACTCTCTACCGATCGTCCACCCGCGCAAAGATCAGCACGGCATTGGTGCCACCGAACCCGAACGAGTTGCTCGTCACGGCGCCAGACTCCTGGCGCCGTGATTCGTTTGCCACGCAATCCAGGTCGATGGCGGGGTCCATCTGCTCGAGGTTGATCGTCGGCGGAGAACGACAAACACTTGAGGGGGTGGCTCGGACAGTACTGCCCCCCTACGACTACCCCAGCCCCTGCACCACCTCGCGCAGCATCCGCGCGCTCCGCGCCCACGTGAACTGCGCCGCCCACTGGCGCCGCGTCTCGGCGTCACCGGGGTCGTCCCACACCTGCCGTACCGCCCGCCGCCACGCATCCACGTCGTCCGCCGGAATCAGCGTCGCCAATCCGCCGCTCACCTCGCGCAGCACCGGAATGTCGTTGGCCACCACCGGCACCCCGCGCGCGAACGCTTCCAGTACCGGCAGCCCGAACCCCTCGTCGAGCGAAGGAACCAGGACCGCCCGCGCCCCCGCATACAGCGCGTTCAGGTCGTCCTCGCTCACCCCGCACGCGCGTTTCCACGGCACATCGAGTTTCGCCACGAGCGCCAGGTTCTTGTGCGGCCGGTCTTCCCCCACGGTCAGCACGTAATCGCCCGGCGTCCACGCACCGCCAAACTCACCCGATACCCCATGGGGAATTACCGTCGCCACGCGCGGCAGTCGCGCCGCCATCGCTTGCGATCCCGTCACCACACGACCGGCCGAGCGCAAGGCGTGCCCCACCCAGCGGCGTGCCACCCAGCGCTTGATCGGGTTGGCGTCGGCAAAGTGGATAAGGTCGTGTACGTACACCACGCTGCGCGCCGGCACCCCCCGCCACGGCACGTCCCAGTGGAACCAGACCCACGTGGCATCGTGGTGCGCGCGACGCAACGCCGGCCATTCGCGCTGCGCCTGCAGCGAATAGCGTTGCCCCCCCTGTTCCAGCACCGTCACCGCGTCGCCGGGAAAAATCTCGCGCCAGGCGCGCACGGTCTCGCGCGCCACTCGGCCGAGTCCCGTGCGCGAACGGTCCCGCAAGTCAAAAACGATGGGTCGCAGAAAGGCACCAGGCCATTGGGGAGTCAGAATCCCAGTCGCGCACCAGCCTGAAGATAACTGTTCAGCTTGTCTGTTCCTGGAGTCCGGTTGAGGTCGAACACCACCCCCACCCGGGCAAAAAGTTCGCTCTGCCCAACAAAGCGCACCGCGTTGAGTTCGGTGTACCACTGCGAGCGCGCCGTTTGCAGCGATACGCCCTCGCTGAGATCGCTCGGCATCGTGCGCTGCATCACCATCAGGCCTGCCCGGCCCCACGGGGCCCAGCGATCCACCGCCATCTCAAAGCCGCTGCTCCGTTCCAGCAGCGGTGACCCCAACAACTGGCCGCGTTCGGTGTGCCCCTGCGTTATGGGATTGTGGTCGTAGAAAGTCGACTGCCAACGTCCCAACCGCTGGATCGACCCGATGCGTCCGTTCGCGTATTCGGCGCGCACCATCCAGAACTGGCTCTCCTGCAGGTGGTACGTCTTGGCGAAGCCCATCAGCCAGGCGCTGTTGTGCTCGGGCTCCAGTGCCAGGTCGCGACCACTGCCATTCCGGTCGTTTTTCCCGAACTCGCCAAAGAACTCAAAACCGTCTTCCTCCGCGCGCCAGCGCGCGAAGATCGAAATGAGCTGGTTGTCGGCCGCTCCCCCTCTGGACACCTGAAAATTCTCGAACAACGATCCGAACGGCACCGTAAGGTCGCCAAGGCGGGGACCACCCACCGGCCACTCGCGGTGATAGAAGCGCGACATCCCCACTTCGAACCCGCGCCCGCTTGGCGGCTGCCAGCTTGCCACCAGCCCACTGCCAAAGCGATCGGTTGTTGGCGCCCCTGGCGCGTACTCGCTCTGTGACAGCTTTCCGTAGACGAGTTGCCCCGCCAGCCGACCGATCGGAGTGCGCCACGCCCGCGACGTCCCGAGGAACAGGTGGGGAAACCCGGCGCTGTTTCCCCCCATCAGCAGCGAGTGGCGAATACCCGGGCCCCAGAAACTATTCATCGTCGAGACGCCGGCAGCCACCGGACCCACGTCCACGCGCAGTTCGCTTTGCCCGGGATCAATGCGTTTATACGGCAAACGCCCAAAGCGCTGCGGCAGGTCGATGGTCCCGGGACGTTGCTGGTCCACGAACGCGTTGTCGCCGCGCGTGGTGTCTCCCAGCAGCTGGAAGTTGCCATTCTGGGCGCGAAACAACACCGGCTCCACGCGCAACGATATCCAGCGCCACTTCGCGCCAAAACCGAACGTCGCGGCAACATTCACCCCCTTTCCCTGCCACATGGCGCCGTCGTTGTACCCCCACGGATACGCGCTGTTGAATGACGCCTGCACCATGGGGCGCAGGGGCCACACCCAGAGAGAGTCATTGCGAAAACGCGATGCCCACGGATGCTCTTTCACGCTCTCCCCAGTCCAGCGCTCGAGCACTTGCGGTCCGTAGCCACGAATCGCTGCCGGTTCGCCGTTCCACACGCCGCGCGTCTGCATCGCCCGCACGTACAGTTCGGCCTCGCTACCTACCGTCAGCTCGCGCCATTGTGCCCCCGCCGCGGCCGGCAGCAGCAGACCCCACAGCGCCCGTCGAATGCCTCTCACGACAACTCCTGTATCACGCAGGTCCAAAACAATACGTCGCAAATGTGCGCCAGGCTCTTGATGGCGAAGGGATTCTATTCGAACTTCCCTCGCAATGCGACTTCTCCTTGTACTGCTGGCCCTCACGCTGGCCATTCCTGCGTCCGGCCAGCGCGCCTGCCGTACCCGACTTCGTCCGTTCGATGGAGCCGGCGAATTGCGCCGGCGCGCCGACGAACTCACTACGGGGGTGCGCGCCGGCTTCGGCATCATGCGTGCGACCGTCGCCTGCCTCGACGACTCCACGGCGCTGCACAGCAAGGCCGCGTTCGGCCCGGTTGCGCCCGATATTCGCGCGGGCTACTCGGGGGGACTTCCAGACTCTCGTGCCGATGGCGCGCTGTGGGCCGGACGCGGAATATCGGTGCTCGTGCGAGCCGGCTTCACGCTCGACTGGCGTGCCGTGCACCTCGCGGTCATTCCCGAGGTCTGGTACACGGCCAACCGCCCCTTCGACCTGCTCCCCGGGCTTGATGCCACCAGGTCGTCGCTCTCATCCCCGTTCTATGCCGGGCGCTACTCGCTCGATCTTCCCTCGCGCATGGGGCGCCAGCCGATTGCGGAAGTCTCTCCCGGACAAAGCACGTTGTTGATCACCACCGGCCCGGTAGACTTCGGCTGGTCGAGCAGCAATCTCTGGTGGGGCGCTGGCGTGCGAGATGCCATCTTCATCGGCCCCAACGCCGCGGGCATTCCGCGCGCCTTCGTTCGCACATCGAGCCCGGTGGAGACCATCCTTGGCCGCCTCTCCGGAGAGTACTTCTTCGGCTTTCTTGCCGAGAGCCGGTATTTCGACTACGACTCGCGCAACGACCGGCGTTCGCTGAGCGCCATCGCGTTCACCTGGTCGCCCTCGAACACCGACGCCGTGGTGCTCGGCGTCGCGCGCGGTGTCATGAAGGTCTCCCCCGACAATTCCACCATCGGGCGTCACCTGGCCGATGCCATTATCCCGCTCGGCATCTCCGACGGTGACCAGCTCACCGCATTCTTTGCGCGATACGCGCTGCCCAAGTCGGGGCTGCGGGCCTATGCCGAACTCGCCCGCGCTCGCACAACCAGCGGCCTGCGCGACATCCTCACCGTCCCCAACGAGGGACTCGCCTACCAGGTCGGCGTCGAGACTCTCGTGCGACGGCAACGTGCCAACTGGATGTTCCTGGCTGAAGCACTGAACCTCGAACAGGGCGTTGACGTACAGCAACGCCCCCCGCGCGATTTCTACACCGGTGACGGTACGCTGCAGGGGTGGACCCAGCGCGGGCAGCTCCTCGGTGCCGGTATCGGCCCGGGTGGCCAGTCGCAGTGGCTCGCCGTCGATCGCATGGCGCCACATTGGTCGGCCGGCCTCTTTGCCGAACGGGTCCGCTGGAACAACGACGCCCTCTTCAGGCAGTACCTCCCGTACACCAATCGCCACGATGTTTCGCTGCGCATGGGCGCGCGCGTGGGGTTCCGGCGTCTGGGGTACGATGTGGCACTCGACGCCAGTTGGGGCAAGCGCCTCAACTACCTGTTCCAGAACAATGAGTTCATCCCGTCGTATCGCACCGTCGACGTGAGCGTCCCTCAACTGCACCTCACGCTGTCGCCGGTAGCTCGGTGAATCGTCCCCTCATCACGCTGGCCATACCGGCGTACAACAGGGCCCAGTGGTTGCCATCCCTGCTTGACAGCGCGCTCGCCCAGGATTTCGACGACTGGAGCTGCGTGATCGTCGAGGATGGTTCGCCGGAACGTCCGCTTATTCGCGCCATCGCCGAGCGCTACGCGGCGGCGCACCCCGGGCGCT
>DATCGU010000351.1:0-9611 GCA_036508735.1 Gemmatimonadaceae bacterium
GATGAGAAGAAGGGTGCGCGTGCCGGCAAAGTGCTGCCCGGGGCCGCTCGCGTGTCCTGAGCGCTCGCGCTCGATGCCCACGGCAAGGCCCACGAGTCCGGCCACGGCCAGACGGATCGCGGTGTCAATCGAGTCAGGAAAGGCGGGGGCGGGCATCAGCGGCATCGGGTCACCACATCAATGATAATCGCGTCACCACGCCGCCATCGCGAGGTCCCTGGAGATCGACGTCATGGGCCGCCGGCGTCCGCAGCCTGATGCAGAAATACCGCACGGCCCTTTCGGCGCGCTCTCGAGACCGTTAGCTCTATGCGCGTGAACGCCCCGGCCGCCCATCGTCCAACGTGCATTGCTGCTGGCTGGTCGCTGGTGGCGCTCGCTGTCATCGCGACGCTCGTTGCGCTGCCGTACCGGTCGTTCGATCTCGACCGGTTTCTCGTGCCCAAGGAACTGGCGCTGCATGTGGGTGCTGCGCTGGCGCTCGTGCTTGCCATTGCCGGTGGCGCCACCATGCGCCGATCGAGGCTGGACGACCTGTTCGTGGCCTTCCTGGCGCTCTCCGCCGTTTCGGCGCTGTTCGCACCCAATCACTGGCTGGCAGTCCGCGCGCTGGCCATCAGCCTGAGCGCGGCATTCACCTGGTGGGGAACGCGCGCCGCGGCCGACGGCGGCGCGCGCGACGCCCTCATTCGTGGCCTGGCGATTGCCACGGTGATCGGAGCCGGGACGGCGCTCGCGCAGGCCTACGGCGTGTCGAGCGACCTGGCGTCAATGAGCCGCGCGCCGGGGGGCACCTTCGGCAATCGCAACTTCATGGCGCACATCGCCGCCGCTGGCATTCCGTTGCTTGGCTATCTCGCACTGACCGCGCGCGGCACGCCATGGGCGCTGATGGCGGCCGCGGGACTCGGGATCAACGCCGCCGCGCTCGTGCTGTCGCGCACGCGAGCGGCATGGCTGGCGCTCGTCTGTTGCGCGGTGGTGGTGGTCATGGCTTGGCTATGGCGTCGCGGCACGATGTGGCGCGATGCGTCGGCGCGGCGCGGCCTCGTGCTCATCATCGGCGGCATGCTGGCCGGCGGCGTTGCCGCCGTCGCCATTCCCAATACGCTCGACTGGCGCAGCGACAGCCCATATCTCGAGTCGGCCAAGGGGATGGTGAACTACCGCGAGGGAAGCGGGCAGGGACGGTTGCGCCAGTACGCCAACTCGGCGCGCCTTGCCGTGGCGCACCCGTTGCTGGGCGTAGGCACCGGCAACTGGGCGGTGGAATATCCCGGTGTTGCCCCACGCTCCGACCCGTCCCTGAGCCAGGACACGGGAATGACGGCCAACCCATGGCCGTCGAGCGACTGGATGGCGATGCTCTCCGAGCGTGGCCTGCTCGCCCTGGTGGCGTGGACGGCATTGCTCGCGGGGCTGGTGGTGACCGGGCTGCGTGGCTGGGGGCGACTCGACCTGCCGCTCGACGCCCGGCTGCGCGCGATCACCGGCACGGCAGTGGTGGTGATCATCGCGATGGAAGGGGCGTTTGATGCGGTGCTGTTGCTGGCCACGCCCACGCTGGTGTTCTGGGGCTCGATGGGTGCGCTGCTGCCCGTCCAGCCAGTGACGCCCGTGACGGTGCCCGTGACGGTGCCCGTGGCGGTGCCCGTGGCGCGCGGACGGCGCGCGCTGCTCGGCGTGGTCGTACTGGCGGCCGGCCTCGGGGCCGCAGAATTGAGCGCGCTCAAGATCACGGCGATGGAAGCGTACAATACCGGCCAGCTCGGACGGGCGGCCTCGCTCGATCCCGGATCGTTCCGCATCCGGTTGCGTTATGCCCAGTTGATGATGTCGCGCGGTTCCCGCACGCGCGGGTGTGAAGAGGCCAAGGATGCGTTGGCGCTCTTTCCGCGCTCGCCCGACGCCAGGCGGCTGGCGACGGGCTGCAAGTAGCCCACGACGGCACGCGGCGGTCTCCGTGAGAGACGCCTGGTTCCATCCACGCAGAGAACGTGAATCCCCACAGGGCCGAGGGGAGGATCGACGTGCTGGCCTTACGAATCGTTACGAGGTTGGCCGGCTGATCGACGCGTCGAGCAGGGCAGCCAGTACGGCGTCGACGCCATCATCGGCCGGAACCGTGCCCTGCGCCGTTCGCGACGAGCCACCGCCACGCCCGCCGGCCTTCTGCAGCTCGTTCTTGAGCAGGATCCCGGCATTCGCATCGAGGTCAGCCGACACGGAGAACGCGATGGTGCGGGTGGGGCGAAAGGCGCCGGCGAACAGCGTGGCGGGAAGCGCGGCGCAGGCAAGGGCAAAGAGGCGCAGTTCGTCGGGAGACATGCCATCGGCGCCACGCAGCCGCCGCACGCCGTCGGTGCCCGGAGTCGTGGACTCCCACTGGGCGCGTGCGCGATAGCCCGACACTTCCTCCACGAGCTTCTTGTGCGCCCCGGCCAGCGTTCGCACCTCGTCGGCCTGAGCCAGCGCCAGCGGCGCCACTTCATCGACGCCGGCCGAGAGGCGCGCGGCCATGTTGCTGAGCGCATCGTAGTCGGCGCGGGCGCGCCGAATGGCGCGCGTGCCGCACAGGAACTCCGCGCGTGTGTTGTCGCGCAACTTTTCCGACCGCCGCAGCAGGATGGCGCCGATCTCGCCGGTGGCCTGCACATGCGTGCCACCGCAGGCGCTGACGTCGAGACCGGCAATGGTGACGATGCGCAGCGTGCCCACGCGGTCGGGTTTCTTGCGCAGGCGCGGCGCCGCGTCGGCGGCGTCCTCGTACGAGACCGTCACCGCGCGGTTCCCGGCAACCAGCGCATTGGCCAGTTCCTCGGCGCGCCGCAACTGTTTGGGCGAAATGGCCGGCGTGCCCAGTTCCAGGGTGCACAGCGCATCACCAAAGTGCACGCTGGCCGTCGGCCAGTGAAAGAGCTCCTCGAACACACCCGACAGCAGGTGCTGCCCGGTGTGCTGCTGCATGAGGTCCCAGCGGCGTTCCCAGTTGATGGCGCCATGCACGGCGTCATTGCCGCCGTACGGCTCGGCCAGCACGTGCGCCACGCGGTCACCCTCGTCCACCACGTCGGTGACGGCAATGCCGCCCAAGGTGCCTACGTCGTGCGGCTGCCCGCCCGACGTGGGGTAAAACGCCGAGCGGTCGAGATAGAGCCGACGACCGCCGTCGGCGCGTTCGACGATGGTGGCGTCAAACGCGCGGAGGAAGCTGTCGTGATAGTAGAGGCGGTCGGTCATCGGTACCGCTCCATCAACAGGTCGAGCGCGGCCTTGCCCGGGCAGAGCGCCTCGAACGGCAGCTCGGCCAACGTCGTCTCCACCGTATGGTTCATGTCGTGCATGCAGCGTCCGGCCGTGTCGATGAACCGCTGCGTGACGTCGCGTCCCCAGCACGGCACCAGCTCTCACAGGGGGTGGGAGACAGTACTCTCCGCCACACCCCCTTAAGTGTCTTGTCGTTCTCAGCGTCCTTCATGCTCCTCCGGCCTCCGTGAGACACTACGGAACCGGCTTGTCGTGCACCGTCGGATATGCGACCCCCAGCTGCTCGAGGTACGAAGCGAACTTCTTGGGATCGTAGTAGAACTTCCGCATTTCGGGACGGTACTTCTCCATGATCTCCTTGTTCAGCCAGATGGGCGGCTGGTCACTGGGCCCGATGAGCGGATAGTACTTGATCGTCTTCGTCTGCTCGTTGTTGAAGTAGTCCCAGGCGTCGGCCACGATCTTCGGCGTCGTCAGGATGTCGAGCACGGTCATCGCCTGCACCTTGGCGCCGGCCACCACGCCCTTGTGGGCGATCGGCGTCGCCATCGAAATGGCATTCGCCCAATTATGCCCCGGAAGCCCCGGAATGTTCGACGGATAGTTGAGTGTCACCGTCGGCATGTTCCAGCTCACGTCGCCGATGTCATCGGATCCGCCCCCCATGCGCTGGCTTTCCGGGATCGGGCCGCCAAGGCGTCCGCCCGTCAGCGGCAGGCCACGTTCGGGCTGGCCGAGTTCGCGCTGGATGCCCTTGGCCAGCGCCTGGTCCTTCTCGTCCCACTTGGGCAGCCCGACCCTCTTGATGTTGGCGTACATGTCCTCGGCCACCGGGCGCGAAAAGTGCCCGCTCCACCCCGAGCCGAGGATCATCACCGTGTCGATCTCGGTGCCGGTCATCAGCGCCGCGCCCTGCGCCATCTTCTTGCCGATTTCGAAGTTGGCCTTCACGTGCTCCGCATCGCGCTCGCGGAAATAGAACCAGATGGCCGCCGTGCTCGGCACCACGTTGGGCTGGTCGCCACCGTCGGTGATCACATAGTGTGAGCGCTGCTGGAGTTCGAGATGCTCGCGGCGGTATTCCCAGCCGGTGGCCATCAGCATCACGGCATCGAGGGCGCTACGGCCGCGCCATGGGGCGGCCGCCGCGTGCGCGCTCTGTCCCTTGAACTTGAACTGGGCCGAAATGAGCGCCGTACTGGCGCTCTGCCCCCACGACACGCCAAGGTCGTTGCCCACGTGCGTAAAGAGCGTGATGTCCACGTCCTTGAAGACGCCGGCGCGCACCAGGAACGCCTTGCCCGCCATGGCCTCTTCGGCGACGCCGGGCCACAGCACCAGCGTGCCCTGCATCTTCTCGCGCTCCATGATCTTCTTCACTACCAGCGCGGCGGCGATGTTCAGCGGCACGCCCGAGTTGTGCCCCTCGCCGTGGCTGGGCGCGCCCACGACGTACTGCTCGCGATAGCCCACGCCGGGCTTCGAGTTCGTCTGCGGAAGGCCGTCGATGTCGCTGCCCAGCGAGATCACCGGCTTGCCGCTCCCCCAACGGGCCACCCAGGCCGTCGGCATGCCAGCCACGCCGCGCTCAACCTTGAAGCCGTTCTGCTCGAGAATGCCCGAGAGGTACTTGGACGTCTCGAACTCCTGCATGCCGAGTTCACCGAACGAGTAGACCTCGTCCACCATCTCTTGGATCAGCTTGGCCTCGGCGTCGATCTCCCTGGACGCTTCCGCCTTCAGGGCATCGAGCTTCGCTGATGCGGGGTACACGAACTTGATGGAATCGGCCGCGTTTCCAGCGCCCCGGCCTTGGGCGAAGAGCGCGAACGGGGCAAGTACGACGATGCCGGCGATGGCCAGCAAGCGGACGAACGGTCGGAACATGGAGGTCCTCCAGTGGGGTCGGGCGTTCGGGAGGGTAACGCAACACCCCCTTGCAGAGTTGGGAAGAGGCGCGGTGCGGGGGAGCAATTAGCATATAATGAGTGTACGGACGGTCGAGCGTAATGACCGGCCGACCCCCCAGGGAGACCGCATGACCAAACTGTTGGGATTTGCCGGATCAATGGTCGGCAGTTACGCGGGGTGGTACCTCGGCATGCCGTTGGGTTTCTATGCGGCCTTCCTGGTCAGCGGCCTGGGTGCCGGGGTCGGTTTCTACTATGGCCGGAAGTACGGCAAGCGGTACGAGTAGCGCGTGCCGGCCATTCCCATCACCATCACTTACCTGGAAATGGAGCATCCCTCGATGCTTTGTCCCAGGTGCGTCGCGCGCGATGGCGTGGCGCTCGATCGGGTAAATCCACCCACCCCGGACGTCGTGTCGCGCTTCTATCGTGACGTCGGCGCGGCCTATCATTGGGTCGATCGCCTTCACTGGACAGACGCCCAGTGGAACGCGGAGTTGTCGCGCGAGGGGACGGAGTTGTGGGTCCTGCACCAGGACGGTGTGGATGCCGGCTTCTTCGAGCTGTTGATGCCTTGGCCGGGCGTATGCGAAATTCACTACTTCGGACTGCTTCCCGGCTTCGAGGGACAGGGACTGGGCGCACACCTGCTCACGCTCGCCGTCGAGCGCGCGTGGGACACCGGCGCCGCCAAGGTGATCCTGAACACCTGCACCCTCGACCATCCCGGCGCGCTCCCCAATTACCTGGCGCGTGGCTTCGAGATCGTGGGTACTCATACGGAGCAGCGCGAGCTGCCGGAGCGCTTCTAGCGATGTCGGTCGCATTCACCAAGGAAGACGGCAACTGGGGCGACCCATCCAGGCGTTTTGCCCTGCCGGCGCGCGAGGATCCTGCATTTGACGGCGAGGCGGCGGCGGCCCTGCTCGAGGCGGCGCGCACCGGCGACACCGGGAGTGCCGAGATGGCCACGGGCTACTACTGGGGCGAGCCTGCGCTCAAGCCCCATGTGCAGCGCATCCTGGTGCGGGCGAGAGCCGAGGGTGACGACCGGCTGGAACAGCTCGCCGAGCGGTTCCTGCGCTAGGCGCTCCTCTCACAGAGACGCCTCGACGCACGGTGCCGTGTCATAAGTGATTACCTTGCAGGTGGGCGAACAACGCCCGCTCCTCACTTCCGAACATCCAGTGGCCTTTGTCACATTGAAGTTGCATGCCTCCCTCCAGCGGGGGCTCAAGGAACTCGGCTTCACCCGCCCGACCCCGATCCAGCTAGACGCCATCCCACCCGCCCTCGAGGGCCGCGACCTCCTGGCCTGCGCCCAGACGGGAAGCGGCAAGACGCTGGCCTTCCTGCTTCCCATCCTTCACCATCTGATTGAGGAGAAGCGCGGCGTCACTCGTGGGCTCGTGATCACGCCGACGCGTGAACTCGCCGCCCAGATCGTCGAGGACCTCAACGAGGTGGCGGTGCATACTCCCATCACTGCCGCGGCGGTGTTTGGCGGCATGGGCATGGGACCGCAGGAACACGCATTCCGCACGGGCGTCGACGTCATCGTTGCCACACCGGGACGCCTGCTCGACCATTTCCGCCAGCCGTACGCCAAGCTGGCGCACTTGGAGTACCTGGTGCTCGATGAGGCCGACCGGATGCTCGACATGGGCTTCCTGCCGGACATCAAGCGCATCCTCAAGCACCTGCCGCCGCGCAAGCAGACGCTGTTCTTCAGCGCCACCATGCCCGGCCCTATCGGGGCGCTGGCGCGCGAGATGCTCAAGAACCCGGCGTCGATCAACCTGGAGCGCCGTTCACAGCCAGCCGTGGGCATCACGCAGGCGGTGTATCCAGTGCACCAGGAGCTGAAGTCGGCGCTCTTCCTCGCGTTGCTCCAGCGCGGCGACATGAAGGAGGCGCTGGTCTTCACCCGCACCAAGCACCGTGCCAACCGCCTGGCGGAATTCCTGGTGAAGAAGGGCGTCAAGGCAGAGCGTATCCACGGAAACCGCTCGCAGGCCCAGCGTACCGCGGCGCTCAAGGGGTTCAAGGACGGCACGTATCGCGTGCTCGTGGCCACCGACATCGCCGCGCGCGGCATCGACGTGGAGGCGCTGGGTCACGTCGTGAACTTCGACGTTCCCAACGTGCCCGATGACTACATCCACCGCGTGGGACGCACGGCACGCGCCGAGCTGACCGGCGAAGCATTCACGCTGGTGTCGCCCGCCGAGGAGGAGGAGTTGCGCGCCATCGAAAAGGCGATCAGCAAGCGGTTGCCCCGCGTCACCGTGCCCGACTTCGACTACAACGCCAAGATCGAGACCAGGCTGGAGATTCCGCTCGCCGAGCGCATTGCCGTGATCCGTGCCAAGAAGGCGGACGATCGCGCGCGGGCCGCGGCCAAGAAGGGGGGACGCCCAAGCGCGCCAACCCGCAGCGGCACCAAGCCATCGTCTCCGCGGCGCGGCGGCGGACGCGGACGCAGCGGTCCGTCGTCACGTGGCTGACCCGGCGTAACCTCACGCCAACGCGCTGAGTGGCTCCCTTCGGGCTGCGCGGGCTCGCTCCGGGCTGGCGCACGCGGTTCGCGCCGGCCCCCACCGGGTACCTGCACCTCGGCCACGTCGTCAATGCGATCTACGTGTGGGGAGTCGCGCGCGCCAACGATGGCCGCGTGGCACTTCGCATCGAGGACCATGACCGCTCACGCTGCCGCGTCGAGTACGAGCGTGCGCTGCTCGACGACCTCGACTGGCTGGGATTCGTGCCCGACGAAGGGACGACCGCCGAGTTCCGCGCGGACACCACCAACTTTCGGCAGAGCGACAACGAGTGGCGCTACGCCGCGGCCATCACCGCGCTCGAACTGCGCGGCCTGGTGTATGTGTGCCGTTGTTCGCGCGCCGACATCGCGTGGCTGGTCCCGGATCAGCCCAATGAAGAAATGCGCTATCCCGGCACCTGTCGTGACGCCGCGCTCCCACCCGACGCGTCGCTGCAGCGGCGCTTGAAGCTCGGCGGTGCGCGCGAACGCTTCTTCGACCTGCTGCTGGGACCGCAGGAGCAGCAGCCGAGGACACAGTGCGGGGACCTGCTCTTGCGCGACCGCCTTGGTCAATGGACGTACCAGTTTGCCGTGACGGTGGACGATCTCGAGCAGGACATCGACGTTGTGATTCGCGGCGAAGACCTGCTGCCCTCCACCGGACGGCAGCGCGCTCTTGCCCGCCTGCTCGGGCGTCGCCGTTCCCCGCACTTCCTTCATCATCCGCTCGTGCTGAAGCCGAACGGCGAGAAGCTCAGCAAGTCGGCGGGCGATTCGGGCGTGCGCGAGCTGCGCGATGCCGGACGCACACCCGCCGAGGTGCTTGGCGAAGCCGCGCACCTTGTCGGGTTGATCGACCGGTCGCGCCCGCTCGCCCAGGCCGAGATTCCGGAGCTGTTCCGGCAGGGATAACGCTTGCGTGACGCGCGGTTGCCGGCGCGCGCATGGCGCGCTTAGCGCGCTGACCGTGCCGTTCGCACCACCTCGATGCGCTGGATTACGTCTCCTTCCAGCACGCCGTCGGCCACTTCGATGCCCTGGATGATCTCGCCGAACACCGAGTAGTCGCGCCCCAGCCGAAGGTTGTCCTTGAGGTTCACGAACCACTGCGCGTCGCCCGTGTCGTGGCCGCGCGTGCTCATGCCCACTGTGCCGCGCACGTGCGGCACGGTGCCCAGCTCGTCGCGCAGGAACCGGGGGTGACCCACATACTCGTTGTCGCCGCGGCTTGGTCCCTGGATCACGAAGTCGGGTTCGACCCGGTGCCAGGCGAGGGCGTCATAGTAGTGAGCGCGCGAGAGCGCGAGAACGCGAGCGGCCATGATCGGCGCCACGTCGCCGCGCAGCCGCACCTCGAATGACCCGCCGCCGCTCGCCGGCGCCATCACCACGCGCAACCGTACGTCATCGCCAAGCGCCAGCCGCACGGCATCAGCCGGAAGCGTGCGCACAAAGGGCGTGCAGCGTGGTTCGGTGGGCATGCCGAGCTTCGACGCGATTGTCGCCGCCGACCTGGCTACTTCACAGTCAAAGTCCACCGCCAGCGCCGCCACCTGGAAGGCGTCGGACGCTTCGGCGAACTCGGCGATGCGCGCCATCACTTCCATGCGCGCATCGCGCGACGTCTCGCTGGAATCCGCACGCAGGCGGAAGGCGGCGGCGATCACGGCGTCGCGAACGCCGCTTCCCGGCACGCTTCCCTTCAGGGCGCGCGCGCCCGCCCGCACGGCCTGAAAACCCCGCGCCTCAAGAGCCAGCGAGAACAGGTCGTCGTACTGGTGCCCGGCCAACTTCGACAGCGCGTCAACGGCCGCTTCCTTCACATTGTCGTTGCGGTCGCGGGCCAGGATTCGCAGTGCCTGCGTGTCCGCCAGCACGCCGGCGGCGCG
>DATCGU010000352.1:0-5996 GCA_036508735.1 Gemmatimonadaceae bacterium
TCATTCTTGTGCTGGAACTCGTCGCGCTCCTTTTGCGCTTCGGCCTTCTTCGCGTCGGCATCCGCGAGTTCCCCGGCAATCCGCATCTCCCGCGCATCAACAGCGTGGAGGATGGGCTTGTAAAGAAAGCGCTTCAGCAACCACACCAGGATGAGGAAGTTGAGCGCTTGCGCGCCGATCGTGAACCAGTCGATCAACATAGGCTCACTTTCCTGTCGCTTGGGCGATGACGTGGTTCCAGAATGGGTTGGCGAAAATAAGAATCATCGAGACCACGAAGCAGTAGATGGCCGTGGACTCGATCATCGCCAGTCCGACGAACAGCGTACGCGTAATGGTGGCCGAGGCGTCGGGCTGTTGTGCGAGCGACGTCAATGCGGACGCCACCGCTTTGCCTTCCGAGAGCGCGGGTCCCATCGTGCCGAAGCCGGTGGTGATACCGGCGGTGACAATCGATGCCACCGCGATCGTCGTCATGTTATCCACGGTCTGTCCTCTGTGAGTGTCTCGGGTGCGTCATGTCGCGGGCGCGGGTTCCGGCTTCGCTGCGCGACTGCGTGTGGCGGCCGCGATGTACACGGCGGCGAGGATGCTGAAGATGTAGGCCTGCACCATGCCGGTGAGCAGGCCAAGGGCGGTCATCACGATCGGAAACACAAACGGCGTGATGGTGAGCAGGATGGCGATGATCATCGCACCGCTCATCATGTTGCCGAACAAGCGGACCGCGAGTGCCAGGGTGCGCGATAACTCGCTGATGATGTTGAACGGCAGCATGAGCGGCGTCGGCGCGAGGTAGGACTTGAGGTAGCCGGCGATGCCGTTCTGCTCGATGCCGAAGAGCGGCACGGCCACGAACACGCACAGCGCCAGCGCCGCCGTGGTCGATAGCGATCCGGTTGGCGGCTCGTATCCCGGTATGACGGTGCACAGCGCCGCCAGCCCGACGAACAGAAACAGGGTGCCGATGAAGCCGATGTACTTTTCGGGATGCGGAAGGCCCACTTCCTCGATCTGCTTGTCGATCCCCGTGACGACGATCTCCAGCAGGTTCTGCCAACGCGAGCGCGTTTGTTCCGTGGAGAGTCTGCGCGTGATGAGCCATGACCCTGCGACCAGCACGAACATCAACGCCCACGTGAACAGGATGGTGCCGTTGAGCACGAAAAACCCGTGCTGCCAGAAGATCAGTTGATCGGGGCTAAGTCGCACGACCCGTCTCGGTTGCCCTTACGTGAATCGTCGCAATCGGTCGTGTGAGCCATGTCACGATGAGTCGCGCCGCAATGAATCCGAGCAGACACGACAGCAGTCCCTCCCAACCATCTCGCGCCACGAGGTAGAATCCGCCGAGCGCAATGCTCGTCCGCGCGAGGAAACTGGTCAAGAACCAGAAGGCAATTCGGCTGGAGGAGATGGCGAATCGCACGGTCAACCAGAGGCCACCGAAGAACACGGCGCCCAGCAGCAGCCCACACGCGAACGCAACGACGAGCGGCAGATGCTCACGCATCGGAAGCCCCCTGTTCATCCCGCATCGCCTTGTCCTCGTTCGCGACCCAGTGCCATGCATTCACGCACCCGATCACAAGTCCGGCAGCCATGAGCGCCAGCGTCCACGCGTGCTTCCCCGGATGATGCTGATCAAGCCAGAGGCCAAGCCCTGCGCCGAGCAGCGTTGGAACCGATACAGACCAGCCGATGAGCCCCATCATGCCCAGGCCGAACCAGACCCCTTTGGCGGGATGAGCTTGCGCGTTGAGCTTACGCGCAGCCTTGACACCAACTTCCGTTGCAAAGCTCGATTGGTCCTTCGGGGGTGCCTCATTCGGTTCGACACTCATGAGGACATCCTCGCGAACCGCCGCAGGAATCCGGCCTCCAGCTTCGTCATGACGACGCGCATCGTCTTCTCGGCCTCGTCCAGCGTCAGAAACTCCTTGTCCACCTGTTCCTTCAAGTGGCCGAGATCCGTGCCGCGCAACGCGCGTCGAACGGAGACGAGCACGTCGTCGCCAGTCTTTACCAGCACGCCTTGATCAACCGCCATGTAGATCTCGGCCCCCGCTGCCGTCTTGTACGTCAGGATTCCCGGCGCGAGTGCCGCAACGCAGTCAAGCCGGTGCGGCAACAACCCGAACGATCCCTCACGCGTCTCCGCGACGATTCGCGACACGCCGCTCTCGTCCGTGAACACCTGAAATGGGAGGAGCACCTTGAGGTTCATGTCACACCCGCCGGAGCGCTGGCCGTTGCCGGTGGTGTGGCCGCCTTCGCGCGTGTGTCCGGTTGTGGTTTTCCCTTGATTTCGCTGATCGCACCGATCATGTACAGCGCACGCTCCGGGTAATCCTTGAACTCGTCGCGCATGATGCGCTCGCATCCGTCCAGCGAATCCGCGAGACTCACCGACTTTCCCGCGAGGCCCGTGAACTTTTCCGTGGTGAAGAACGGCTGCGTGAGAAAACGCTCCAGCTGTCGGGCGCGAACCACCACCTTGCGGTCGTCCGGCGAGAGCTGTTCCAGCCCTAGCATCGCGATGATGTCCTTGAGTGCCGCGTACTGCGCGAGCGTCCGCCTGATTTCCTGCGCCAGCGCATAGTGTCGCTCGCCGACGATGCCCGGCGTGGCCATGCTGGAGCTTGACTGCAGGGGGTCGATGGCGGGAAACAGCCCTTCGCCCGCCCGTTCCCGCGAGAGCACGACCGACGCGGACAGGTGGGAGAACGCGTGCACGGCGGCAGGATCAGTCAGGTCGTCGGCGGGCACGTACACCGCCTGGATCGATGTGATGGCGCCCGTCTTCGTGTTTGCGATGCGTTCTTCGAGCCCCGACAACTCCGTACTCATTGTGGGCTGATAGCCGAGGCGCGATGGCATCTGCCCCATCAGCCCCGACACCTCCATACCGGCCTGTATGAAGCGGAAGATGTTGTCGATGAGCAGCAATACGTCCCGGTGCTCGTCATCGCGGAAGTACTCGGCCATCGTCAGCGCCGAGAACCCGACGCGAAACCGGCTGCCTGGTGGCGCATTCATCTGACCGAACACCATGACCATGTTTGGTAGCACGCCAGCATCCTTCATGCCCCGGTAGAGTTCCTCGCCCTCCCGGCACCGTTCGCCAATACCACAAAAGATACTGATGCCTTTCTCGTGACCGATCATGTTGTGGATCATTTCGGTGAGCAGCACTGTCTTGCCTACGCCCGCTCCGCCGAAGAGCCCCGCCTTGCCGCCGCGCTCCAGCGGCACGAGTACGTCGATGACCTTGATGCCCGTCTCGAAGATCTCCGAAGTAGTGGACCGCGCGGACAATGGCGGCGGGGCGCGATGCACGGTGCGCCACGTCACGTCCGCTGGCGCCGGTTGCCGGTCGATGGCGTTGCCGAAGACGTCGAACATGCGCGACAGGATGGTCTTGCCCACTGGTGCCCGCAACGGGCCGCCCGTGTCCTCCACCACCATGCCGCGCGCGAGACCCTGTGTCGGCGTCAAGGCGATGCCGCGTACGCAGCGCGCATCACGCTGGGTGAGCACTTCAATGACGACCTGCTTGTCCTTCCCCGTGCGAAGCACCGAATACACCGCGGGCAAGCGGTCGTTGAAGTGGATGTCCACGACGCTGCCGCGCACCGACACGACCTCGCCAAGATTTGGCGTGGTGGCCGCGTCAGCCATGCGAGCTACCGACTGGCGGCGCCTGCTGCTGTCGTGCGCGGTAAAGCCACCCCAAGTCGCCGCTGAGGACGAAGACGCTCAGAGCAATGGCCATGAGCACCGCGCCCACCCACACCCGCCAATCCCGGTGGGCGCGCGTCCAATAGGGACCGTGTGCTGGATGCATGGCGCCGCCGTCCCGCGCGTGCTCTTTATGACTGGGCGTTTCCTTGTTCACGTGAGTGCGGGACTGAGGGTGGTTGCCGCGAGGCCCGTGTCGGCATTGCTCCCGACAGGGGTCGTCCATTTCCAATTCCGAATCTCCGGCATGTCCTGGCCGTGCGCGTCGATGTATTGCTTGTGCTCGATGAGCTTGTCCTTGATCATCTGCTTCAAGTACGCAGCCTTCGCGCCGAGGCCCGGGACGCGATCCACCACGTCCTGCACAAGATGGAACCGATCGAGATCGTTCTGCACGCGCATGTCGAACGGCGTAGTGATCGTGCCCTCTTCCTTGTAGCCGCGCACGTGGAGTTTGTGGTTGGTTCGCCGATAGGTGAGGCGGTGGACCAGCCACGGATAGCCATGAAAACCGAACACGATGTGTTTGTCGGTGGTGAACAGCGAGTCGTAGTCGCTGTCGGTCAGGCCGTGCGGGTGTTCCGAGCTGGGCTGCAGCCGCATGAGATCGACGACGTTGATCACGCGCATCTTGAGGTCGGGCAGATGTTCGCGCAGGATCGACACCGCGGCCAGGATCTCCAACGTGGGCGTGTCTCCGCAGCACGCCATGACCACGTCGGGCTCTTCGCCCTGATCGTTGCTCGCCCACTGCCAGATGCCGATGCCCTCGGTGCAGTGCACGACCGCCTCTTCCATCGTCAACCACTGCGGCAGCGGGTGTTTCCCGGCCACGACCACGTTGACATAGTGCCGACTCCGCAGGCAGTGATCGAACACCGACAGCAGACAATTCGCGTCGGGCGGCAGGTACACGCGTACGATGTCCGCCTTCTTGTTGATGACGTGATCGAGGAAGCCGGGATCCTGATGGGTGAACCCGTTGTGATCCTGCTGCCAGACGTGCGACGCGAGCAGATAGTTCAGTGACGCAATCTTCCGCCGCCATGGCAACTCCGCAGTCACCTTCAACCACTTGGCGTGCTGGCTGAACATCGAATCGACGATGCGGATGAACGCCTCGTAGCTGTTGAACAGCCCGTGACGCCCGGTGAGGAGATATCCCTCGAGCCATCCTTCGCATTGGTGTTCGCTCAGCATGGAGTCGACTACCCGGCCGGCCGGCGCGAGGAACTCGTCGTTGCCCTGCACCCGCGCATCCCACTGACGATCCGTCGTCTCGAACACGGCGCCGAGCAGATTCGAAAGCGTCTCGTCGGGACCGAAGATCCGGAAGTTCCGGTGATCCTGATTCAGCGTCGCGACGTCGCGGAGGAATCGGCCCAGCACGATGGTGTCCTGTCCGTCCACCGCGCCGGGTGATGGCACATGCAGCGCGTGCGCGCGAAAATCCGGCATCCGCAGATCCTGCAGCAGAAGCCCGCCATTGGTGTGCGGATTCGCGCCCATGCGGCGGTCGCCCTTGGGCGCGAGCTCGGCCAGCTCGGCGTTGAGTCGGCCATCCGCGTCGAACAACTCCTCCGGCTTGTAGCTCTTCATCCACTGCTCGAGCTGCTGCACGTGCTCCGGATGCGCGGCGTCCACCAGGAGCGGCACCTGATGCGAGCGGAACGTGCCCTCGACCTGCAGGCCGTCGACGACGTTGGGTCCGGTCCAACCCTTCGGCGACTTGAGCACGATCATTGGCCAGCGCGGCCGTGTCGTGTCCTTGCTGTCGCGCGCGTGCTGCTGCATCTGACGTATGTCGACGACGGCTTGTTCGACGGCGGCGGCCATCAGCTGATGCATCGTCTCCGGCTCGTCGCCCTCGACGAACAGCGGCGCCCAGCCGCAGCCGCGAAGAAACTGCTCCAGCTCGTCGGGCTCGATGCGGGCGAGCACGGTTGGATTGCTGATCTTGTAGCCGTTGAGATGCAAGATCGGCAGCACGGCGCCGTCGGTGACGGGATCGAGCAGCTTGTTGGACTGCCATGCCGTGGCCAGCGGACCTGTTTCCGCCTCGCCGTCGCCGATGATGCAAGCGACGATCAATCCCGGATTGTCGAACGCGGCGCCGAACGCATGGCTCAGGGAGTACCCCAGTTCGCCGCCCTCGTGAATCGATCCGGGCGTCGTTGGCGCGACGTGACTGGAGATACCGCCCGGAAACGAGAATTGTTTAAATAGTTTTTTCATCCCGGCCTCGTCCTGGCTGA
>DATCGU010000353.1:0-2729 GCA_036508735.1 Gemmatimonadaceae bacterium
TCAGGCCGATGACGACGATTGGCAGCGCAGACAACGCCAGGACGGCTTTCGCGCTCTGCACGCCGTGCACCACGTCTGACATCGTGTGCGGTTCCGTCCGCGCACGGGCCACGGCCCGCGTCCCGGAGAGCTCGAAGCCAAACTCGAGCACGAGCAACAGCCAGTTCCCGAGCGCCTGCGCCGCGAGCACCGGTCCCCAGCCCGTCGGACCCAGCACCCGCGCGAGATAGGGGATCGTGAGGAGCGGGACCACCAATCCCACAGCCTGTCCAACGAACAGCGCGCCGGCGTTCTTCGCGAGGAAGAGACCGCCGGGCGGGCATGCAGCGGGTGAGTCGAGTCCGGCGGGGGACGAGGCAGTTGTCACTGAAGCGGTGGATGATGCGCGTAGGGTTCGACGTACAATATCGCGACCCCCTGGCTACCGGAAATGAGCCACGCGTCAGCGCGTGACCTCGCTATAGGCGTAGCGGGGAATTAACCTACTCGTCGTGCAATGACGACACCAATCCGCTCGACCATGCGATGCCCGCACCTCCTTCTGGTGCTTGCCTGCTTTGTTTTCGCCACTCCCTCGGCGGCTCACGCTCAAGCGTCTCGGGCCGTGGACTCGTCGCTGACTGAGCCGCCGTTCACGCTGGAGCCCGGCGACGTGGTGCGTACCGCCGTCTGGCGTGAGAAAGATCTGACCGGAGACTTCAAGGTGGACGAGGCGGGCCGGTTGACGCTTCCCATGCTTGGAATGATCAGAGTTACCGGACGGCCTTGGGAAACGTTGCGCGACTCACTGCTCGCCGAGTACGGACGCCAATTGAAGAACCCGTCGGTGACGCTCACACCTCTGCGCAGGGTGCAAGTGCTCGGCGAGGTGACGAAGCCGGGCCAATACCTGGCCGACCCCACATTGAGTCTCGCCGGGCTCGTGGCGCTGGCCGGGGGAGCGACGCCGAATGGCGATCTCCACCGCGTCCGCGTCGTCCGAGGCGGTAAGACCATTGTCAACGCAGTGTCGGTCGAGAGCATTCTCCTTCAGGCCGGAGTCCATTCCAACGACCAGGTGTTCGTCGATCGGCGCTCGTGGGTTGAGCGCAACGGCGCCGTAGTCGCCTCCACCCTCATTTCGGCCGCCGGGATCCTCATCACGATCCTGCATCGGTAGTCCGCCACGCTCTCCACCACCCACTGATACTGATGACCGCCACCGACGGCCCGGCTCCCACGTCAATCCGCGAGCTGGCTCGCCGCATCGCACTCCGCCGCTGGCTGGTGCTCGGCATTGCATTCACCGTGTTCGCGGCGGTGGCGATCTATGCCTTTGCTGCCACGCCTCGCTACCGGAGCGCGGCCCGGCTCCGCATCGACACCCAGAGTCAGGGTCCGTCCGCCATGTCGGCCCTCGCCGATCAAGCATCAGCATCTCTTCCCGGAGGAGCTGGAGGTCTGCTCAGCCTCGGCCGCGACGAGTTGGAGACCGAGGTTGGTGTGCTGCGCAGCGACCGCGTCGCCGACGCCACGATCGATTCGCTCGCCCTCGGCGTTCGCCTCACCTCGCCGTCAGGCAGCCGCGCCGCCGTTCTGTCCACCCGGGTCATCGACCCCGCGGTCGATGCGGACGGCAAACTCACACTCACCCGCATGGGCGGCGGGCACTATCGAGTGGAACACAAGAAGCTCGACGACGTACCCAACCTGCCAACCGCCATGATCCCCGGCGTTCCGGTACAGATCGGCGGCACGATCGTCACGCTGATACCCAAGCTGCTCGGTGCAGGCCCAAGCAAGATCGTCATCAAGTTCCTGCCGCGCTACGAGGTTCACAAGCTGCTCGAGAAACGGCTCGTGATTGCCCGCCAGGAAGGCGGATCCAGGCTCGTGGAGGTCTCGTTCGAAGATCCCGATCGCGTGCTTGCCGCACAGCTCGTGAATACCCTCATCGGCGAATACATCGCCTACAGCACCAGGACGGAGCGGAACCAGGACACAACGACCGTCGCCCAGCTCCGTTTTCAGGTGGACTCCACCGCCCGAAAGCTCGCCGCTGCGGAAAGCGCGCTGCGCGCGTTCGAGGAGCGCAACCGGTTGATCGCGCCGGAAGAGCAGGCGTCGGCGCAGGTGAAGCGTATCAGCGCGATCAGCGCGCATGTGGACGCGATCAGCACCGAGCGCAACGCGCTGGCGCGCATGTTGGCGATCATCGAGCAGAAGTCACGAGGTGGCACCGATGCCACCGCCTACCGCCAGCTCGCGACGTTTCCGTCGCTCATCACCAACCGCGCCATTCAGGATCTCTTACAAAGTCTGGTCGACCTCGAGAACAAACGCGCCGAGCTCGGCGTTCGGCGCACGGACGCCAATCCGGAGTACAAGCAGCTCACCGACCGTATTACGGAAATCGAGCGGCAGCTCTACAGAATCGGTCCGCAGTATCTCGAAAGTCTCGATCAGCAGCTCGCGATGACCGTCCGCACGGTGACGGCACTCGCCGACACGCTGAACGCCATGCCAGGCGCAGCCATGCAGTACGGCCGGCTCGTTCGCGACCGCACGTTGTTCGAGGCCACGTATCTCGCTCTTCAGAAGCAGCTCAAGCAGGCAGAGCTTCGCGACGTGTTGCGCCAGGACCGGATCAAGGTCGTGGACGTCCCTCGCGTGGCGAATCCCGACGACCCGGCGTTCCCGAAAAAGGCGGTCATGCTTGCCCTGGGCGCCATCCTCGGAATCGCCCTCGC
>DATCGU010000354.1:0-2468 GCA_036508735.1 Gemmatimonadaceae bacterium
AGCAGATAGCCGATGATCGCGTTTTGAGCATCGCGTAGCGCCGTCACCGACACCACCGCCGGGAACCGGCTCCCGTCCTTGCGGAAGTAGGTCAGCTCGTAGATGTCCTCGATCCCGCGCGAGGCCTTGAACACCAATGCCTCGAAGCCCGGCGTAATCGGGGTTCCGAGCTCGACGCTCAACGCTTTGGCACGCGCGATCACTTCCTGCGGATCGGAAATGTCGGCCGGGGTGATCTTGTTCATCACTTCGGCGGCCGTGTAGCCCAGCATGCGTTCCGCCCCGACGTTGAAGATCTGAATCACGCCCTTCGCGTCAGTGGCGATGCTCGAAAAGTTGGCGCTGTTGAAGATGGCATTCTGCAGGGCCCCGGCCTTGAGGAGCGCCGCTTCGGCGAGCTTGCGCGCCGTGTTGTCGGTGCCGATGAGCAGGTAGCCGATGATCGTGTCGTCGGCATCGCGCAGGGCCGTGACGGAGACCACCGCCGGGAACCGGCTGCCATCCTTGCGGATGTACGTCAGCTCGTAGATGTCCTCGATGCCGCGCGACGCCTTGAACACCAGCGCCTCAAAGCCCGGGGCGATCGGCGTGCCCAGTTCGGCGCTGAGCGCTTGGGCCCGCGCGATGACTTCCCGGGGATCCGAAATGTCGGCCGGCGTGATCTTGTTCATCACGTCGGACGCGGCGTAGCCCAGCATCCGTTCGGCGCCGACGTTGAAGATCTGGATGACACCCTTGGCGTCGGTGGCGATGCTCGAGAAGTTGGCGCTGTTGAAGATCGCACTCTGCAGCGGCCCCGCTCGGAGCAGCGCCGCCTCCGCCTCCTTGCGGGCGGTGATGTCACGCACGATGGCCGTGAAGTACCGCTCGCCAGCCAGCATCATCTCGCTCACGGCCAGTTCGATCGGGACAGAGCTGCCGTTCTTGCGCCGGCCCATGACCTCGCGTCCCAGACCCTTGGCGCGTGCTTCTTCACTCGGACGGTAATACTCGAGCGCGTGCGCCAGCTGGTCGCGCTCAAGTTCCGGCACGAGCAGGCTGAACTCCTTTCCAATGAGCTCGGCGGCGGGATATCCGAAGATGCGCTCGGCGGCGGGGTTGGCCTTGGCGACAATGCCGACGCTGGCATGGAAGGTGATGATGCCGTCAGCCGCGGTGGCGAGGACCGATTCGATCAGCGCGGAACTGTCGTTCAGGGTCTGCTGCACGGCGTATTCCGCCGTGACATCGCGGAACACGAGCACGGCCCCGATCACCTGTCCGGCGCGGTCGCGAATCGGTGCGCAACTGTCGGCGATGTCGCGCTCGGAACCATCGCGGGCAATCAGCACCGTGTGGTTGGCCAGGCCTTGTACCGTTCCGTGGGCCAATGTCTCCGCCACCGGGATCGTGGCGGGCTGGCGCGTTTCCTTGTTGATGATCCGGAAGACCTCGCTCACCTGTTGCCCCGCGGCTTGCGCCGCGGTCCAGCCGGTGAGCTTCTCGGCAATGGGATTGAGGCCCGACACGCGTGCGCTGGCGTCGGTCGTCATCACCGCATCACCGATGGACGCGAGCGTCACTTCAAAGCGTTCCTCGCTCTCCGCCAGGGTGGCGTTGATCTGTTGCAGCGCGACGTTCGCCGCTTCCTGTGTGTCGAGTGACTGCTCCGTCTCGAGATGCAGGGCATCGGCCAGCTGCTGCCGGACGCGTTGCTGGGTCCAGTAGGCGAACGCAACGGCACAGGCCAGCGCCAGCAGGCTGGTGGCAATGATGAGCACCAGCAATCGGCGAAGGTCGGCATTCAGCGCCTCGTCGTTTCGCGCCAGCGCAGCCGCCTCGGTGGCAGTGACCGTGCGCATCACCACGCGAATGGAGTCCATCATTCGCTTGCCTGCACCACCGAGCACCACTGATTGCGCGCCTGCCACATCCCCGCTGCGGCGCAGTTCGATGACGTGCGCCATCCCCGCCAGTTTGGCTTTCAGCAGGGGAGCCAGTGCATCCAGGTCCCGGCGGGCTGCGCTGTCGGCGCTCAGTCGCCGCAAGGCGCCCAGTCGCACGGCAATGCTGTCACGCACCGCCAAATACGGATCCAGGAAGGTTTCGTCGCCGGTGAGCAAGAACCCGCGCTGACCGGTTTCGGCATCCGCCATCGACGAGAGCAGTTCGTTCGCACTGCTCAGCACCACGAGACTCTGCCTTCGGAGCGCCGCGGCATCGCGCATCTGCCGGAACGATCCGAGCAGAACCGCCGACCCCGCCGCAACCATCAGGACTGCCGCAAACAGCGCAACAACAGGCTTCTTCGTCACGTTCATGTAAGCGGTTATCACCCGCCAATTGTGCGTTTCAACAGGTGCGCCATTCTCCTCCACCGCGCGCGAAACCCCACGCCCGCGTGCCGCCGCTGCCGATTACGCCATTCTGAGATCTACTCGAACGCACGCGTTCAGGTAACGTCGGCCGCCTGGCCCGATGCGTCGAAA
>DATCGU010000355.1:0-2112 GCA_036508735.1 Gemmatimonadaceae bacterium
AGCGGCGCACGGGCGGGGCCAGCGGACCCGGCGACAATGACCCGGCCGTCCCCGGCACGGCTGGCGTGGTGGAGCTGCGGCCGGGGTTCTGATCACCGGTATCCGTGAGAGTCCGCTCGGAGCCCGATAGGGGACGCCAAACCTCCTCGCGCGAGTGTATTTTTCCCGGGTTCGGAGACTGGACCCCCAAACCCAGGTACGCTTGTGAGCACGGAGACCCCTCGCCGGGACTTCATCAGAGAGATGGTCGCCGCGGACCAGGCGTCCAACAAGTTCGGGCGAACCATCTGCACGCGGTTTCCGCCCGAGCCCAACGGCTATCCGCACATCGGGCACGCCAAGTCCATCTGCTTGAACTTCGGCATCGCCCGGGAGTTCGGCGGCCGGGTGCACTTGCGCTTCGACGACACCAACCCATTCACTGAAGACATCAAGTACGTCGACGCCATCAAGCGCGACATCCGGTGGCTGGGCTTCGAGTGGGACGCCGAGTACTACGCCAGCGACTACTTCGAGCAGCTGTACGACATTGCCTTGAAGCTGGTGGAGCAGGGGAAGGCGTACGTCGACAGCGAAAGCGAGGACGAAGTGCGCGCGCACCGCGGCACGGTGACGAAGCCGGGGACGCCGAGCGTCTACCGTGATCGCAGCGTCGGCGAGAACCTCGACCTGCTGGTGCGCATGAAGGCGGGTGAGTTCGCCGACGGCACGCACGTGCTGCGGGCCAAGATAGACCTCGCGCATCCCAACATGATCATGCGCGATCCCATCCTGATGCGGATCGCCCACGCCTCGCATTACCGCCGTGGCGATGCCTGGTGCATCTACCCGCTGTACGACTTCGCGCACGGCCTCAGCGACGCCATCGAGGGGATCACGCATTCGCTGTGCACCCTGGAGTTCAAGGACAACAAGGACATCTACGACTGGCTCGTGCATGCGGCCGGCTTCGAGAAACCGCCCGAGCAGACCGAATTCGCGCGCCTCGTGCTCGACTACACGGTGGTGAGCAAGCGCAAGCTGCTGAAGCTCGTGAATGACGGGCACGTGGCCGGCTGGGACGATCCGCGCCTGCACACGCTGGCCGGCATCCGCCGTCGTGGCGTCACGCCGGAGGCCATCCGGGCATTCGCCGACGGCGTCGGCGTCGCCCGCAAGCCGGCGCGCACCGAGATGGCCAACTACGAGCACGCGGTGCGCAGCGACCTGAACATGCGCGTGCCCCGCGCGCTATGCGTCACCAAGCCCCTCAAGGTGGTGATCACCAATTTTCCGCAGGGGGAGGTGGACGAGCTCGAGGCGCCGTACTATCCCCACGACGTGCCGCTCACCGGCTCCCGCAAGGTGCCGTTTGCCCGCGAGATCTACATCGAGCGCGACGACTTCATGGAAGACCCGCCGAAGAAGTTCTTTCGCCTGGCGCCGGGGCGCGAGGTGCGCCTGCGCTACGGCTACTTCATCACGTGCCGGGACGTCATCAAGGACGCCGCCGGCGAGGTGGTCGAGCTGCGCTGCACCTACGATCCGGAGACGCGTGGCGGCAACGCCCCCGATGCGCGCAAGGTGCAGGGCACCATCCACTGGGTGTCGGCGGCGCACGCCGTGGACTGCGAACTGCGCCTCTACGACAAGCTGTTCACGATCCCCGATCCCGACGACGTGCCCGACGGCCAGGACTTCACCTCGGTGCTCAACCCCGATTCGCTCATCGTGCTGAAGGGCGCCAAGGTGGAGCCGAGCGTGGCCGGCGACGCCATCGGCACGCGGTACCAGTTCGAGCGCACGGGCTACTTCATCTCCGATGAGGACTCCAGGCCGGGGGCGCTGGTGTTCAACCGCACGGTGACGCTGCGCGATTCGTGGGAAAAGGAGAAGGCGAAGTCATGAACTTTCACATCGGCATCATGGGCAACCTCTTCTCCGGGAAGACGACGCTCATGAACGCCCTCGCCGCGCCGCCGTACCGGCGCGAGCTGCAGCTGCTGATCGAGAATGCCGACACCTATGCCTTCACCGAACGGGTGGAGAAGGGGTCGCTCACCGACGAGTGCCTCGCGCTGTTCTACCAGGATCGCGTGGCGAACATCTTTCCCACCGAGACGGCGTTCCTGC
>DATCGU010000356.1:0-3189 GCA_036508735.1 Gemmatimonadaceae bacterium
CTCGGTCATTGCCGAGCGCGTGCACGCCGAGGCCCAGCGCGATTCGGTGCGCAAGCAGATCGCCGTCATCACGACCATCGACGGCACGCGCCTCATCTGGCCGCACGTGCTCGACGAGGTGAGCCGCGCCCTGCCGCCCTACGTCTGGCTGCGCGCCATCGCCCAGACCAGCGCGGTGTCCAACGAGTCGCCGGAAGTGCAGGCCGGCGTGGCGACGAAGGTCGCGCCCAAGAAGGGGGCCGTCGCCAAGGTCCAGCCGCCGGCCGAGGAGCCGGTGCTCGCCCTGCAGATCACGGGCAACACCGTCGACATCCAGGCGTTGACACATTTCATGAAGGCGCTCGAGGCGTCGCCGTTCCTGCAGAACGTGATACTCGTGCGCAGTGACGTCGTGATGCAGCAGGGCAAGGAAGCGACGGAGTTCCGGCTCGACCTGCAGTACCAGAAGCCGGATGCTTCGGTGCTGCGGACGGTGCCGTTCAGCGTGTCGGTGAGGTAGTCCATGGCCGTTCTTCCGCAGAACCAGCGTGACCAACTGCTCTTCTTCGTCGCCTTCCTCGGCATCGTCGGGGCGGGCGCATACTGGTACTTCGTCTATTCGCCCAAGGCGGAGACGCTGGCCGTCGTCGCCGCGCACGTCGATTCGCTCGACGCCGGCAACCAGCGGGCCAAGTCGCAGATGGCCAAGGGAGACGTGTCGATCATCCGTGCCGAAGCGCAGCGCCTGCGCGCCAACCTCACGTTGATGCGCACGCTTGTCCCCGCCGGCAACGAGGTGCCCGCCCTGCTCGAGCAGGTGTCGACGGCGGCGCGCCGCGTCGGCCTCGAGATCAATTTGATCGAGCCTGAACCGGTGATTGAGGGCGAGCAGTTCGACACCTACCGGTACAAGCTGCGCACCGTCGGCACCTACCACGAGATCGGCGCGCTGCTCACCGGCATCGCCTCGATGCCGCGGATCGTTGCCCCGTTCGGGCTGCAGCTCGCGTTGTCCGCCACTCCGGCGTCGGCGAAGGACGCGTCGCCCAGTCGGGTACCCCTGCTGGCGAATTTCCGGATCCAGGCCTATGCGGTGAAGTCGTCGATGGCGGCCACCGCGGCCGCCACGGATGCTGTCCCGCCGCCCAAACCGGTGAAGAAGGGTTGATGCGCCGCCTGTTGCAGGGACTCGCCATGTTCGCCGTCGCGCACGCCGCGGCCGCGCAGCTGCCGCCATCGATCAACAAGTCCATCGAGGCGGCGCGCAAGAGCGTGGACGCCACCAACGCGCAGAGCGGCGCGGTGACGCAGGCCGCCAAGCCGGCGTCCATGCCCGCCCAGTCGCCGGCGCCCGCGAGGGCGGTCCCGCCCGCCGCCGGCAAGTCGCTTGCGGCGCCATCCGGCGGCCGCGCCGCCGCGCCGTCCACGGTGTCCCAGGACTCCACAGGCCGGATCACCTTTCAGCGCGAAGTCTTTGCCTACGTCAGCGAAGGTCGCCGTGACCCGTTTGCGTCGCCCATCGAAACGGGCGAGATCCGCCCGCTCATCCAGGACCTGAGCGTCGTGGCCATTCTCTACGACTCGCGCGGCAGGAACTCGGTGGCGGTCATGCGCGACCAGAGTACGCAGCAACAGTACAGCGCCAAGGTCGGCCAGGTCCTCGGCCGGGCGACCGTGTCGCAGATCCGGCCGCAGGAAGTCGTCATGACCATCAATGAATATGGATTCAGTCGTCAGGAAATCCTGAAGCTGAATGTGCCCGGAATGAACCAGCAGTTCAGGGGGAAGCCATGAGGCGAGTCTACCAGCTGGCCGCGCTTGCGGTCGCGCTGATCGTCGGCGCACGCAGCGCCACCGCCGCCGCGCCGGAGCGGGCGCGCTCCCCTTCGTCGGTGACCTCGCTCAGCGTGGTGCCGGCCGCGGGTCGCGCCGAGGTGGTGGTGGTCGTCGACGGTGCGGTGGATGTCATCGACTTCACGCTGGATAGCCCGCGGCGCATCGTCGTCGAATTCCGCGGTGCCACGCTGAACGCCCCCGTGCGCTTCTACGACAAGGTCTCGCGGGCCGGCATTATCAACGTGCGGGTGGCCCAGTACAAGCCCAATGTCGTCCGCCTCGTCCTCGACCTCGATGGTCCGCGTGAGTACTCGGTGGTGCGGGGCGAAAAGGACGTGCGCATCGCCGTGAGCGGTCCCGACCAGTTCGTCGCCTGGCACCTGGGCGACGCCGGCAAGACGGCCGCGTCGGCCATCGCCGTGCCGGCCGAAGCGCGTGCGCCAGCCGCCGCACCGGCTGTTCCCGAACCGATGCTCGCGCTGCAACAGGTCGTGGTCAATAACAAGCCGCGCATCACCTGGACGAACGACGCCGGGAAGGCGACGATCCGCGACGTGGCGGCCGATTTTGCCACGTTTGCCAACGTGACCATCGTCGTCGGTTCCTCGGTGACCGATCTCAAGATCCCGTTCCTGCAAATCAAGGACAAGCCGTGGGACGTGGCGTTCGCGGCCATCCTGTCGTCATTGAACCTCACCGCCGTCGAAGATTCCAGCGGGATCATCACGGTGGACAGCTACCAGAATATCGCGGCGCGCCAGTCCTCGGAACCGCTGGTCAGCCAGATAGTGCCGGTGAACTACGCCAAGGCGGCGACGCTCGCCAAGACCATCGCGGACCTGCTCAGCGCAGGCTGCGTCAAGGGCGGCGCGCCAGTCGGCGCAACCGGCGGCAGCGGCACGTCGGCTGCGGCCGTCGCCGGCGGTGCAGGTGGCGGTGCGGTTGACGCTGGCGGTGCCGGTGGCGGCGCGTCGGGAATTTCCACGGCGGGCTGTGGCCGAGGCTCGGTGGCCACGGACGACAAGACCAACTCGCTGATCATTACAGAGACGCAGGCGCGCCTCAGCGACATCATGGGCTTCATCAAGGATCTCGACGTCCGCACGCCGCTCGTTGCCATCAAGGCGCGAATCATCGCCGTCGATCGCACCGGCACCGAGAAGCTGGGCATCAGCTACGACCTGGGCTCGGCGAACTCGTTCCAGAACAGGCTGAATCCGCGCCTGGTCAACGGCGCCGTCGTTCCGGGTGACTACCGCGTGGATCTCACGGGCGACGGCTTTTCGGGCATCGCCAACGCGAGCCGCCAGTACAAGGGTGAATCCACCATCAGCCTGATCTACAACATGGCCATCGGCGGCTTCAACCTCACGT